>JBAUTZ010000071.1:0-1813 GCA_049582445.1 Burkholderiales bacterium
GGCAGCGCCCGGCGCCGGCGGGCAACCGGCCCCTGCCGCGCAGCCTGCGCCGGCAGGGCCCGCGCAACCGGTCACTTACCGCGAAGCCGCCTCCGTGATCGCCAATCCTGAGACCGGCATCCTCACCATCCGCGCCACCTCGCGTCAGCACGCCAAGATCCAGGAGTTCCTCGACCACGTCATGGCGAGCGCCAAGCGCCAGGTGCTGGTCGAGGCAACCATCGCCGAGGTGCAGCTTAACAACGACTATCAGCGCGGCATCGACTGGTCGCGCGTGTTCTCCCCTACCGGCGGCCAAACCGGCTTCACGTTCAGCCAATCATCCGCTGGCACACCTGCGAACATCACCACCAACGCGTTTCAAGTGGGTTACTCGCTCGCGAGCATGAACTTCACTTCGGCGCTGAAGCTGCTCGAGTCCTTTGGCCAGGTACGAGTGCTCTCCAGCCCGAAGATCAGCGTGCTCAACAACCAGGCAGCGGTGATGCGGGTGACCAACGACCTGGTCTACTTCACCATGCAGCCCGGCACCACCACCGTAACGACCTCGGGCAGCGGCACGGTCAACGCGCCCCCGACCTTTACCACCACGCCGAACGTCTCACCCGTCGGCCTGATCATGAGCGTGGTGCCGCAGATCAGCGACTCCGACACCGTGCTGGTGGACGTGCGCCCGACGATTCGCAGACAGGTCGACTCCATCGCGGACCCGAACCCCGCACTCGCCAACCCCTGCGGTACCGGCGGCGGGATTGGCGCCGGCTGCAGTCCGATCCAAAGCTTGATCCCGGTTATCCAGACGCGCGAAATGGAGTCGCTGCTGCGCCTGCAGAGCGGCCAGATCGCGGTGCTCGGTGGGCTGATGGAGGACACGCGCTCGTCAGTCGAGGATACGATCCCGGGAGTGAACCGGGTTCCGTTCCTCGGCGACCTGTTCCAGCAACGCCGCGACCAGAACAAGAAGACCGAGCTCGTGATCTTCCTGCGCGTGACCGTGATCCGGGACGCCAGCATCGAGGGCGATTACGCCGCCTTCCGCGATCAGGTCCCCACCAAGGATTTTCTCGCCCTGCCCAATCCCAGCCGCAACGCGCCTCTCGTGCTGCCCGGCAATTGAGATGAGCCTGCTCCTCGATGCGCTGAAGAAGGCGGAGAAGGCCAAGCAGGAGGCGGAGCGCCGTGCCAAGCTGGGGACTGCGGGCGAGGCGGCTGAGTCCGCTCCGCCAACAGAGGGCCGCGTGCCCGCCGATGAAGCACCCCACGTGCGCACGCGCGACGAATTGCCCGACATTTCCCAGCCGCTCGAAATCGGCGCCGACGACATCTCCGCGCGGAGCGCCTCCCAGGAACGCCGGGCCGAGCTCTCGCTCGAGAGCATCGAGTCGCCTCCATCGCCACCCGCCGCGTCGCGCCAGCGCAGCGCTTCGGCAAGCGCCGGCAGCGAGGACGCGCGCAGAGATGCCGCGAAGCGCGCCGCCGCCAAAAAGGTGTTCGAGGCGAAAATGAGAGAACCGAATCCGCGCCTGCCGTTTTTCATCGCCTTGGGGGTGCTCGGCGCCGTGGCGCTCGGCACGATTATTTACTTCTGGTACCAGCTTCGTCCGCCTCCGTCGCTGGTGAATGCCAATCCGCAGCCGGCGTCGGTCGAGCGGCAAGTAGCGGTTGCGGGAAACAGCGGGCCCGCGCAAGGCGCGGCGGCCCCCGCATCGGCCCCCGCGGCATCACAGACCGACATCCCTGGGCTTCCCGGATTGCCGGCGGCGCCCGCCGCCCCGCGCGAGCCGCAGACAGCGACTCTGACTCAGGCCAAGCC
>JBAUTZ010000072.1:0-13743 GCA_049582445.1 Burkholderiales bacterium
CATTCGAGACGACGAAGCCCACGTGGCCCCACATCGCCTCGTCGAACGCCACCGACGCCTTCGCCGGATCGGCCTCGCGCGTCGCGGCGATCTCCTTCAGCACGTAGGGATGGCAGCGGATCGCGCCCTGGCCGAAGATGATCAGGCTGCGGGTGAGGATGTTTGCGCCTTCCACGGTGATACCCACCGGGACGACCTGATACCCGCGCCCGACCCAGTTGTTCGGGCCGAGACAGATCCCCTTGCCGCCGTGGATATCCATAGCGTCATCGATCACCTTTCGCACCCGCTCGGTCATGTGGTATTTGGCGATCGCCGAAATCACGGCGGGCTTTTCGCCCGCATCGACCGCCCCGGCGGTCATGATTCGCGTTGCGTCCATCATGTAGCAGTTCGCGGCGATCCGCCCCAGCGCTTCTTCTACGCCCTCGAGCTTTCCGATCGGGGTCCTGAACTGGCTGCGCACGCGCGCGTAAGCCCCCGTATAGCGCGCCATCGCCTTGGCGCCGCCGACCGAGGAGGTCGGCAGGGAAATCGAGCGGCCCGCCGCGAGGCTGTTCATCAGCATCATCCAGCCTTTGCCGGCGTACTCCTTGCCGCCGATGATCCAATCGATCGGCATGAAGACGTCTTTGCCCGAGTTGGGACCGTTCTGGAATACCGCGTTGAGCGGGAGATGGCGCCGGCCGATGTTCACGCCGGGATGGTTGGTCGGAACGAGAGCGCAGGTGATGCCGAGGTCCTGCGCGCCGCCGAGCAAGCGATCGGGATCGTAGAGGCGAAATGCGAGCCCGAGCACGGTCGCGACCGGCCCGAGCGTTATGTAGCGCTTGTCCCAAGTCACGCGCATGCCGAGCACTTCCTTGCCCTGGTAGCTGCCCTTGCACACGATCCCGTAGTCGGGAATCGACGCGGCATCGGATCCCGCCTCGGGGCTGGTAAGCGCGAAGCAGGGGATCTCGAGCCCCTTCGCAAGGCGCGGCAGGTAGTAGTTCTTCTGCTCGTCGGTGCCGTAGTGGAGCAGCAACTCGGCCGGACCGAGCGAGTTCGGTACCATCACCGTCACGGCCGCGGCCTGGCAGCGTGTCGAGAGCTTCATTACGACTGCGGAGTGCGCCAACGCCGAGAACTCGAGTCCTCCGTACTTCTTCGGGATGATCATCCCGAGAAATCCCTTTTCCTTGATGAACTGCCAGACCTTCGGCGGCAGGTCCTGACGCTCGTGGGTCACCTCCCAGTCGTCGCACATCGCGCACAGCTCCTCGCAGGGCCCGTCGACGAACGCCTGCTCTTCGGGCGTCAACCTGGGTGCCGGCGTGGCAAGCAGCTTGTCCCAGCGCGGCTTGCCGGAAAACAGGTCGGCGTCCCACCACACCGTACCTGCGTCGATCGCCTCCTTCTCGGTCTGCGACATGTCCGGCAGGACGCGGCGGAACATCCCGAGGAGCGGGCCGGTCAGCAGCGTGCGGCGCAGGGCCGGCACGTTGAGGAGCCCCGCAATCGCGATGAACGCGACCGCGAGAACGACGCTGGCGGCTGCCCCGAGTCCGGCGGCCGCGGCAAACCAAGCGCTCAGCGCGCCGAAGGCCACTGTCCACGCAAGAAGCGGCAGCTGCAGGTAGCCGAAGACGAGCGCTAGGGCAATGGCGACGAGTATGAGTGCGAACATGATCACCTCCGGTTTCTAGGCGGCTTTCCTGACGTTTCGGTGCTGCGGTAGCGGCGCGAGCAGGCCGGCGGTCAGAAATGCGGCGAGCCGGTCTTCGAGCAACTGGGCGTTGTAGCGGTCCTCGGGCTTGCAGCCTGCGATCAGTTGCACGGTGTCGGTTGCCGCGAGGGTGTAGGACAGGGTGCCGAACATGAAGTGCATCCGCCATACGAGTTCGTCGCGTGGCAGCTCGGGCAGCGCCTTGACGAACGCCTGCTTGAAGCGCTCCATCGTCGGTGCGTACAACTGGCCGATCAAGGCGCGGATCGGGGCCGCCGGTTCGGTGTAGGTGCGCCCGAGCAGGCGGATGAAGTTGCGTCCCCCGGACGCGTTTTCGATCATGCGCAGGCTGGGGCGCACGAACGCCCGAATGATCTGCTCGGGCGCAAGCGGCTGCTCCTTCGTGCCGCGCTCCAGCGCGTCGAGTGCCTCGAGACGCTCCGCATTCATCGGGTCCAGCCTTCTACGGAATAGTGCCTCGATGAGCGCGTCCTTGGATCCGAAGTGATAGTTCACGGCCGCCAAGTTGACCCCAGCGGTGGAAGTGAGCAGCCGCATCGAGGTTGCCTCGAATCCGTGCAGCATGAACAGCTCCTCGGCGGCGTCGAGAATACGGGTGCGAGTTTCGTGCTGGGGCTTGAGGGCGCTAAGGGCCATGAGGATCAGGGCAATATTTAAACGAACGTTTGAATGATATGGACCCCGAAGGGGGGCGTCAACCGGTGGCGAGCGTTGGTCGGCTATGCGAACCTTCGTCGGCGGCTCGCATTCTGGAGATCGATCGGTGACCGGTGTTTCATTTCTCGGCATCATCCTGTTGTCGATGGCTTGGTTGTTTTTCCTAGGCGGAGCCGTCATGAACTTCCAGGTCTGGCGCGCCGCCAGACGTGGCCGGCCACGGGGAACCGGTCTCTCGGGAATCCCGTTCCTGCCGGGGGTAGTGGGCTCGCTCGCCGCGTTCTTCACTGTGGGCTGGGCGCTCAAGCATGGCTACGCCCTGCACTGGCCCTGGCTCTGGGTCCTGCTGCCCCTCGTCCTGGACGTGTACTGTGCGGGAGGGTTGTTGCTTGCGCTGTTGGGCCTCTTGCAGCGCGCCGGGAAGGAAAAGCCCGACGCTTAGCGCTTAGAATGCCGGGCTCGCCATGGCCCGACGCTCGCATCAATCCGCCCCGACGGAGCGGCTTTCCGGAACCGAGTGGCGCACCCTGCGGCTGCTGGTTCCCTATCTCCTAGAGTACAAGTGGCGTGTCGCTGCCGCCCTGACGTTCCTCGCCTGCGCCAAGTTCGCCAACGTCGGCGTGCCCCTGGTCATGAAGGAGGTGGTGGACGGGCTGGATCCACGCACGGCGGTGCTGGCGGTGCCCCTCGCGTTGCTCGCGGTCTACGGCATCCTGCGCTTCTCCACGACGCTGTTCGCCGAATTGCGCGACGTCGTGTTCGTGCGCGTCACCCAGCGCGCCATCCGGCGTGTCGCGCTGGGCGTGTTCCGCCATCTGCACTCGCTGTCGCTCCGCTTCCACCTCGAGCGCCAGACCGGCGGCATGTCGCGCGATATCGAGCGCGGCACGCGTGGTATCTCGACGCTGCTGTCGTATCTGCTGTTCTCGATCATCCCGGTGATCCTCGAGTTCGTGCTGGTCGCCGCGGTGCTGCTCAAGAAATTCGACTGGCGCTTCGCCGCCATCACATTCGGCGCGGTGGTGGTCTACCTCGCGTTTACCGTTTTGGTGACCGAATGGCGTATGGAGATCAGGCGTCATGCCAACGAGCTCGACTCGAAGGCCAATGCGCGCGCCATCGACAGCTTGCTAAATTACGAGACTGTGAAGTACTTCGGCAACGAGGAGTTCGAGGCGCGCCGCTATGACGAGAACTTGCGCAAGTACGAGAGCGCCGCGGTGCAGAACGAGGCCTCGCTCGGTCTGCTAAATATCGGCCAGGCCTTCATCATCGCACTCGCCGTGACGGCGCTGATGTATCTCGCCGCCGAAGGCGTGGTGAAGCAGGCATTCACCCTCGGCGACCTGGTCCTGGTGAACGGCCTGCTCATCCAGCTGTACATCCCGCTCAATTTCCTTGGTATGGTGTACCGCGAGATCAAACAGGCGCTGCTCGACATGGACCGGATGTTCCGGCTCCTCGGCGAGCACCGCGACGTTGGGGATCGGCCCGGCGCCGTCGAGGTCCCGCCCGGCCCGGCGACGGTGGAGTTCCGTGAGGTGGACTTCTCGTACGAGGCGGCGCGCTCGATCCTGCACCGAGTGAGCTTCACCATACCCGCCGGTCGCCGCGTCGCGGTGGTGGGCCACTCGGGGTCCGGGAAATCGACTCTCGCGCGCCTGCTGTACCGCTTTTACGACATAAGCGGCGGTGCGATCCTGGTCAACCAGGTCGACGTACGGGAGGTCAAGCAGCAGTCGCTGCGCGCGGCCATCGGCATCGTGCCGCAGGACACGGTGCTGTTCAACGACACGATCCGCTACAACATCCGCTACGGTCGCCCGGGCGCAGAGGACGCCGAAGTCGCGGAGGCCGCGCGCGCTGCGCACATCCACGACTTCATCGAGTCGCTGCCCGCCGGGTACGACACCATGGTCGGCGAGCGCGGCCTGAAGCTCTCGGGCGGCGAGAAACAGCGCGTGGCCATCGCCCGCGCGCTGCTCAAGAATCCCCGCATCCTGATCTTCGACGAGGCGACCTCGGCGCTCGACTCCAAGGCCGAGAAGGCGATTCAGGCCGAGCTCGCACGCATCTCCGAAGGGCGTACTACCCTGGTGATCGCGCACCGCCTCTCCACAGTCATGGATGCGGACCAGATCCTGGTGCTTGCCCAGGGCCGTATCGTCGAGCGGGGCACGCACCGAGAATTGCTCGCCGCCGGCGGCGAATACGCCCGCATGTGGTCGCTCCAGCAGGAGGCAGCCCGGGCCGAAGAGACCCTGGAGCGGGTCAAGGCCGCATAGGGTCGCGGCATATTTCACGCGCTTTCGAGGAAGCTCCAGGGAACCCCTTATTTTTACTTGCGTTTTCTTTATGCGCTGCTATACACTCGTGAAAAATCCTACAACCGGGCGCAGACCACGTATGCAAGAACGCAAGCTCCACCACCTCGAAAAAATCGTGGCCGTATTCGCCTTGCTCGCGGTGTTCGCGCTTACCGTGGGCTTTGCCCACGCAGGCGAGCGGAACGCAAAGTCTTCCGACGAGCTCGGGCACCGCAAGAACGTCTTCCTGCGTTCCTCGGTCGCGCTGGTGCAGGACGCCGACAGCGGCAAGACGATCCTCGAGAAGAATTCCGACGCGGTCCTTCCGATCGCCTCGATCACCAAGCTGATGACCGCCATGGTCATCCTCGATCGCGGGCTCGACCTGGAGGAGGAGATCGTGGTGAGCCGAGACGACATCGACCGCCTGAAAGGCACGCACTCCCGCCTGCTTCCCGGCTCGCGGCTGACGCGCGACCAGCTGCTGCTGATCGCACTCATGGCTTCGGAGAACAGGGCCGCCGCCGCACTTGCGCGGACCTATCCGGGAGGCACCGAGGAATTCGTCGCTGCCATGAACCGCAAGGCGCGCCAACTCGGCATGGACGACACGCATTACGTGGATCCAACGGGCCTCGATTCGGATAATGTCTCGAGCGCGCAGGATCTCGCGAAGCTGGTGAAAGCTGCGGCCGGATATCCGCTGATCCGCGAGTACACGACCCGCGAGCACGCCGAGGTGCGGGGGGCGCGGGGGCGGAAGCTTTCTTACTCGAATACCAACCGCCTGGTGCGCAACCCACACTGGGACATCGGACTGTCCAAGACCGGCTACATCAGTGAAGCCGGGCGTTGTCTAGTGATGCGGGTGAAAGTCGGCTCCAAGGACCTGATCGTCGTGCTGCTCGATTCATGGGGCAAGTACTCGCGACTCGGCGACGCCAACCGCATCCGCAAGTGGCTCGAAAGCAGCGCGTTCGTCAACCGCCGCAGCTGAGGCCGGCCGGCGCGACTGGCACCGTACGGTTCTTCGACGCGACGGTCGCCGCAGAAAACTTTCTCGACGACGTCATCGCGGGACTGTCGCTCCCGCAGAAGACCCTCTTTCCGAAGTATTTCTACGACACCGAAGGCAGCCGTCTCTTCGAACGGATCTGCCGTCTGCGCGAGTACTACCCTACGCGCGCCGAGCTTTCGCTCCTGCGGCAGAACCTGAATGAGATCGCCCGCTTCGTGGGCGACGGTTGCGAGCTGATCGAGTATGGCAGCGGCGAGGGCATCAAGACGCGGCTGCTTCTCGAGCGGCTGCGCCCGGCGCGATACATTCCGGTGGACATCTCCGAGGCGGCATTGTCCGACGCGGCCCGGCGACTCGCGCGCGAGTTCCCCTGGCTGGAGATCACCGGCGTCGTCGGCGACTTCTCGCGGCCGCACAAGCTGCCGCTGCTTCGGCGTGGCCGCAGGACGCGGCGGGTCGTCTATTTTCCCGGATCTACCATCGGCAACCTGTCTGCGGCGGATGCCGAGGCCTTCCTTCGCATGTCGCGCGGGCGGGTCGGGGCCCGCGGTGCGATGCTGGTCGGCGTCGACCTGAAAAAGGATGCCAACGTGCTGCACGCGGCCTACAACGACGACCGCGGTGTGACCGCGGCGTTCAACCTCAACTTGCTGGCCAGGATCAATCGCGAGCTCGACGGCGACTTCGATCTGCGGCGCTTCCGCCACTACGCCTTCTACAACGCGTCCCAGGGGCGCGTGGAAATGCATCTGGTATCGCTTGGCAGGCAGACGGTGCGCATCGGCGCTCACCGCTTCGAGTTCGAAGCCGGCGAAACGATACATACCGAGAATTCCAGCAAGTACTCGATCGACGAGTTCCGCGTCCTCGCGGCCGAGGCGGGGTTCCGCGGCGCCAGGGTCTGGTGTGACCGCCGTGGACTATTTTCACTGCACGGACTGGTCGCGGAATGACGATCCCTAGGCGGCGCCGATGCGCGCCGCGGGCCGGTGCCCGATGGCGCGCGAAATGCGCTCGGCAGCTTCCTTCACGAGTGGGCCCCAGCTCGCCTTCATCCGATCGGCGGGCGTCGACAGCGACAGCGCCGCGATCAGGTGTCCGGCGTCGTCGCGTACGCCGGCGGCTACACAGCGCACGCCGATCTCCGCTTCCTCGTTGTCGGTGGCATAGCCCTGGCGCTGGATTCGCTCCAGGTCGCGCTCGAGGAGCGCAACGTTGCTCAGGGAGTTCTTGGTATGGGGCGCGAGGCCGGTGCGCTTGCCGTAATCGCGCAACTTGGCGAAACCTTCCTCGAGCAGGAATAGCTTCCCTGCGGCGGTGACGTGCAGCGGCGCGCGGGTGCCGATCGCATGCACAATGCGCATCGCAGAGCGTCCCGCGGAGGTGCGTTCGACGTACACGATCTCGTCGTCGTGCCGTACCGAGAGATTGGCCGTTTCACCGGTCTGGGCGTGCAGCTCGCGCATCACGGGCAGGGCGAGCTCACGCACGCTGATGCGCGACTTGACCAGGTTACCTAGCTCGAGCAGCCGCATTCCGAGTCGGTAGCTGCCTGGCTCGATGCGATCGACCAGCCGATCGGCTGCCATCGCCGAAAGGATGCGGTGGGCAGTCGAAGGGTGCAACCCGGTGTACTGGGCGACCTGCTTCAGGCCGAGCGGCTCGGGGTGTTCGGCGAGCACGTCGAGCAGCCTCATCATGCGCTCGATCACCTGGATCGGGCTCTTCTGGTCGTCCTTGGTGGTTGCCACGGAGTCGTTGCAAAAGGGGTCGAAGCGAGCCGCGGATTTTATCCCACGATGTGAAATGGAGCGAGGGGGTGTGCTATTCTTCGCGCTCGTTCGCAGCCGTTCCGAACAACAAGTCCCATCCCTGCATGAGAGCCGGGCGCCGCGTCGGTCTGTTCGTCACCTGTCTCGTGGACATGATGCGGCCGCGCATCGGGTTCGCGGCGCTGAAGCTGCTCGAGGACGCGGGCTTCGAGGTGCACGTGCCCGCGACGCAGACCTGCTGCGGGCAGCCAGGCTGGAATTCGGGTGAGCGCGCCTCGGCGCGCGCCCTCGCCGAGAAGACGATCTCGGAATTCGAGCAGTTCGAGCACGTCGTTGCGCCTTCCGGCTCCTGTGCCGGCATGATCAAGACGCACTATGCCGAGCTTTTCCCCGGAGAGGGCGCATGGCTCGCTCGCGCGGAGCGCCTCGCCGAGCGGACCTGGGAGCTTACGGACTTCCTCGCCAACGTGGCCGGGATGGAGCGGCCGCCCGGAACGTTCCGAGGCACGGTCACCTACCACGATTCCTGTTCGGGCCTGCGCGAGCTGGGCGTCAAGGAACAGCCGCGCCGCCTGCTTGCGTGCATGCCCGGCGTGACGCTGCGGGAGATGAAGGGCTGCGAGGAGTGCTGCGGCTTCGGCGGCACGTTCTCCATCAAGTTCGGCGAGGTCTCCGCCGCAATCGCAGAAGCCAAATGCGAGAGCATCGCGGCGGCCGGGGCCGACGCGGTCGTGCTCGGGGATCTGGGCTGCATGCTCAACATCGAGGGTCGGCTGCGTCGGCGCGGCGACGACAGGACGCGCGTGCTGCATGTGGCCGAGGTGCTCGCCGGAGAGAGCGACTGATGCAGATCCAGTCGATGCATTTCAAGGCGCGCTCCCACGGGGCACTCGCCAACGCGAGGCTGCAGAGCGTGTTCAAGCGCTTCGGCAACGGTTTCGCAGACAAGCGTGCCGCGGCGCGCGAGGCGTACGGGGTCGAGGCGTTCGAGGAATTGCGGGTCGCGAGCGCGGCGATCCGCGATCGGGGTCTCGCGATGCTCGACGTATGGCTGCTGCGCTTCGAGGAGGAGGCGACGCGCCGGGGCACCCGGGTGCTGTGGGCGCGCGACGCTGACGAGATCCGCCGCCACGTGCTCGAGATCTGCGGGCGTCACGGCGTGAAGAAGGCCATCAAGTCCAAGTCCATGGTGTCCGAGGAAGCAGGGCTGAACGAGGCGCTGCAGGCGAACGGCGTGATGCCCGTGGAAACCGACCTCGGCGAGTACATCATCCAACTTGCCGGCGAGCCGCCGTCGCACATCATCGCGCCGGCAATCCACAAGGACAAGGAAGAGGTGGCAGAGCTATTCGCCGCGCACCACCATCGGCCGAAGCTGGACGACATCCGGGAGATGACCAACGAGGCGCGCGAGATGCTCAGGGGGCATTTTCTAAGCGCGGACCTCGGCATTTCCGGCGGCAACTTTCTGGTCGCCGAGACCGGTTCGGTCGCGCTGGTGACCAACGAAGGCAACGGCCGCATGGTCACGACGTTGCCGAGGGTGCATGTCGCGATCACCGGCATCGAGAAGGTCATCCCCACCCTCGAGGACCTGTCGACGCTCAACCGGGTGCTACCGCGCTCGGCGACCGGACAGGAGATCGAGAACTACTTCAGCATTGTTACCGGGCCGCGGCGGCCGGGCGATGTCGACGGCCCCGAGCACATGTACGTGATCCTGGTCGATGCGGGACGCACGAAGTTTCTCGGCGGCGACATGCAGGAGATGCTGCGCTGCATCCGCTGCGGCGCATGCATGAACCACTGCCCGGTGTTCAAGGCGGTCGGCGGGCACGCCTACGGCTGGGTCTACCCCGGGCCGATGGGCTCGGTGCTCACGCCGGTGTACCAGGGCATCGAGAACGCGCTCGACCTGCCGCAGGCTGCCACTCTTTGCGGCGCCTGCCACGTCGCCTGCCCGGTGAGGATTCCGCTGCCGGACCTGTTGCGCAGGCTGCGCGAAAAGCAGATGGATGCCGGTCTGCGTCCCTGGCGCGAGCGCGCGGGCTTCGCACTATGGGCGTTCGCCGCCAAGCGGCCGCGCCTCTACGCGCTCGGCACCGCCGTCGCGGTGCGCGCATTGAAGCTCATGGGCGGTGCGCGGGGCCGGGTCTCCAGGCTGCCGCTCGGCGCCGGCTGGACGCTCGGGCGCGACATGCCTGCCCCCGAGGGGCGCACCTTTCGCGAGCTGTACGCGCGCCGCGCGCGCTGAAGCCCCCGCTCAGGGCAGCGCGCGGCGCTGCTCGGTTTCGCGACGTTGCTCGCGGGCCACCATGCTCGCGAGACCGGTCAATTCCTCCGCCAGCAGCTCGAGCAGGTCATCGGCCGACACGAGGCCCACGAGGCTGCCCGCGCGGTCGACCACTGGCAGGCGGCGCAGCCCTTTCTGCCGCATGAGCGCGACGGTCTCGGCGACACCCGCGTCCTCGCGCTCGACGATCACCTCCGGGCTCATTACCGCCCCGACCAGCGTTGCCCCGGGATCCAGTCCGAGCGCAACCACCCCGACCGCGATATCTCGGTCGGTCAGGATTCCGGCGGGAATGCGTCTGCCGCCCGCCTCGTCGACCACCACCAGGCTGCCGACGTGGTGCTCGCGCATCAGGAGCGCGGCGCTCCGCACGCTTTCGTTCGGTCTTGCGAACACGACTTCGCGATTGCAGATTTCACCGATTGCCACTGCGTGACCCTCCTTTTTCACCGCGTTTGTCCGATCCGGCGCGCGCGGACACCGTACGCATTTGCACATCGCCGCCCTGTGCGGCGAGCAGCTCGCGCGCAGTGTTCTCCCAACGCTTCGCGACCGCGTCGTCGCCATCCAGCAGCACGATTTCCACCCCGCGCCCCGTGGAGCGCGCCAGCGCCGCAGCGGCCGGCACTACGAGCTCGGGGGGCGTGGTCGCGTAGCACAGCACTGAAAGGGAGGAGGGCACGCCAAGGCGCAGCGCGCCGGTCACCAAGATGTCGCCCTGCGTCGCGGCAGCGCAGAGCTCGCTCATCAAGGCGCCCCGCGTCACCCGGAACGACCACGGTACCAGACCGCGGGCGGCGATCGCGGCCATGGTGCGCTGCACGTTGCCGGCGACCGTGCGCAACGAGCGCTCCATTGCCTCGATGTCCAGCGCGCGCGTCGTTGCCGAGGGAAAGCCGACCTCGCGCGCAAACGGTAATCCGGCGAGGTGAAGCAGGTCGATGTTCTCGACGAACAGTCCCACGAGTTCGGCCTGCAGCCTGGCTGCGAGCTCTGCCGTGGCCTCCAGCGCCACACGGTCCTGAGGCCGAGGATCGAGCCCGACGACGATGCGTCGCAGCGTCATTTCTTCGGCTGCCTGCGCCAGATCCTGCGTGGGGCGCCGCCCGTACCGAAGCTGCGCATCCGCTCGGCGTAGTCCGACAGGCGCTGTTCGACGCGGTGGTTGATGGTTCCCGGCGCATACTGGCCCGTGGCGTCGCGCTCGCCGGCCGGCACCCCGGTCAGGATCTCGATGCCCTGGTCGACTGTAGATACGGCGTAGATGTGGAACCTGCCCGCCGCGACCGCATCGACCACTTCGTGGCGCAGCATCAGGTTCCTGCGGTTCGCCTCAGGTATCAGCACGCCCTGCTCTCCGTTCAGCCCGCGCGCCGCACACACGTCGAAAAAGCCCTCGATCTTTTCGTTGACTCCGCCGATCGCCTGCACGTCGCCGTGCTGATTGACCGAGCCGGTGACGGCCAGCGACTGCTTCACCGGCGCGTCGGCGAGCGCCGTGAGTAGCGCATAGAGCTCGGCCGAGGACGCGCTGTCGCCTTCGACGCCGCCGTAGCTCTGCTCGAACACCAGGCTCGCAGCGAGCGACAGCGGCCTCGATACGGCGTAGCGGCCGGACACGAACCCCGAGAGGATCAGCACGCCCTTGGAGTGGATCGGCCCACCGAGCTCCGATTCGCGCTCGATGTCCACGACCCGGCCACTGCCGAGCCGCGCGCGGGCGGTGATACGGTGCGGCACGCCGAACGAGTAGCCGCCGAGCTGCACCACCGCCAGGCCATTGACCTGGCCGCTGCGCGTGCCCGAGGTATCGATCAGCAGCCTGCCGTGCAGGATTTCCTCCTGCAGGCGGGCGCGAATGCGCCCCGAGCGATCCTCCTGGGCGTCGATCGCGCGCTGCACGTCCTCCGCCGCCACGACTTCCCGCTCGGCCGCGCCCGCCCAGTAGTCCGCTTCGCGCAGAAGATCCGCCAGGCTCCTCATCTGCACCGAGAGTTTGTCGGCGTCGCCCGCGTCGCGCGAGCCGCGCTCGATGACACGTGCCACCGCGGCGCGCGCCAGCGGCCGCAGCTTCTCGCGGCGGGCGATCGTGGCGATGACACGCGCGTAGAAAAGGTCCGCTTCCGGGGTGCGCGCCATGTCCTCCTCGAAATCCACGGCCACCTTGAACAACTCGCCGAACTCCGGGTCGTAGGCGTGCAGCAGGTAGTAAAGGAAGCGCTGTCCCACCAGCACGATCTTGACATCGAGCGGAATCGGCTCGGGCTCGAGCGACACCGTGCTCACCAGGCTCAGCATCTGACCGAGCGATTCGGTGCGGATCTCGCGCGAGCGCAGGGCGCGCTTGAGCGCTTCCCACGCGAAGGGCTGCGTCAGCAGCCTGAGCGCGTCGATTACCAGGTAGCCGCCGTTGGCGCGATGCAGCGCGCCCGCCTTGATGAGCGTGAAGTCGGTCACCAGCGTGCCCATCTGCGCGATGTGCTCGATACGGCCCGTCAGGTTGTCGTGCGTCGGATTGTCTTCGTAGACGATCGGCGCGCCTTTCGCGTCCTCGTGCCCGATCAGCACGTTCACCGCGTAGCGGCGCAGCGGCTGCTCGGAGGTCTCCGCTTGCGGCAGCGGGACGCCGAAGAGCGTCGGCTGCTCGCCTTCCTTGAGCTGCTGGAAGAATTCCGCATGGTCGAGCACGTCTTCCTGAACGTCGGCGAGGTACTGGCGCACCTGCGGTAAGGCTTCGGTCTCGGCCTTCAGCTCCTCGATCAGGCTGTTGACGGCGGTCTGCGTCACGCCGCGGTTGAGCTCTCTCAGCTTGTGCAGCGCCTCGCGCCGCCACTTGGGCACCTCGTGGATCACGCCCTCAAGCTCCTCCTGGAGTACGGCGATCACGTCCTCGATGCGTTTCTGCTCGGGAGCGGGCAGCTTGTGGAACTCCTGCGGACTCATCACGGCGTCTTCACGCATCGGCGCAAAACCGAACCCGCCCGGCGTGCGAAGCAGCGCGATGCCCTGTTGCTTGGCGCGCTCGCCAATTGCGCCGAAAGCCTGCTCCTGCCGCTCGTTGAATGCGTTCTCGATTTCCTGGCGCCGTGCACGATATTCGTCGGTCTCCACGGCGGCAGGGATGCCTACGCGCAGGTCCTCCAGTAGCCGCTCCATGCTGCGCTTGAACTTGATGGCCTGGCCGGGAGGCAGCTGCAGTGCCCGCGGCTTGTGAGGCGTGTCGAAATTGAACACGTAGCACCAGTCGGGTGGCACTTCGCGCGCGGGCGCCTGCTGCTCGAGAAAGTGCCGCACGATGCTGCGCCGGCCGATGCCCTCCGGGCCCATCGCGAACAGGTTGTATCCTTCCTGCCGGATGCCGATGCCGAACTTGATCGCCTCGACCGCCCGCCGCTGTCCCAGGGCTTCGCCCAAGTCCTCGAGTTCGGCAGTGGTTTCGAAGCCGAACTTATCCGGATCGCATACTGCGCACAGCGCGGACGCCGGGACCCGGCGAGTCGAGGATTGAGACGGATCGTTCATGGTTCTTGCCCCTGGTTGCAGCCTGCACCCGCCTAGGGTGTAAGGTTGACGTGCGTCCCGGCGGCGGCGTTTGATCTCCGTCAAGGGAGTCTAGCGTCATCTGAGCGGCGAGGCGCGGGAAGAATCGGCCAGCGGTTCGCGCCAGCGGCGATCGCATACAATCGCCGGCCATGGCAGGCGCGCAGCGGCGCGGGATGAATACGACGCCGGTGAAACCGGAACAAGCGAGCGGGGATTCGGGCGCGCGGCTGCTCGAGCTGCTGCGCGTGCTGGCGCGCGAGCTGCATCCGCAGGACACGGGCATCGGCGCGCTGGGGCTCGATCACTCGCTCGAACGCGACTACGGCCTCGACAGCCTGGCCCGCGTCGAACTCGCCGCGCGCATCGAGCAGGCCTGGAGCGTGCGCCTGCCGGAGGAGGCGTTCAGCGAGGCCGAGACGCCGCGC
>JBAUTZ010000073.1:0-2052 GCA_049582445.1 Burkholderiales bacterium
TTGAACTCTACCCGAGCTTCTTCGGTTTCGCAATCTGGGGCTGCCAGCGCTCGGCAGCTTCGTCGTCGCTCGCGCGCGCCTCGACCCAGCGCGCGCCCTCCGAGGTTTGTTCCTTCTTCCAGAACGGCGCGCGCGTCTTCAGGTAATCCATGACGAACTCGCAGGCGGCGAAGGCATCGCCGCGGTGCGCGCTCGCCACGACGACCAGCACGATCTGGTCGGTGGGCTCGAGCGCGCCGTAGCGGTGGATGACGGTGCAGTCCATCACCTGCCAGCGCGCGCTTGCCTCGGCCACGATCTTGCCGATTTCTCTCTCGGTCATGCCTGCGTAGTGCTCCAGCGTCATCGGCACGTCGCGCACCACGCCGACGAAGCTCGCTACCGCGCCAACCCTCGGGTCGCGCGACAGGGCGCGGATTTCCGCGCCGGCCTCGAAGTCCTCGCGCTGCACCGCGATCTTCATCTCAGCCTCCCGTCACCGGGGGAAAGAACGCCACCTCGTCGCCCTGCCCGAGCGTCGCACCGGGCTTGGCCATCTCCTGGTTGACCGCCATGCGGACAAGCGTCTTCTCGGAAAACGCCTTTTCGTAATTTCCGCCGCGCGCCCGCAGATGGTCGCGCAATCCGGCGAGCGTGGTAACGCCGGCCGGGAGCTCGATCTCCTCGCCGGCGGTGCCGAGCTGCTCGCGCAGCCCGGCGAAAAAGAGCAGCTTGATCCTCAACCGTAGAGCTCCGCAAAAGGCAGGAAGCGCACGCGATCGCCTCTGGCGATCGGGTGGTTCGGCGGGTTGTCGACCAGGCCGTCGGCCCAGGCGGTCGAGGTCAGCACCGCCGAATCCTGCGTCGGGTACAGATCGAGCCCGCCCCGCGCGTTCCATTTTACGCGCAGGAACTCGCGCCGGGGATCGGGATGCGCCCAGTCGAAATCTGCGCGCGCCTCGATCGCGCGCGGCGCCACCTGCGCGATGCCCTGCGTCCTGAGCAGAAACGGCCGTGCGAACACGAGAAAGGTGACGAAGCTGGACACCGGATTGCCGGGAAGTCCGATGAACGAAGCCTTGCCCACTTTTCCGAAGGCGAGCGGCCGACCCGGCTTCATCGCGATCTTCCACATGAGGAGCGAGCCCTCGGCCTCGACCGCGGGCTTGACGTGGTCTTCCTCGCCGACCGACACGCCGCCCGAGGTGACGATGATGTCGCTCCCTACGGCCGCGCGGCGCAGCACCTCGCGCGTCGCCGCCAGGCTGTCCGGAACGATGCCGAAGTCGTGCACCTCGCAGTCGAAGGTCTTCGCCAAGCCGTTCAGGGTGAAGCGGTTGGAATTGTAGATGCGCCCCGGCGGCAGCGGATCGCCCGGCATCACCAGCTCGTCGCCGGTGAAGAACAAAGCCACGCGCACGCGCCGGTAGACGGGCAGCGACTTGATGCCGACCGAGGCCGCGAGGCCGGTGTCCTGCGGCCGCAGCCGGGTACCGGCCTCGAGAATGGTTGCACCCTCGCGGATGTCGCTGCCGCGGCGGCGGATCCACTCTTCCGGCTGCGGCACCTTCTTCACCACCACGTGGTCGCCGTCGGCGGCGCAGAACTCCTGCATCACGATGGCGTCGGCCCCGGGCGGGATCGGCGCTCCGGTAAAGATGCGCGCGGCGCTGCCGGCCTCGAGCGGCCTACCCACGGCGCCTGCGGCGATGCGCTGCGCCACGCGCAGGCGCGTATCGGGGGCCGGCACGTCGGCGAGCCGCAGCGCGTAGCCGTCCATCGCGCTGTTGTCCATCGGCGGCACGTCCATGGTCGAGGCCTGCGCGCGCGCGAGTACGCGTCCAGTCGCCTCGAGCGTCGGCACCTCTTCGGTCTCGCCGACCGGCCGCGCGCCCGCGAGCATCACTTCGAGCGCCTCGTCGACCGAGAGCAGTCCCTTGCCGTTCATGCGAGCCGAACCTCCGTGAGAATGAAATTGGCGATGCGCTCGCCATCGTTCAGGTCGAGCAGCGGCAGCTTGGTATCGACCTTCGCGTCGCTCGCCACCGCGACGATATGCGGATCGTTCGGATG
>JBAUTZ010000074.1:0-2772 GCA_049582445.1 Burkholderiales bacterium
AGAGGTTCTCGCCGGATGCGTCGCGGTGCGTCACCACCAGCGGCACCTCGACGCGGTGCGCGAGCAGCACCGCGAGGCAGCGTACCCCGACGTTGTGGTAGGCGAAGACGACCGCGCGCGTCATTCCTCGCGCTCGAGCACCGCGGCCACGATGTAGCGCGGGCGCTGGCGCACCTGCACGTAGATCCGGCCGATGTACTCGCCGAGCAGTCCGATGCCGAACAGCTGCAGCCCGATGAGGAAGAAGGAGAGGATGTCGCGGTCCCAGAGCGCGGCGAGGGCCTCCTGCAGGCTGCCCGCGACCAGCATGCGCTCGATCATGACCACGAGATACAGCAGCACCGATCCGGCCGCGACCAGCATCCCGAGCACCGAGAACAGCTGCAGCGGCGCGATCGAGAACCCGGTCATCAGGTCGAAATTGAGCCGCGCCAGCTTGAGCAGCGAATACTTCGAGGCGCCTGCGGCGCGCTCCTCGTGCGCGACCTCGATCTCCGCCGGGCGGCGCGCGAAGGTGTAGGCGAGCGCCGGGATGAAGGTGTTGGCCTCCCTGCACTGGTTGATCGCGTCCACCACTTCGCGGCCGTAGGCGCGCAGCATGCAGCCCTGGTCGGTCATGTGGATGCTGGTGGTGCGCTCGCGCAGCCGGTTGAGCAGGCGCGAGGGGGTCCGCCGCAGCCAACTGTCCCTGCGCTGACGGCGCACCCCTCCGACGTAGTCGTAACCCTCGTCCATCTTCGCCATCAGCTTGCCGATTTCCTCGGGCGGGTTCTGCAGGTCGGCATCGAGCGTCACCGCGCGCGCGCCACGGCAATGGGCGAAGCCCGCCATGATCGCCAGGTGCTGGCCGAAGTTGCCGGCGAGCAGCACCACGCGCGTTTGCGCGGGGCGCCTGGCGAACTGCTCGCGCAGCAGCGCCGCCGAGCGGTCGGAGCTGCCGTCGTCGACGAAGATCACTTCGTAGATCCTGCCGAGCGCGTCCAGGGCCGGGTACAGGCGCGCGAACAGCGCCGGCAAGCCCTGCTCCTCGTTGTAGACCGGAATGACGACGGAGAGGTCGGGACGCTGCATGGGATCGGGTCGCCGCGTTCAGCGGCGGTGCGCGGCAAGGATATCACCGAGCGTCGCGCACACCCGGTCGACGTCCGCGTCCGCCATCGCGGGAAACAGCGGCAGCGTGATGGTGCGTGCGCCGACGCGCTCGGCGTGCGGGAAGTCGCCCGGCTTCCAACCCTGCGCGCGGTACAGCCGGAAAAGATGCATCGCGGGATAGTGCACCCCGGTGCCGATGCCGCGCTCATGCATCAGCGCCATGAACCGGACGCGGTCGATCGTCATGCGTTCCAGGGGCAGCAGCACCTGGAACATGTGCCAGTTCGACTGCTCGAAGTCGGCCGGCGGCAGTTCGCAGCCGAGCGCGCGGTCGAGGCTTTCGAAATAGCGGCGCGCGAGCGACTTCCGGCGCTCGTTGAACCCCTCCAGGCGCTCGAGCTGGCCCAGGCCGATGCGCGCCGCGACGTCGGTAAGGTTCATCTTGGCGCCCGCTTCGTCCACCTCGATTTCGCCGCCGGGCAGGCGCACCACGCCCTGCAACCGCAGCCGCTCGCAGCGCTCGGCCTCGGCCTGGTCGTTCAGCACCAGGCAGCCGCCCTCGGCCGTGGTCATGTTCTTGTTGGCGTGGAAGGACAGGCAGACCAGGTCGCCGAAGCTGCCGATGCGCCGTCCCTTCCAGCGCGAGCCCATGCTCTGGGCGGCGTCCTCGATCACGCGCAGGCCGCGCCGGCGGGCGATGTCGTACACGGCGTCGCGGTCGAACGGCAGCCCGGCCATGTCGACCGGGATCAGCGCCTTGCTGCGCGGGGCGAGCGCAGCCTCGATGCGCGCCGGATCGATATTGCGGTTCGCGGAGTCGATGTCGACGAACACCGGCCGCGCACCGGTACGCAGCACCACGTTGGCGGTGGCGACCCAGGACAGCGGCGTCGTGATCACTTCGTCGCCCGGGCCGACCCCGGCCAGCGCGAGCGCGAGCTCCAGCGCGCCGGTTCCCGAGGCGAGCGCCCGCACCGGCCGGCCGCCGAAGTATTCCGAGAGGCGCGTCTCGAACGCCTTCGCCTGCGGGCCGGTGGTGATCCATCCGGAGCGCAGCACCTCGGCGACGCCGGCGATGGTCGCCTCGTCGATCGTGGGACGCGTGAACGGCAGGTACGGCGGGGGCCTCACGGGCGCACCACGACCACGCGGCGCGGATCGCGCGCCAGCACGCGCATCGGCAGCCCGCTCGCGGCGAGCGCGTCGTAACCGCGCGGACGCATCAGCGCCACGGCACCGGGCGCCGAGCGCCAGGCACGCTCGAACTCTGCCGCCCCGGCGATGAATTTGCCCGGTTGCCAGCCGATCGGCGCCGCGAGCTCATCCTTGTACATGACCATGGTCGCGGTGCGCCGGGCATAGAACAGGAACGAGTGGTCGAAAGTGTCGTAGAAAAAGAGGCGCGGGGCGCTGTCGAGCGCGGGCCGTACGCGCTCGACGATCTGGCGCGCAGAGTATAGCGGCGCCAGCGTCTGGTAGCCGATGAGCACGGCGAGCGCCGTGCCGAAGCCTCCCGCGGCGAGCGAGACGAGCGCCGCGCCGCGCCTTCCGCGCCACGCGAAGAATGCGGCCAGCGTTCCGCCGACGAGGAGCGCCAACCCGGCGCCTACCACCCAGGGCACGAAGCGCGCGAGGAGCTCCGCAGGGAGCTCGGGCGATGCGCGCTGCGCGGCGTAGGCC
>JBAUTZ010000075.1:0-7948 GCA_049582445.1 Burkholderiales bacterium
GACCAGCGCTTGCGGCTCGGCGCGGGCGCGCGCCTGGAGCTTCTGCAGCCGGAAGCCGGGAGCCTGCCGCAGCTGTTGCGCGCCGCCTGGGAAATGCTCTCGTGAGCGCCGCGCCGCGCCGACGGCAGGTGCAGTGCGCCACCGGCCAGGCGTTGCATCGCGTCGCGTATCTCGAGTGGGGCGAGCCGAAGAATCCGCGGGTGCTGCTCTGCGTGCACGGGCTGTCGCGCTGCGCGCGCGACTTCGACGCGCTCGCCGCGGCGATGAGCGACCGCTACCGCGTCGTGTGCCCCGACATGGCGGGGCGCGGCGAGTCCGAATGGCTGCCCGACCCGATGTACTACGTCATCCCGCAGTACGTGGCGGACATGGTGACGCTCGTCGCGCGCCTCGACGTGGAAACCGTCCATTGGGTCGGGACGTCGATGGGCGGGTTGATCGGCATGGCGCTTGCGGCGATGAACGCCTCGCCGGTGACGAAGCTGGTGCTGAACGAGGCGGGGCCGGTGGTCGCCAAGGCGTCGCTCGAGCGCATCGCGACCTATTTTGGCCTGGCGCCTACCTTTCCGAATATCGAGTCGGCCGAGCAGTACGTCCGGGCAATTTCGGCGCCGTTCGGCCTCCACAGCGACGCGCAATGGCGCTTCCTCACGGAAGTCGTGGTGCGCAGGAACCCCGACGGCAGCTTTCGCATGCACTACGATCCCCGCATCGGCGAGCCGTTCCGCGCGCACATGCCCGAGCACGACCTCGAGCTGTGGTCGACGTACGAGGCGGTGCGCTGCCCGACGCTGGTGCTGCACGGAGCGCAGTCGGACCTGCTGACGCGCGAGGTTTGCGACCGCATGGCCGCTTGCGGGCCGAAGGCGAAAGTCGTCGACATCGAGCACGTCGGCCATGCGCCGACGCTGTTGCACGCCGACCAGATCGCGATCGTGCGGGACTTCCTGCTGTCGTGACCTTGTGCCCGCTCGATCGCTACGCCGGCATCAGCCCATTCGAGCTGAAGGACCGCCTGGTTGAGCTCGCCACTGAATGCACCCGCCTGCATGCGCGCCTGCTGCTCGATGCGGGACGGGCGAATCCAGACTGGCTCGCGCTCGAGCCGCGCGAGGCGTTTGTCGAGCTCGAGCGCTTTGCGCTCGACGAGGCGCGGGCGCGCAGCCTCGGGCACGGCCTGGGCGGTCATCCGCAGACGCCGGGCATCGCCGCCCGGATGCTGGCCGCGACGGCGGTGCCGCTGCCGGGAGCGGCGCTGCTGCGCGAAGCGGTCGATTTCGGGCAGCGGCAGCTCGGCATCGACGCGGACGCGTTCGCGCACGAACTGACGCTGGGCGTCCTCGGCGCGGACTACCCTGCGCCGCCGCGCATTCTTCCGGGTGTCGAGCGTGTCATGCGCGCCTACCTCGATCGCGAGCTGTGCCGCGGGGAGCCGCCCTCCGGCACGCTGCATCTGTTCGCCACCGAAGGCGCGACCGCCGGCATCTGCTACGTGTTCCAGTCGCTCGTCGCGAACCGGCTGCTCGGGCGCGGCGAGCGCGTCGCGATCGGCACCCCGGTGTTCTCGCCCTACCTGGAGATTCCCCGGCTCGAAACCTACGGCTTCGACGTCGTGCGCATCGCCGCGGACGAGGATGCCGACTGGCAATATCCCGACGCGGAAATCGACAAGCTCGCCGACCCGCGCGTGCGCGCCCTGTTCCTGGTCAATCCGGGCAATCCGACCTCCGTTGCGATCGGCGCGCCTGCGCTCGAGCGAATCGCCCGGCTGGTGCGCTCGAGGCGCCCCGACCTGATCGTGATTTCCGACGACGTCTATGCGCCGTACGCCGACGGCTTCCGCTCTCTGGCGGCCGTTCTGCCGCACAACACGATCACCGTCTACTCGCTGTCCAAGTACTTCGGCTGCACCGGCTGGCGCCTCGGCTTGGTCGGCATGCGGCAGGACAACGTCGTCGACGCGCAGCTGGCGCGGCTTGCGCGCGAGGAACGCGAAGCCGTCGCCGCGCGCTATGCCAGCGTGTGCTCGGACCCGGCCGGGCTGCGCTTCATCGACCGGATGGTGGCCGACAGCCGCGCATTCGCGCTAAACCACACCGCCGGCCTGTCGACGCCCCAGCAGGTGCAGATGGCCCTGTTCGCGCTGCACGCGCTGCTCGAGCCCGGCGCGGCTTACCGCACGCTGGCGCGCGGCGTGGTGCATGCGCGGCTGGCCGCGCTTTACGAAGGCCTCGGCCTGCCCGTGCCGGCGGGTGCGCTGCACACCGACTATTACGCGACCCTCGACCTGCTGCGGCTTGCGCGAAGCCTTTACGGCGAGGAATTCGCGGCCTCGCTTGCCCGCTCGCGGCATCCGCTGGATTTCGTCTTCGACCTTGCGCGCGAGCACGCGACCGTGGTCCTGCCGGGCGCGGGCTTCGAGGCGCCGGACTGGTCGATCCGCGTGTCGCTCGCCAACCTGCCCGCGGCCGCATACCGCGAGATCGGCGCATCCCTGCGCGGGCTTCTCGGGCACTTCCGGGCGCCGGCCGCCGCAAGCGCTTGACAATGCCTGCCTGGGCAGGCAGTTTGCTGCCTGGGCAGGAAACAGCGGAGGGCGGGGGTGGCGGTGAAGCGCGAGCCCGGGCATTACCGGGCCGAGACCTATCGCGTCGAAGACAGCGTCGGCTACCTGATCACGCGCCTGCGTGCCTCGATCTTCGCCGCGGTGGACCGCGAGGTCTCGTCATGGGGCATTTCGGCCGCGCAGGGCTCCATCCTGATCTACATCGCCCACGGACGCGGCGACCGCGCGGCGGACATCGCGCGCGACTACGACTACGACACCGGCTCGATGACGCGCATGGTGGAGCGCCTGGTACGCAAGGGGCTGCTTAGCCGGGTGCGGGACGATGCCGACCGGCGTGTGGTGCGTCTGCGCCTCACGCCGGCCGGAGTCAGGGTGGCCGATCGCCTGCCGAAGGTCGCGGCCAAGGCCCTAAATCATCACCTGCGCGGGTTCAGCGCCGCCGAGTTCGACCAGCTCAAGGCGCTGCTGCGGCGCATGCTGGCGAACGCCGGCTGAGCCGAATAGCGGAGCCGGGAATGGCCGAACTGCCGCAAGCACCGACGCCGGGGGCACGCCGCCGTCGCGCGCTGAGCTTCGTGATCATCGCTTTCGTCCTCGTCGGCGTCGGCTGGGCCACCTGGTGGTACCTCGAGTCGCGCGGTCACCAGACGACTGACAATGCCTACGTCGGCGGCAACCTGGTGCAGGTCACGCCACAGGTGGCGGGCACGGTGGTGGCGATCGGCGCCGACGACACCGACCTGGTCGAGGCCGGCCAGACGCTGGTGCGGCTCGACGCGGCCGATGCCAAGGTGGCGCTGGCGCAGGCCGAAGCTCAGCTGGCGCAGGCGGTGCGCACCTCGCGCACCGTGTACGCCAACAACAGCGTGCTCGACGCGGCGGTCGCCCAGCGCGCGGCCGAGCTGCGCAAGGCCGAAGACGATCTCGCTCGACGCATCGAACTCGACGCCAAGGGCATGGTGACCAAGGAAGACCTGGAGCATGCACGCAGCAGCGTGGCGGCCGCCAAGGCGGCGCTGCTCGAGGCGCGCGAGAGGCTCGCCTCCAACCGCGCGCTCACCGAGCGCATAGGCGTCGAGGACCAGCCCAGCGTCAAGGACGCCGCTGCGCGCGTGCGCGTGGCCTTCCTCGCGGTGGAGCGCAACGAGATCCCCGCGCCGGTGACCGGCTACGTCGCCAAGCGCGTGGTGCAGGTCGGTCAACGGGTCGCGGCCGGCGACCCGCTGATGGCGGTCGTGCCGCTCGACGAGGTCTGGGTCGAAGCGAACTTCAAGGAGGTGCAGCTGCGCGACATGCGAATCGGGCAGCCGGTACGGCTCACCGCCGACCTGTACGGCAGCCACGTCGAGTATCGCGGGCGCGTGGCGGGCCTCGCCGCGGGCACCGGCGGTGCGTTCGCGCTGCTGCCGCCGCAGAACGCGACCGGTAACTGGATCAAGGTGGTGCAGCGCCTGCCGGTGCGCATCGCGCTCGACAGGAAGCAGGTCGCCGCGCATCCGCTGCGCGTCGGCCTGTCGATGGAGGTCGACGTCGACGTGCGCGACCCGAGCGGGCCGCAGCTTGCCAAGGCGCCCGTGGCCGGGCCGGTGTACGCGACCAGGGCGTTCGACGAGCAGGCGACCGCGGCTGATGCCCGCGTGCGAGAGATCATCGCCGCCAACCTGGGCCGCGGCGGATGAGCGCGGCGCCGGCTGCGGCGGCGGCGCCTCCGCTCGAGGGAATGGAGCGTGTGGTCGGTGCGATCGTGCTGTCGCTCGCGGTGTTCATGACGGTGCTCGACACGACGATCGCCAACGTATCGATTCCGACGATCGCCGGGGACCTCGGTGTCAGCCCGAGCCAGGGCACCTGGGTGATCACCTCGTTCGCGGTATCGACCGCGATCTCGGTGCCGCTCACCGGCTGGCTGGTGGTGCGCTTCGGCCAGGTGCGGCTGTTCGTCACTTCGGTGCTGCTGTTCAGCACGGCGTCGTGGCTGTGCGGCCTTGCGCCGAACCTCGAAACGCTCATCGTGTTCCGCGTGCTGCAGGGCGCGGTCGCGGGGCCGATGGTGCCGCTGTCGCAGGCGATGCTTCTCGCCACATTCCCGCGCGAAAAGGCAGGCCTCGCTCTCGCGATGTGGTCGATGACGGCGCTGCTGGCGCCGATCTCGGGTCCGCTGCTCGGCGGCTGGATCTCGGACAACGCGACCTGGCCGTGGATCTTCTACATCAACGTGCCGGTGGGCCTGCTCGCCGCCATGGTCACCTGGCAGATCTACCGCGCGCGCGACTCGGCGACGCGCAAGGTGCCGGTGGATTTCGTCGGCCTCGGGCTGCTGATCACGTGGGTGGCGGCGCTGCAGGTCATGCTCGACAAGGGCAACGAGCTGGACTGGTTCAACTCCGGCCTGATCGTGACGCTCGGCTGCGTCGCCGCGGTCGGGTTCACCTTGTTCCTCGTCTGGGAGCTAATCGACAACGAGCACCCGATCGTCGATCTGTCGCTGTTCAAGCTGCGCAACTTCTCCAGCGGCACCGTGGCGCTCGCGGTCGGCTACGGCGTGTTCTTCGGCACCACGGTGATCCTTCCGCTGTGGCTGCAGACGATCATGGGCTATACCGCCACCTGGTCTGGCCTCGCCGTGGCGCCGATCGGGATCCTGTCGCTGATCATCGCGCCGATCCTGGGCCGCAATCTCGGGCGCCTGGACGCGCGCAAGATCGCGAGTGCCGCGTTCCTGGTGTTCGCGGCGGTGTCGTTCATGCGCGCGCACTTCGACTTGCAGGCCGACTTCTGGTCGATCGTGCTGCCGACGGTGATCCAGGGCGCGGCGACCGTGTCGTTCTTCCTGCCGCTCACCGCGCTGCTGCTCTCGGGGCTGCCGCCCGAGCGCATCCCGGCAGCCACCGGACTGAGCAACTTCGCGCGCTTTACCGCTGGCGCCTTCGGCGCCTCGGTGTCGGTCACGCTGTGGAACGACCGCGCCGCGCTGCACCGCGCGCACCTGGTCGAGCACGTGACCGCCTACGACCCGGGTGCGCGGGCCGCGCTCGGCGCGATGCACGCCCATGGGTTCAGCCCCGACCAGGCGTTTGGCCTGTTGGACGGCATGATCGACCAGCAGGCGCGCATGCTGAGTACCGTCGACCTGTTCTGGCTCTCGGGCGTGCTGTTCATTGCGCTCGTGGCGCTGGTGTGGATCGCCAAGCCGGTGAACGCCCCGCCACGCGTCCCCGCCGACGCGGGCGCGCACTGAGCGCTAGATCCTGCGCCCGGCCTTTTCCCAATAGGGCTCGCGCAGCCGGCGCTTGAAGATCTTGCCGCTGTCCTCGCGCGGCAGGGCGTCGTGGAAATCAATGACCCTGGGCACCTTGTAGCCGGCGATGCGCGTCGCGAGCCATGCCTGTACCGAAGCCGCGCTCAGGGCGGCGTCCGGTTCGGGCTGGATCGCTGCCGCGAGCGCTTCGCCGAACTCCTCGTGCGGGATGCCGAACACCGCGCAGTCCTGCACGCCGGGCATGCCGTGCAGCGCCGCCTCGATCTCAGCCGGGTAGATGTTTACGCCCCCCGAGATCACCATGTCGGCGGCGCGATCGCAGATGAAGAGATACCCGTCCTCGTCGACGTAGCCCATGTCGCCGAGCGTCCACAGGCCGCCGCGCTCGATGGTCGCGCGCGCGGTCGGGTTATTGTTGTAGGTGAAGTCCGGATACGCAGGCTGGCGCGCGTAGATCAGGCCAATTTTCCCCGGCGGCAGCTCGTTGCCCTGCTCGTCGAGGATCCTGAGCGCGCCGGCGCCGACCGGGCGGCCCGCCGAGCCGGGTTTCTTCAGTGCCTCGTACGAGTCGATCGAGGTGATCACGCCCGCCTCGCTCGAGGCGTAGCACTCGTGGAACACCGGACCCCACCAGTCGATCATGGCGCGCTTCACGTCCGGCGCGCAGGGCGAGCCGGTCGAGGAGACCATGCGCATCGAGGACAGGTCGTAGCGCCGCTTCACCTCGTCGGGCAGCTTGAGCATGCGCACGTACATCGTCGGCACGAGGTAGGCGTGCGTGAGCCGGTGGCGCTCGATCAGCGCCAGGGTGCGCTCGGCGTCGAACTTCGCCTCGAGCACGAGCAGCGCGTCCTCCAGCAGCAGGGTTTGCGTGGCGTACAGGTTCGGCGCGCTGTGATACAGCGGCCCGGGGAGCAGCGCGCGCATGCCCGGCTCGATGCCGAAGCCCTTGTAGCGGGCCTCGCGCGCGAGCTCCAGCATGCGCTCGGCGCCTTCGAGCGGCATCGGCACGCGGCGCACGCCCTTCGGCCGCCCGGTCGTGCCCGAGGTGTAGGGCATGTTCCAGCGCGGCCGGCGCGGCGCGCCGTTCCACGGCGGCAGCGACGCGAGCCAGGAGTCCCATGAGCGCGGCGCGACGACCACCCGCTCGACGCGCGCAGGCAGCGCGCCTTCGATCTGCGGCAGCAGATCCGCATGCACCACCAGCACCTTGGCGTTGCTGTCTCTCAGGATCCAGCCCGCCTCGTCGGCCTTGTAGTGCCAATTGATCGGGCAGGGATAGGCGCCAAGGCGCAGCGCGGCGAAGGTCGCGACCAGGAACGCGGGCTCGTTCTTCAGCATGATGCACGCCACATCGTCCTCGCCGACGCCGAGTCTCTCCAGGCCGCTCGCCGCGCGCAGCACGGCGTCGTCGAACGCGCTCCAGCCGATCTCGCGGTCGTCGAACAAAAGCGTGGCACCCATGCCCGAAAGTATAGGCTGCTAACATCTGCGCTTCGCCAGGAGGTGCGCGTGAAATCGTTTGCTCCCACCGCCCGCTCGCGGGTCCGGCGCCGGCCCAAGCGCGGGCACTACGACCGCGACACCGTCTACGCGGTGCTCGACGCCGGCTTCGTCTGCCATGTCGGCTACGCGATCGACGGCCAGCCCTACGTCACTCCCACCTGCTACTGGCGCGAAGGCGACGCGGTGTACTGGCATGGCTCGGCGGCCTCGCGCATGCTGCGCCACCTGGAAAAAGGCGTCGAATGCTGCCTCACGGTCACGCACGTCGATGCGCTGGTGCTGGCGCGCTCGGGTTTCAACCACTCGATCAACTACCGCTCGGCGATGCTCTTCGGGCGCGCGCACAAGGTGGAGGACCCCGCGGACAAGCTCGCGAAGCTCGAGGCGTTCGTCGAGCGCATGTTCCCGGGCCGCTGGCGGGGACTGCGCCCGGTGACGAAGCGCGAGCTGAAGGCCACGACGGTGCTCGGCATGCCGATCGGCGAGGCCTCCGCCAAGATCCGCAGCGGCCCGCCACACGACGACGAGGAGGACTACGCGCTGCCGATCTGGGCGGGGCTGGTGCCGGTGCGGCAGGTCGCCGGCGCAGCGGCCGACGACGGACGGCTCGCGGC
>JBAUTZ010000076.1:0-8058 GCA_049582445.1 Burkholderiales bacterium
GCGATCTCACCGAGCGCGCCGTCGATCGCCGCGCGCGTGCGCGGGCCGATCCCGCGAGGGTTCTCGTTCGACGCGAGCTTGACGATGCTCTTCTCGTCGAGCCCCAGCTCGCGGGCGAGCTCGGAGATCGGTTTGCCTGGTTGGTACGGGGCGATGCTGCGCACGTACGATGGCGAGAGTTCGCAGAGGTCGATGTTCATGGCACGAATGATTCCGCAGCTGCGCCGCTAGGCGACCGCGGCAGGGTAGGATCCGAGGATCTTGAGAAAGGGCGCCTTCTGGCGCAGCTCGGCAAGCGCCGCGGCGACGCCGGGGTCCTTCTGGTGACCCTGGACGTCGATGAAGAACACGTACTCCCACAGCGCGCTGCGCATGGCGCGGGCCGGGCGCGACTCTATGCGGGACATGCTCACCTTGCTCGTCGCAAGCGGAGTAAGCATCGCGTGCACCGCGCCAGGCTTGTTCTCGGCCGACAGCACCAGCGAGGTACGGTCGTTGCCGGTCGGGTGCGGCTCGAGGTTGCCGAGCACCAGGAACCGGGTCGTATTGTTCGGATCGTCTTCGATCGAGCGCGCGAGCACCGAGAGCTGATAGAGCGCCGCGGCGCTTTCGCCGGCGATCGCGGCAGCGCCACTTTCCTCACCGGCACGCCTCGCGGCTTCGGCATTCGAAGAAACCTGGATCCGCTCCACTCCCGGCAGGTTCCGGCTGAGCCATCCGTTGCATTGCGCCAGCGACTGAGCGTGCGAATACACCCGCACCACGTCCTTGAGCCCGGAGGCCCGCGACAGTAGATTTTGTTGCACCCGCAGCTCGATCTCGCCAACGATCTTGAGCGGCGTGACGAGCAGTAGATCGAGGGTGCGGCCGACGGCGCCTTCCGTGGAGTTCTCCACCGGCACCACGGCAAACTGCACGTCCGCCGACTCGCAGCAGCGGAAAACGTCGTCCATCGAGGCCGCCGGCAGCGCCTCCACGGCCTGGCCGAAGTGCTTGCGCACCGCCTGCTCGCTAAACGTGCCTTCCGGGCCGAGGTAAGCCACCCGTACGGGGAGCTCCATGGCCCTACAGGCCGAAATCACCTCGCGGAACAGCCCCGTCACCCGTTCCGGGGATAGCGGACCGGGATTATTCCGCGCCGCACGTCGCAGGATCTCGGCCTCGCGTTCCGGCCGGTAGACCGGGGCCCCCGCCTTCAAGCCACCGATGCGACGCGCGAGCTCGGCGCGCCGGTTGAACAGCGCGAGCAGCTGCTCGTCGAGCGCGTCGATTTCTCCCCGGAGCCTGCCGATGTCGTCCACGTCCCCCACTCGCATTCGCGCAATATTGTTGGTTACCGCGGAAGATAGCGCACGGCGAGCACGCCGTCGATCCGTCGCAGTTGCTCGATCGTTTCCGGTGGCACCGTGCTGTCCACGTCGACCAGCGTGTATGCCATGTCCGCCTTCGACTTGTTCAGCATGTTGTGGATATTGAGCTTGCGGCTGCCGAGGACGTGCGAGATGCGCGCCAGCATGTCGGGCACGTTCGCGTTGGCGATCGCCAGGCGATAGTGGGATTCCCGATCCATAGAGGCGTCCGGAAAATTGACCGCGTTGCGCAGATTGCCATGCTCGAGGTAGTCCCGTACCTGCTTCACCACCATCACCGCGCTGTTTTCCTCGGCCTCGCCGGTCGAGGCCCCGAGATGCGGCAGCGCCACGACACCCGGCTGGCCGAGCAGCACGGACGTCGGGAAATCGGTCACGTACGACTTCAGCCGGCCGTCGCGCAGAGCCGCGAGCACCGCCTCGTCGTCGACCACCCCTTCGCGGGCAAAATTGAGCAAGATGGCGCCGGGTCGCAACTGCCCGACGTTGCCCGCGTTGACTATGTGCCGCGTCTGCCTGAGCAGGGGCACGTGCAGCGTGACGAAATGGCTCGACTTGAGCACTTCATCGATCGATCGCGCGCGCCGCACCTGCGACGGCAGGCTCCAGGCCGCGTCGACGGTGATCTCGGGGTCGTAACCGAGCACGTTCATGCCGAGCCGTATCGCGGCGTCGGCGACCAAGCTGCCGATCCTGCCGAGCCCGATCACGCCGAGGGTGTGCCCGGGCAACTCGCCCCCGGCGAACTGCTTCTTGCCGTCCTCGACGCGGCGCGCGAGGTCGCTCGCCGCCGGGTCGAGGCGGCCCACGAAATCGAGCGCAGGCGCGAGATTGCGCGCCCCCATCAGCATGCCGGCCAGCACCAGCTCCTTCACGGCATTCGCGTTGGCGCCCGGCGCATTGAACACCGGCACGCCGCGCGCGGAGAGCTCCGCAACCGGAATGTTGTTTACGCCTGCGCCAGCGCGTCCCACCGCCATCAGTCGCGCACCGAATTCGTAACCATGCAACTCGCGCGAGCGAACCAGGATCACGTCCGGCGCGCGCGATTCCCGTACCACCGTATACCGGTCGGCGGGTAGCTGCTGCAGTCCGAGCGGCGCGATCTGATTGAGGACGAGTACCTCGAGCTTCGCGGCCACCCGGTCGCTATCCATGGCGCGCTTCGAACTCCTTCATGTACTCGATCAGGTGCTGGACGCCCGCCAGCGGCATCGCGTTGTAGATCGAAGCCCTCATGCCGCCCACCGAGCGGTGTCCCTTGAGCTGCACCATGCCGCGTGCCTCCGCGCCCTTGAGGAACTCTCCATCGAGCCTCGAGTCCGCCAGCTGGAACGGCACGTTCATGCGCGAGCGATCGGCGGTCGCCACCCGGTTCGCGAAAAATCCGCTGCCATCGAGGTAGCTGTACAGCAGTCGCGCCTTGGCGACATTGCGGCGCTCGATCTCCGCCAGCCCTCCGAGCTGCTTGAGCCATTTGAACACCAGCCCGGCGACGTAGATCGAGTAGGTGGCCGGCGTGTTCAGCATGGAGTCGGCCTCCGCCTGCAGCCTGTAGTCCATGACGGAGGGCGTCCCCTCGCGAACCCGGCCGATCAGGTCCTCGCGCACGATGACGATGGTGAGGCCCGCCGGCCCGATGTTCTTCTGCGCCCCCGCATAGATCAGTCCGAAACGTGATACGTCGAGCGGACGCGACAAAATATGCGACGAGGCGTCCGCGACCAGCGGCACCGGACCGGTGTCGGGGATCCAATTGAATTCCACCCCGCCGATGGTCTCGTTCGAGCAGTAGTGAACGTACGCGGCGTCGGCGTTGAGCTGCCAGGCTTCCTGCGGGGGTGCGTAAGTGAACTCGCGATCCTCGGAGCTCGCTACGACGCGGACCTCGCCATATGCCTTCGCCTCCTTCAGGGCCTTTTTCGACCACTCGCCCGTGAGGACATAGTCCGCGGCGGACTTGCCGCGCAGAAGATTCATGGGAATCTGGGCGAATTGCAGCGTCGCGCCGCCCTGCAAAAAGAGCACCTTGTAATGAGCAGGCACCGCGAGCAGCTCGCGCAAGTCGCTTTCGGCCTCTTCGGCGATCGAGACGAACTCCTTGCCGCGGTGGCTCATCTCCATCACGCACATCCCCGATCCGCGCCAGTCGAGCATCTCGTCGCCGGCGCGTGCCAGCACTTCCTCGGGCAGCACGGCCGGCCCGGCGCTGAAGTTGTAGACCCGCGCCATCAGTGCAAGGTCTCGCCCCGGTGTTCTTCGGCCGGACCGTCATCGCCTTCGTCGTCGTCGCCGTCGGCGCCGTTGCCGTTCACTCCGTCGTCTCTTTCCTCGATGCGCTCGAGGCCCGCGAGCTTCTCTCCCTCTCCGAGCGAGATCAGCGACACACCCTGCGTGCTGCGCCCCTGTTCACGCAGCTGCGCCACCGCAGTACGGATCAACACGCCGCCCGTGGAAATCAGCATGACCTCGTCGCGATCGTCAACCATCACTGCGCCGACCAGCGGGCCGTTCCGCTCCGAGGTCTGGATAGCGATCAATCCCTGCCCGCCGCGACCGTGGCGCGTGTATTCCCTGACCGGGGTGCGCTTGCCGTAGCCGTTTTCGGTGGCGGTCAGAACCGTCTGCTCCTCGCTTTTCGCCACGAGCATGCACACCAGGCGCGCGCCTTCGCCGAGCCGCATTCCGCGGACTCCGGTCGCCTGCCGGCCCATGGGCCGCACTTCGTTCTCGGCAAAACGCACCGCCTTGCCGTCCGAGGAAAAAAGCATGACATCGCAGCTGCCGTCGGTGAGTGCCACGCCGACGAGATAATCGCTGCCATCGAGACCGACCGCGATGATCCCCGACGGACGCGGCCGCGAGAATTCCGCGAGCGGAGTCTTCTTCACCGTGCCGTGAGCGGTGGCCATGAACACGTAATGATGTTCGTCGAACTCGCGCACAGGAACGACAGCGGTGATCTTCTCACCATCCTCGAGCGGAACCATGTTGACCACGGGCTTGCCGCGGCTGGTGCGACTGCCCTGCGGCACCTCGTAGACCTTGAGCCAGTAGAGGCGCCCGCGGCTGGAGAAGCACAGCAAGTGATCGTGCGAGTGGGCGACAAACAGGCGTTCGATGAAATCGTCCTCCTTCGTCGCCGCCGCCATTCTGCCGCGCCCGCCGCGGCGTTGCGCGCGGTAGTCGGCTAGGGGCTGAGACTTGGCGTAACCGCCGTGCGAAAACGTGACCACCATGTCCTGAGGCGCGATCAGGTCTTCGAGCGACAGGTCCTCTGCGACGGTCACGATCTCGCTGCGGCGAGGATCGCCGAACTCCTCCCTGATCCGGCGCAGCTCGTCGCCGATGATCGCGACGATGCGCGCGGGCTTTTCGAGGATGTCGAGCAGATCCGCGATCGTCGTCATGACCTCCTTGTACTCGTCGCGAATCTTGTCCTGTTCGAGTCCCGTGAGGCGCTGCAGGCGCAGCTCGAGGATCGCCTGTGCCTGCTCTTCCGACAGGCGGTAGCCGTCGTCCTTGAGGCCGAACTCGGGCGACAGGCCCTCGGGGCGGAACTGCTCGGCGGAGCCGCGCGCGACCATCTCGCGCACCAGCTGCGACTGCCAGCCTTTTGCCATGAGCCCGCGCTTTGCTTCCGCCGGGTTCGGCGCCCGCTTGATCAGCTCGACCACCTCGTCGACGTTCGACAACGCGACGGCGAGGCCCTCCAATACATGGCCGCGCTCGCGCGCCTTGCGAAGATCGAACACGGTGCGCCGAGTGACGACCTCCCTGCGGTGGGCAATGAAGGCCTCGATGATGGACTTCAGGTCGAGCAGTTTCGGCTGGCCGTCGACCAGCGCCACCATGTTCATGCCGAAGGTGTCTTGCAGCTGCGTCTGCTTGTACAGGTTGTTGAGAGCGACCTCGGGGATCTCGCCGCGCTTCAGCTCGATTACCACCCGCATGCCCGATTTGTCCGACTCGTCGCGAATGTCGGAAATGCCATCGATCCGTTTCCCGGTGACGAGCTCCGCGATGCGCTCGAGCAGCGCCTTCTTGTTCACCTGGTACGGCAGCTCGTCGACGATGATCGCCTGACGGTCGCCCTTGCCGATGTCCTCGAAATGGGTGCGCGCGCGCATGACCACGCGGCCCCGGCCGGTTCGGTAGCCCTCGTGCACGCCGGCCAGTCCGTAGATGATTCCCGCGGTAGGGAAATCGGGCGCCGGCATGAGCTTGATCAACTCTTCGATCGCGCACTGCGGATGGTGCAGCACGTGCAGGCAAGCCTCCACAACCTCCGAGAGGTTGTGCGGCGGGATGTTCGTCGCCATGCCGACCGCGATTCCCGAAGAACCATTGACCAGCAGGTTCGGGACGCGCGCCGGAAGGACCGCCGGCTCCTGCTCCTGCCCGTCGTAGTTCGGCACGAAGTCGACCGTTTCCCGGTCGATGTCCGCCAGCATCTCGTGTGCGAACTTGCTTAGCCGGACCTCCGTGTAGCGTGATGCCGCCGCGTTGTCTCCGTCCACCGATCCGAAGTTGCCCTGGCCGTCAATCAGGAGGTAGCGCAGGCTGAATGGCTGCGCCATGCGGACCATCGTGTCGTAGATCGCCGCGTCGCCGTGCGGATGGAACTTGCCCATCACGTCGCCCGAAACGCGCGCCGACTTCTTGTACGGCCGGTTCCAGTGGTTGCCGAGCTCGTTCATGCCGTACAGGATGCGCCGATGCACCGGCTTCAGGCCGTCGCGCACATCTGGCAGGGCGCGCCCCACGATCACGCTCATCGCGTAATCGAGATACGAGCGGCGCATTTCCTCTTCGATGCTTACCGGGAGCGTTTCTTTTGCGAATTGATCCATGCTTGATGCGCGGGATGCGGGGGCTTGGCGACCGCTCCGCCAGGCCGGAAATGGCAGGCCGAGTTGGAGCCGTAAGAAAACAGAAAATTTTATCATGCGCGCGGAAGCGGGCCGGTCCAAATCGCACGGTTCCGGCTGCGCACCGGCGCTTGCGCAAGCTGCGGTTTTCGCTCGCCACTCGCAATGGCGCGCGCTTGTGGTTCGGGTGCGCCCGTTGCTAAGATCCGGGGCCCCGCCGAATCGGGCTCCTTCAATTCATGCCCGAACCGCTGCTGATCATTCCCCGCTGGGTGGTGCCCGTCGAGCCCGACGGCGCGGCCCTCGAGCACACCGCGGTCGCGGTGCGCGATGGGCGCATCGAAGCCGTGCTACCGGTCGCCGACGCCGCAAGTCGCTTTGCCGGTTACCCGGAAATCCGTCTTCCACACCATGCGCTCATACCAGGCCTGGTCAATGCGCACACCCATGCAGCGATGACCCTGATGCGGGGGCTTGCCGACGATCTGCCGCTGATGAACTGGTTGCAGGAGCACATCTGGCCCGCAGAGACGAAGCACGTATCGCCGCAATTCGTTAAGGACGGCACGCTGCTGGCCTGCGCCGAGATGCTGCGCGGCGGGACGACCTGCTTCAACGACATGTATTTCTTCCCGGAAGCAGCGCTCGAGGCGGCGCTCGAGACGGGAATGCGCGCAGCCCTCGGCGCCATCGTGGTCGAGTTCCCATCGGCCTACGCGGCGGACCCCGATGATTACCTGCGCAAGGGCCTGGCGCTGCGCGATCGCTATGGGGATCACGAGCGTCTGTCGTTCTGCATCGCGCCGCACGCCCCCTACACCGTCTCGGACGACAGCTTCAGGAAGGTGGCCCGTCTTGCGGCGGAACTCGATGTTCCTGTCCACCTTCACGTTCATGAAACGGAGGAGGAGATCGCGCGTTCGTTCGCCGAGCACGGCCTGCGTCCGCTCGAGCGGCTGCGGCGTCTCGAGCTCCTCGGCCCGGGCCTGATCGCCGTGCATACGGTGCACCTTTCGCGGGACGAGGTCGCGATGCTCGGGCAATACGGCTGCTCGGTGGCCCATTGTCCGTCGTCGAACCTCAAGCTGGCGAGCGGCTTTGCGCCGATCGCGGCGCTCCTGGATGCCGGCGTAAACGTCGCGCTGGGAACCGACGGCGCGGCGAGCAACAACCGGCTGGACATGTTCCAGGAAATGCGCCAGACGGCGTTGCTGGCAAAGGCCGTGGCGCGGGACGCGGCCGCCGTGCCGGCCCGGGCGGCACTCCGTGCGGCGACCCTGGGTGGCGCGATAGCGCTGGGCCTGGAGCGGCAGGTCGGCAGCATCGTCGCAGGCAAAGCGGCCGATTTGGTGGCCGTCCGGCTGGACGGACCGGAGCTTTCCCCCTGCTACGATCCCGTCTCGCACCTGGTCTACGCTGCCGGGCGGGAACATGTCAGCCACGTCTGGGTGGCCGGACGAGCGCTGATTGTTGACGGGGCTCTAAAAAACCCGTTTTTGTCAGACTTGGACAGCCGTATAGACTTATGGCACAATGTTTTACGGAATTTACGAACCGGTCCAACGTCTTGAGCGGGATTTCCTTTCGAGACAGCCTTTACAGAGGGGATAGCATGAACAAGAAATTGTGGTTACTCGTCGCGGCGGCCACGGGTATGAGCCTTTCCGCGGCGTCGTTCAATGCCTCGGCGCAGTCCAGTGGAGGATATTGGACCGAGCCCGCCGGCAACAACATGGCGTGGAAGAACGGCTCAGGTCAGTGCTGGCGCGCCAGTTACTGGTCGCCTGCGATGGCGACCATCGAGTGCGATCCCGATC
>JBAUTZ010000077.1:0-18221 GCA_049582445.1 Burkholderiales bacterium
TCAAAGATAACCGCTGACGCGGGGGAAAGCCCGGAGCGCGCTTGAATTACCTGCTGCGCGCCTGAAGAAGCGGCGCAAAGCCGATCATTTCCCTACAAAACCGAACCGAAACTCGTACCTAGCCGGCAACTGCCTCGGGCTCGTGCGCCGGCTGCCCGGCCAGGCGCTCGACCATCGCCGAGAAGTTGCGCATCGACTGCAGGTGCAGGTAGAGCAGCTCCAGCTCGTCGGTCTTCGCGAGCTCGGCGAGCTTCTCGCCGGGCAGCGCCTTGAGCTTTTCGCGGTTCACGGCCATGAAGCCGGTGAGCGAGAGCCGCTCGCCGGACTTCAGGTTCGCCTGCGCGCGCATCGGCTCGAGGAGCTTCAGCTCCGCGAGCTTGGCGCAGAACGCCTGCGTGCGCCGGAACTCGACCTGGTACTGCTCTAGGAACTTGAGCACGTTCGCGACGTAGGGCGTGGGCTTCCTGTCCTCGCCGAACAAGCGCTGGCCGCGGCCTTCCTGGTTGAACCCGGGGAAGGCCTCGTCGATGCACAGCGTAAAGGTCTTGCCGTCCTGCGAGCTCGAGAACACGAACGGATAGCGGCGCACGAACGCCGGGATGTACTTCGCCTGCCAGCCGCCCTGCCCCGCGAGGTACAGGTTCTCCTCGCGCATGCCGAGGATCACCGCAGGAATGAAGGCTTCGGGCGTGCCGCTGAACACGATCGCGTACTCGGAGGCCGCGCGCGGGAACTCCACCGCCATCAGCGGCACCGAGTTCACCTTCTTGCTGAAGCGGTAGTCGGCGCCGACCTCCACCGACCAGCCGCCATGGCGCGCACCGGACAGCGGCACCGCCGATTCGTAGATGAATAGTTGCGTGCTCATGCGATTCCTTCCCTAAGCTTGCGGATTCTTGTCCTTGCCGAGCAGGGTCTTGCCCATGCCGTCGAAGTCCGCAGGCTGCGTGCGCCCCTGCTCCTTGTCAAGCAGCTTCACGTCAAATCCGGTTAAGTTGGGCGAGCCATTCTTCGCCGGCCTGCCGGTGTCGTAGGGCGAGAGCTTCACCTCCCAGCCGCCGCTCGTGCTCGCCTGCCAGTCGATGGGGGCGTCGACTCCCATGTTGCCGTAGCCCGCGTAGGTGTCGAAGGCCGGTCGCGTCGCGGCGGGTTCCGCGTTTTCCTCCTGTAACGGGGCCGTGTCGAGCGTGTAGCGCACGCTCGGGTCGAGCGATTCGCGCATCACCGCGAGCGGGCTGGTGTGATCGAATCCGAGCAGGTGGCCCAGCTCGTGCTCCACCGCCGTGAGCAGGTCCATCTTGCCGTAAGCCTCGCTCCCGGGCGCGGCGGCGAAGATATTGCGGTCGAGACGCACACGGAACTCGCTCGACGAGGCGGGCGAGACGTCGACGAACCAGCCGAAGCCGGCCGCGTCCGCGTCGACAACGACGGTGTTGCCCGCGGTGTCGCCCAGCTCGGCTCCAGCGAGGTCGCCGATCACGATGCGCACGTCGGCGAGCGCCGCCAGGCGCGCGTCGCCCGCGCCGAGCGCCTCGGTCCACTGCGAGATCGCCACTGTCGCGATGCCGTCGAGCTCGTCTTGGGTGAGCGTCGCGCTGGATGTTGTACCCGACGCGCCCGCGACCAGGCTGCCGCCGCCATCGGCGGCAAACGCCGGGTCGTTGGTCTTGACGCGCACATCGTCGAAGCTCGCGCTGCCGCCGGTGGCGAGCAGGCCGAAGCGGCCGTCCACCGTCGCGGCGTTGAAGGCGAAGCCGAGGACCACCTGACCGTTGAGCGTGACGCTCACCGTGCTGCCCTTCAGTGCGACGCCCAGCGTGTACGCCGTGCCGGCATCGATCGTCTTCGCGACCGCGGTGTCGCTCACCCAGCCGCCCTTCGGCGTGTAATGACCGATGATCACCTGGTCGGCAGGCGCATCGAGCGCCACAAACTTGAAGCTGCCGTCGGCATAGCGGTCGAAGACGAAGCCCGCGCGGCCGTTCGCGTTCACCCTGGCGCTCAGTTCCAGGTACGAGGAGACGTTGAGGTTGTCAGGGCCGAGGTCGAGGATGCTGACGCTCGTCGCGCTGCTGGGCGTTGCGCTGTAGACGCCGTTGCCGACGCTCCAGGCGCCGCTTTGCGGGCCAGTGAAGAGATTCGCCACGCCGTCGCTGAAGTCCTCGGTCTGGTCGAAGGTGATCTGCGGCGGCAGGACCTGCACGCGGATGTTGTCGAACGCGCCGCGCGAGTTGTCCGAGCCCACACCCAGCATGCCCCAGTTGAGGCCGTAGGAATAACCGTCCACGACGCGCGGCGCGTAGGTGTGCGAGAACACGTTCTTGTTGTCCAGCACCAGGGTCGCGTTCAGGCCGTTCACGGAGAGCAGCAGGTTGTAGTACTGGTCGGCCTTCACGCCGCCCGGCACCGGCGCCTGCTCGTCGACGTGCCAGCCGCTCGCGTCGCGGTGGCCCATCACCAACTTGTTGAGCGCCACGTCCAGCCCGGCGAACCTGAAGTCGTCCTTCGCCTGGTAGTCGAACACGATGTAGCTGTTCGCCTTCCAGCCGGCCGTGGGCTTGATCGCCATGATCGAGGCCTGCACTTCGAAGTAGCCGGGCAGCGCGTCGCCGACGTGGAACACGCTCACTGCATCGGCGTGCAGCGAGCTCGCCGACACCTGGAGCACCCCGTTCTGCACCGACCACTTGCCGCTGTCGGCGAAGAAGCCGGTCGCCGAGGCGTTGTCGAAGGTCGCCGAGCGCAGCACGTCGCGCTTGCCGCCGGGGATGTTGCCCGCCTGCGGGTCGCGCGGCCCGCCGGTCTGGTCCTGCCAGGCGAAGTCCTTCTGGATGACCACGCCCAGCTCGCCCTGCGGCTCGCCGTTGCGCGCCGTGTTGGCGCTCGCGCCGACGTCGGCCGTCCTGGTCGGATCGGCGCCGTCGGAGGCCGACAGGGCGTACAGGAACTCCTGCAGTTGCGGCTGCAGCGTCCTCGACACCGTACCCAGGCCGAACGGCGCGAACGGCACGATGTAGCTGTTGAACTCGCCCACCCAGTCGATGAGGCGATCCCCGCCCGTGTTCGCGATCAGCACGTCGCGCCCCGCGCCGCCGTAAGCCCGGTCCTCGTAGCTCGGATGCGTATCGGGCGTGTCGTTCAGGACGTCCCCGTTCGTGTTCTGGTTGTCGTCGGCGTTCATGAGGTCGTCGCCCCAACCGCCATACAGATCGTCGCGCCCCGTGCCGCCCACCAGCCAGTCGTTGCCCAGATCGCCGAAGATCTTGTCCTCGCCATCGGTGTTGACCGTACCATAGGTCGGGTCGGTCACCTGCGGGCCTTCGCTCTCGTCGAAGTTGAGCAGGAAGCCCTCGATCTTGGTGAGCGGGTGGTACTCGTCGTACTGCGCGAACTCGCCCGTGGCCGGGTTGTAGCCGAGCACGTTTCCAGCATTGATCGGCGCGGCGTAGAACGCGGGCAGTGCCTCCGCGCCCGAGATCGCGTCGTCGCCCGAGCCGCCGTGCAGCCAGTCGTTGCCCAGCCCGCCGTAAATGACGTCGTCGGAGCTGTGGTTGGAGAGGCCGCCGAACTCGTCGGCGCTCCCGTCCCAGCCCGTATCGATGCTGAAGGGCGCGAGGTTGACCGCTTTCTTGAGCGCGCCAGCGCCATTGATCGTCGCCTGCTGCACGCCGCCCGGCGTCGAGATCGCCTCGTTCAGAACGTTGCCGTTGCTGTCCTTCGTGCTCGGGTCGCTCGCCAGCAGCGGCGCCACGCCGTTGAGCGGCTCGCCGACCGTCGCATTGTTGCGGCTGGTGATGATGCGTCCGTCGTCGCCGATCACGCCATCGTCGCCCGTGCCGCCCGAGATCCAGTCGTTGCCGGTGCCGCCGATCAGATCGTCGTCCTGGCCTTCGCCGAAGAGGACGTCGCCGCCCTTCTGGCCATAGATGAAGTCGTCGCCCGACTCGCCATGGATCTCGTCCGCGTCCCCGATGTCCGATGCCGGCGCCACGCCGAGAACCCCGCCCGGCGTGTAGTCGAGCAGCTGCGCCGCCCGCACCACCAGTTGCTCGCCGTACGCATTGTCGTACTCGAAGCTGCGGTAGGCACTGGCGCCGCCGCTCACCGACACGATGCGGAAGATGTTGCCGTTGTCGCCGAGGATCATGTCGGCGTCGCGGCCGTGGCTCGCGTCGCCCTCGTCCACCACGTTGCCCTGCTCGTTGCGCAGGATCTCGGTGCCCGCGCCGCCGAAGATCAGGTCAGCCCCATCCTGACGCAGACCGGCCGAGTTCAGGCTGAAGAGCTCCGAGCTGCCGCCGGTCAGGTCGTCCTGGCCGAGGTTGCCGAAGATGACGTCGCTGCCTTCGCTACCTTCGATGTAGTCGTCGCCGTCGCTCGACGCCTCGACCGATGCGTGGACGACGAGTTGACCGGACTGGTCGCGATATGCACCCGCATCGATCGCGAGGTCAATCGAACCGTCGCCCTGGATCGTGTCGTCGCCGAGCTGGCCGAAGATCTCGTCGTCGTCCGCGCCACCGGCGATGTAGTCGTCGCCGAAGTGGCCCGCTTCGCGGGTCTGGTCGAGCGTGATGGACCAGTCCGCCCAGGCAGGCGCTTGATAGGGCGTCGGTGCCCTGCCGCCGACGAGCGGATTGCCGTTCGCGTCGTAGAGCGTTGCGCCCGACAGGGTGCGGAAGCGCGGCTGGATCGCGTCGCCCGAGCCCTGGTTCAGCACGAGCAGCACGTTGTCGCCGAAGATCAGGTCGTCTTCGCTGCCGCCGTCGAGTTTGTCGGAACCCGTGCCGCCGATGACGATGTCGTCGTCCGCGCCGCCGAAGACCGTGTCGATGCCGTTACGGGTGTCGGAGCGCGAGACCGTCTCGACGCGCACGATGGTCACGCCATCGTCGCCGTAGAGCACCTCGGCCGCGTCGCCAACGAGGATGTCCACGGCCGCGTCGCCGCGGATGGTGTCGTTGCCGAAGCCGCCGATGATCAGGTCGTCGTCGTCGCCGCCCGAAAGGATGTCGTCCCCGTCGGTGCCCGGGTCGGTGACGCTGACTAGCTTGCCGTTGTCGAGCACAACCACGCCATCGTCGCCGAGCACGATGTCGACGTCGTCACCGCCGTCGATGGTGTCGTCCTCGACACCGCCGATTAGGATGTCCCTGCCGCCATCGCCATGGATGGTGTCGTCGCCGCCGGTGCTCGCCGACGTATCGGTCGTGAAGATGTCGGTAATGGCACTGAAGAGGTCGGTGAATGCGCCGACCACGAAATCGATCTCGCCGTTGTCGCCGACGACCGCGTCGCCGAGATCGGCGGTTCCGCTCGAGGCAGTCGAGTCGTCGCCGTAGATTGTGTCCTCGTCCCTGCCACCGAAGATCAAGTCGGCGCCCGCGCCGCCCGAGATGTCGTCCATGCCGCCTTCGGCGAAGGCGATGGTGCGCACGCGCTGGAGGTAGGTCCGCACCACCGGCGCCTCGGGAGACCGCGGCGCGAACACGACCAGCTCGTCCGACGCTCCGGGATCGCGCTCGCGATCGATGCGCCCCGCGTCGCCGATCACGATGTCGTCGTCGCCGCCTGCGTCGATCGTATCGCCGCCTGCGCCGCCGAACACCGTGTCCTTGCCGCCGCCGCCGCTGATGATGTCGTCGTCGCCGAGGTCGTTGTCGACCGTGATGAGAAGCGTCGGATCGCGCACCACGCCGTCGGTCTGGTCCTCGGGAATTGTGGAGATGCGGTACTCGGAGGGATTGGCCGACACCGGCCCGGGTAGGTCGAGCTCCGGATCGAAGCCCGCGTCCTCGCCGAGCGTCGACAGGAACAGATGCGTGGCGTCGTTGCCGCCGATCAGCTTGACCGGCTGCAGGAAGCCGAAGCCGTTGTTGATGTCGACGTACAGGCCCCTGAGGCCGATGTCCTCGTTGCCGCTTTCCTCGTCGCCGTCGGTATCGGGCACCGGGAACGAGCCGCCGATCGGCACACCGCCGCTCAACTTCGTGCCCGTGTCTTCGAGGGTGAAGAGGTTTGTCTCTTCAACCTGCGCAGTAACGAAGCCGGTGATCGGCTCGGGAGCGTAGCCGAGCCGCGTGACGATCGCGCCCACCTCATTGAAGTAGTCGACCCGGCCGCGGTCGCCGAAGAGAATGTCGTCGCCTGCGCCGCCGATCAGCGTGTCCTGGCCGAGCCCGCCGAAGGCGACCACGCCGAGATCGGAGTCGGAAGCGTCGAGGGAATCGTTCCCGGCCTGCAGGTTCACGGCAATCGGGCCGTCGGCCTCGTTGGTGATCGTGTAATCCTCGCCGGCCGGCAGCGCGTCCCAGCGTCCCTCCACCGTCAGGACATTGCCGTCGTTGTAGAGGATGCGCCGTACCTGTCCGGTCGCGGCGTTGTCCACGCCACCTTGCTGGCCGATGGCGATGAGCGCGCCCTGCAGCGAGTCCTTGGCGAAGCTTTGATCCACCGTGATCGTCGTGTGCAGGATTCCCGAGCCGAGGTCGGCGTTCTGCGCGCTCGCCGCGGTGCCGGTGAACTGCTCATCCGCCGCGTTGAGATGCAGGACGACGTCGTCGCCCTTCTTGTCGTTGAAGGCGACGGTCTCGTCGCCGGTGTTGATGAGCGTCCAGCTCTGGTAGCCGTCCTCGCGGGTCTGGGTGCCAAACACCTCCAGGTTGTTGTTGCCCTTGCCAAGGTTGATTTCGATCACCTCGAGATCTTCGTAGGTGATGCCGCCGGAGCGTTGCTGCCCGCCGATCGCGATATCCGGCCCCATGTTCAGCCCGTAGAGGCGCGTCGAGGTCAGCACGCCGCTCGAGTCCGCCAGGCTGTCCTGGTCGTTCACGAACATGACGTCGACCTGGACGGTTTCCTCCACGAAGAAGTTCGCCGAGAGCGCCGTGATGGCATAGGCCTGCGCCGGATCCCCGCTCAGGTCGGTCAGCGGCCCACCGCTCGGATCAGCGACCGGTACGGCGCTCGCAGCGAGCGTCGACGGGTCGATCTGCGACGGGTTCTTGAGCTCGAGGATGCGCAGGTCGCTGTCGTTCGGATCGACAGTGATGGCCTCGATCAGCCAGAACCGGTCGAACGCTTCGAATGGGCGCTCGGGATTGAGCACCACGCCGACGCCCTCGCCGCGCGCCATCTCGACGGTCAAGCCGATCAGGTCGTCGATCGTCTTGAGCGCGTCGCCCTCGGCGTTGTCCGCGTCGATGCGATGCCAGAGGTCGTCGATGTGGACGGTCATATACTCCGTCGCGCCGAATCCGCTGCCGGCCTGGAAGCCGAGCACCGTGCCGTCTGGGGCACGCAGGTTCGTCTCGCCGGGCAGCATCACCGGCACGCCGAGGCTGAGCGAGCCTGCGCCGCCCGCGCCCTCGACCCGCACCGGTCCCAGGATGCCGCTCAGCGTGGCCGGCCCCGGCGCAAACACTTGCGTGTCGCCGCCGTCGACCTGCGCGTCGTCGATCGCGCGGACCTGGATCTCGACCGGCTTGTCCCAGTCGGCATCGGTGAAGGTCACCTTCCAATTGCCGAAGGTGTAGCCCTGGCCGTTCCAGCCGCCCGCAACCGTTTCGGTGGTCAGCGTGTGCTCGTCCATGACGTCGGTGACATGCACCCACTTGCCGGAAAGAGTCCGCACCAGGGTGCCGATCTTCACGCCGTCGCCGATGAACGCGGCGTCGCTGTCGACGAGCTTCGTGGCCGATCCACCGGAATTGTCGGCCGTGAAATCCTGGCGCACGGCGCGCGAGTCGCTGGAGAAAACCTCGACTTGGACGTCGTCGTGGCGGATGCCGCCGGTGCGGGTCGTCTTGGTGATGTCCGGCGTGACGGTCACCGTGACGTCGTCGGTCGGTGCCGCGCTGAGAACGAGCTGATAGGAGTCCTGCCAGGGCGAACCGGACGTATCTTGGGCGCCCGAAATGAAGTTCGGGTTGGTGTTATCCGTCTGGTTGACCTCGATCACGTCGGTCGAGCCGCCGGTCTCGCGCACGATGACCGTGGGCGCGTCGGCGTCGTTGATGCGTGCGAGGATCGGCGCCGTGAACGCGCCGTCGAAGTTGCGCCGGTTGAACGTGTAGGTGACGTCGATCAACCCTTCGCGGGCGAGCGGGTCGCCAGTCACGTCGACGAAGACGATCTTGTTGTCGGCGACGAAGTAGTCCCCGCCGACGAAGATGCCATTGGAGTCGGGCGCCATGACCCGCGTCAGCGTCACGCCGTTCGCCTTGACCGTGATGGTCTGCGACGCATCGGGCGCGTTCTCGAGGCCGACGTAGAAGACCGGGAAGTCGGGGAAGGTCTGCAACTTCTCCGTCACTACCTCATCGGCATCCACGAGCGAGCTGTGCAGCTCGAAGCCGATCAGGCTGGTGTGGAAGCCCTCGCGCATGCCGTCCACGAGCGCAGTGACGACGAGGTCCTGCGGCGTGAGATCGCTGAAGACCAGCCGCTGTCCCGGCGCGTTGGTGATCAGCGTGCCGTCGAGCGTGCGCAGCTCGAGCTGGGTCGAGTCGTAGATCAGTCCGACTTCGACATTCACCCCGAGCGGGTCCTTGGAAAGCTGCACGCGGATCACGTCGCGCTCGCCCAGCTGGTCGCCGTCGCCGCCTTCGATCACGGCGGTAATGGTGTCGTAGTCGTCGACCACGTCGGCGGCGTCGTCGGTCGCGTCGCCGTCGTCCTTGAAGCCGCGCGTCTCGTCGAGGTTGATGCCCGGCAGGTCGTTGTCGTTCACCTGCACGGACACGCTCGGCAGCGCAAGGCCGTCGTAGCGCTCGATGCGGTACACGCTCGTCGAATCCGGGTTGGTGCGCCAGCCGCCGTTCAGGATCAGCGTGGTCTCGGGGCTCAGGAGGCCGTGCCCGAGGATCAGGCGCTGCTGGCCGCGGCCGGTGCCGGCGACGATCTCGATCGTGGCACCGACGAGCCCCTCACTCTGCGCGTCGGTGAGGACCGATCCATCGGCGTCGACGAAGATCGAGCGCTGGTCGTTCGGGTTGGTGGTCTCGGGGATGATGCCGTCTTCGATGAGCTGAGCCGTGTCCTCGCGGAAGCTGTCCATCACGCCGACCAGCGAATCGTCGTCCTGGATGAGCCAGGCGCTCGCCGTCGTGGGGAACTCCGTGGCCGCGTACTCGCGATCGAGCGTCAGGTGGACATGCGTGCCGTCGAGCTCGTAGCCGGTGACGAAGCGGTTCTGCCCCATGCCCGGCCCGGCCTTGATCTGCAGGTTCTGGCCGATGATCGTAGTGCCGTTGAAATGGACGAGATCCGCGGCGTTGACCGTCAGCACGGTACGCGCCGTGTTGAGGCCGACGACGTCGCCGTCGTCCTGCACGATCGACGCCTTCACCGAAATGTTGACCACGCCGAAGCGCACACCCTCGTACGCCGCATCGTCGTAGACGAAATCGCGCGGCGGCTCGCCGGTCTCGCCGAGTTCGACGACCTCGGGGCGCGTCGCGATCGGCTGGAAGGCCGGGCTCAGGTCGTCGAAGCTCGTGCTGTCGGCCAGCACCTCGACGATCTGCGGCACATACCAGTTGGTCTCGTCGAAACGCAGCGTGATGCTGCTGCCGCCGACGGTGGGCTCGCCGGTCGCGAGCGCGGTCGCGCTGGTGACGCGGAACATCTGCTGTCCGCGCTCGCGCGCGCTCGGGGTCGGCAGCGGCGCCAGGATGAAGACGTCGATCGGCCGCGTCGGGGCGCGCGTCAGCATCACGGAGAACTCGTCCGTCATGCCGCCTTCGCCGATGATCGTCGAGCCGTCGGTCGGCCGCACTACGATGAAGGGCTCGTCGTTGTCGGCGACGTTGGCCGAGATGCCGAAGATGTTCTGGCCGTCGTATCTCAGGTCATCGCTTTCCACGTCGTGCAGCACGACGCCGCTGTGCCCGCGCAGGTCGTTGCTGACGATCGGCGGCGTGGCCCCGGACATGAAGACCGTGTCCTCGCCCAGGCCGCCGAAGATCTCGGTGATGAACTTCTCGCTCGTGCTCTTGACGAACACGCGGTCGCTGCCTTCCGCGGCGTCGAGGCGCAGCGACTCGATGTTGACGAAGCTCACAGTCAGGCCGGCGCCGAAGACCCCGTCCTCCGTGATGACGAAGTCGTCGCCGAACTCGGTGCCGATCACGACTACCGTGTCGAAGCCGTCGCCGCCGTCGATGTTCACCGGCGCGTTGACCGCGTACATGACCAGGTCGGCGCCCTCGCCGCCGGAGAGGTCGGTGCGCTCGCGCTGCGGCTCCTGGGAGCCGACCAGGGCGAAGGCGCGGATCTCGAACACGTCGTCGCCGCCTTCGCCGTTCAGCTGCAGCACCGCCTTGTTGTGGTACACGACGAAGCGGTCGTTGCCGAGGCCGCCGTTGATGGTCATCGGCTCGCTGATGCCGTTCGACAGGAATCCGCGCGTGGTCTCGATCGTGGCGAAGGTGTCGTCGAACGGGTTGACCGAGATATTCGCCTCAGCTGCGATGCGCTGAGAGCGGAAGATTTGCCCGACCTGGAACGTGTCGTCGCCGAACTCGCCGTTGACGGTGATCTCGGCGGCGGTGTCGTCGATCGCGAAGTGGTCGTTGCCGAAACCACCGTTCACCACGATGCGCTCGAGCGAGCCGCCGTAGTTGATGCGCTCGACGTAGAAGTCCTGCTTGATCATCGCGATGAAAGCGTCCGAGCCCGCGGTGTTGGCGCGCAGCAGGAACTGATCGTCGAAGATCGTGCCGTTCACCACCAGCAGGTCGGCGCCGGTCGTGCCGGTGTCCTGCGCGATCACCAACGACTCCGCGTTGCCGCCCTGCATGATGGCGAAGTAGCCGTCGCCGCCATCCTCGCCGTCGAGGCGGTCGGAGCCCTTGTTGAAGATCAGCGTGTCGGAGTCGTCCCCGCCGAAGAGCCGGTCGGATCCGGCGCCGCCGTCCATGTAGTCCCTGCCGCCGCCGCCGTACATGGCATCGGCCTCGCCCTCGCCGAAGAGCCGGTCGTCGCCGTCGCCGGACACCGCCGGCACGGTTGCGGTCTTGCCGTTGCTGTCGACCTGAACGTTATCGCCGAACATCTTGTCGGCGCCGCTGCCGCCGTAGATGCGGTCGTCGCCGCCGCTAGCCGGAAGCGGATCGGGAGCCGTGACGATCAAGTCGCCCGCCAGGAAGTCGCCGCCGCCGCCGCCGAAGATCAGGTCGTCGCCCTCGCCACCCTGGATGACGTCCGCGCCGTCGTTGCTGCCCGCGACCGCGACGGGAACGAAGAACTTGTACGCATCGCCCGCCCAGCTCGTGACCACCTCGGTCTCGAACGAGGTCACGGTGTTGACCGCCGTGACGCGGACGAACTTGTCCTCCGACAGGTTCCAGACGTAGTCGCCGACCTTGACGCTCGCGAAGTTGGCGCCGCTGTCGGTCAAGGTGTTCGCGTCTCCGCCGGTGGCGGTCCCCGCGCCGCCGGCGCCCAGGTCGAGCTTGCCGCCGTCGCCGAAGATGATGTCGTTGCCGCCCAGGCCGTCGATGACGTCGGCGCCGCCCAGGCCGAAGATAATGTCGTTGCCGCTCGTCCCGGTAATGACGTCGGGCCCGGCCGTGCCGAAGATGATGTCGCCCTCGTCGCCGACGAGCACGTCACCCGCGCTGGTGTCGAGGACCAGGTTTTCCACGTCGCCGATCCCGCGCTCGAGCAGGTCGACGACGTTGGCGAAGGTCTTGAACGCGCCGGCCTGGAACTGCACCACGCCGCCGCCGCCGATCAGCAGGTCGGAGTCCCCGGACGTGCCGCCGTCGAGGCTGTCACGACCGCCGCCGCCGAAGATGATGTCGGAGCCGCCCTGGCCGTTGATCGTGTCGACCCCATCGGTGGCGCTCGTCTTGCCGGTGGCGGTATCCGTGCCGATCTCCCCTTCGTCGCCGAAGACGATGTCGGTGCCGTCGCCCGCGTCGATGGTGTCGTCGCCGCTGCCGCCGTAGATCAGGTCGGCACCGTCGCTGCCGGTGATGTGGTCGACGCCCTTGCCGCCGACGATGGTCGAGAACTCGTCATCCTTCCCGCCGGAGAGCAGGACCTCGTCGTTGCCTACGCCCATGTCGATGTCGAACACGACCTCGCCCTTGCTGAAGCCCGACACCTCGAGGCGATCGTCGCCCTTGCCGCCGTCGAAGATGATCTTGCCGCCCTTCTTCATCTTGTACGCGAGCGGCACCTCGGAGTCGTCGCCGAGGAAATCGCCGCCGTACTGCGTGCCGGTGCTCGAAATGTTGACGGTCAGCGTGTCGCCGCTCGCGCCGGCCCTGCTGATCAGGATGTGCTCGGAAAGATCGGTCGCGTTGCCGAGCAGCCGCTGGTCGGCGAACTTGCCGGTGTGAATCAGCAGGTCGCCGTTGTCGAGCTCGGTCGCCAGGACCGGCGGCCGGAAGAAGTCGATTTGGAAGCTGAGCAGCGTCTCCGGTCCGAAGATCGGGAATTCCTTCTCGAAGGTGAAGAAGCCGAAGTCGATCTCGAGGAAGGCGAACAGGCGCGCGAAGATCTCCCCGCTCACGTCGAAAATGGCGAGCGGCGCGAGCAGCTTGTCGGCGTCGTTCGGCGCGCGCAGCTGGTTCTCGATGTTGCCGATCAGCTCCTTCAAGCGGATGCGACCGTCGCCGTCCGGATCGAACAGGTTGAACAGGATCTGGAAGCCGAAGGCCGCGGCGACGCCGGCGCGCGCGATGCCGAGGTTCAGCTCGGCAGCCGCCTGCAGCTCGGCGAAGAAGCGCAGCTCCGGGTCGTCCACGCCGTCGAGCTTCGGATCCGCGGCGATGGCGAAGCCGTCGAGGAGCAGCGCCGGGTTCTTGAATCCGCTGTCGACGAATTCGCGGATGCCCTGCGTGTCGTAGATGAACGCGCTGTCGATCATGATCTCGACGATCAAGCCGATCGATACGCCGAGCGGGCCGAAGATCGAGAAGAACTGGTGGAACTCGAAGCCGAAGTCGAGCTCACCGAGGTCGTAGGCAACGAGGTCGACGTTCTTGCCCATCAGCAGGCCGAAGATTTGGTCCGGGTGCTCGAGGAACGGGAACGAGAAGCCGCCGGCGGCCTGATGGCTGGTCAGGCCCTGCAGGACGTCCGCCGAATCGCCGCTGCCACCGCTCAGTCCGCCCAAGACTCCGGAAATGATGCCCTCGGCCAGGCTTCCCAAATCGCTGCCGGTGCCGAAGATGTCACCGATCACGCCCGGAGCGCTGAGGGCGCTGGTAAGGGTGGAATCGCGATTCATCCCGCCGTCCCATAGCGCGGGCGTGAAACCCGTACCGCCGTCGGTCGCGTCGTAGATGACGAAGTTGCCGATCGGCAGCTTGACGTTGTCGCCGTCGCTCAGCGCAGCGATCTGGTTGACGAGGGAGATGATCTCGGCGATCGATTGGATGAGCGCGATGTTGACCGAGTCGCCAGCGACCATCTGCGCGAGGTCGAGCCACGTGATATCGAGCCCAAGCTGGCCGATGATCGGCACCGGCGAGGTGATGAAGTCGATGATCGGCTGCATCGGCTCGGTGAACTGCGATACCTGGTCGACGATCGGCCCGAGCACGTCGCCGATGAAGCTGCCGAGATCGAGCTCGATGTGCTCGAAGGAAACGAGCTTCAGCCCGTTCGAGATCGCGCCGAAGCCCTCTTCGCCCAGCGACTCGAAAGACCGGAAGTGCGTCAGGGGATTGTCGGCGATGTCCTGAGCGGTCGCGCCCGCGCCACGGTTGCCGAGCTGCCAGAGGAACCGGAACTCGGCGTCGATCGACGGGAAACCGCTCGCCACGTCCGAGCCGACCAGGTCCTCGCTCAGGCCGAGCGTCATCTCGAGCGCCGCGCTCGCCTCCGCGGCGATGCGCGGATCGATGTCGATGTTGCCGAACTCCGTGAACCCCATGTGGGGGTCGAGGATCTGGTAGGTGCCGTCGGCGTCCGCGTTCCAGGTACCCTCGATCGTCAGCGAGGTTCCGGTGTTCGAAAGAATTTTGCGTGTCTGATCATCACCGTTCCCACCGACGATCTTGACGAGCTTGCCGGCGAGCGCGTTTACGCCGAACGAGGTCGAGGTGAAAGTGATCGAATTGGCGGTGGCGGACTGCACGTCGCCATTTGCGATGACGTTGCTGATGTCGACCTTGAACGTGGCGCCGAGCGCCGTGTTCTTCTCGCCATACGGGCCGAAGTCGAGCGTCGCGTCGTGGCCCTCGAGGCCGAGGAAGCCGAGCGTGCCGGTGATGCCCGCGCCCGGCAGCGTCACTTGCGCGTTGAACAGCAGCTCGTCCGGATCGTCGGTCTTCAGGTAGAAGCCGTCCATGAAATCCAGGCCGAAGCCCAGATCGAGTGCCCAGTCGATGTTGATGTTGAGGTCACCCTCGGTCCTGAGGCCGAGGCCCGGGATGCCGAGGTCGAAGCCGATGTCGAGCGGTGCGTTGACGAGCGTCGAGCCCAGGTTCAGGTCCCACTCCATGAACACCTGGCTGCGGTCGGGCGGCGTCTCGCCCTCCTCGGGGAACAGGAAGTCGTCGAGGTTGGTCGAAAGGCCGACGTAGTCTCCGACCGCGCTCGGCGTGCCGACAAAGCCGTCCCTCGCGAGCAGGATGTTTGCGCCGCTCGGGCCGAGCACGTCGAAGATCGCCTTGGAGATGACGTTCTTGTTCGCGTCGGCGAAGTCGGCGGCGGTGTCCTTCGCCGTCTCGACGAGATTGCGCAGTGGCGCAATGAAGTCCTCGCGCATGTCGCCGATGAAGCCCGTGGCCTTGCTCAGCTCGTTGCCGATCAGCGGCAGCGTGATGTTCGTGTCGTCGAACGTGTCCTGCAGCAGCTCGAGCACCTGGTCGAGGCCGTCCACCGCGAGCAGGACGTTGTCGAAGATGCTCAGCTTGCTGAGGTCGAAGCTGGTGATGCCTTTGATGACGTCCGAGACGTCGATCGCGACGGCGTTCGCCTGCGTGCCCTGCACGCCGGCGAGTCCCGTGTTTTGGTCCTCGGAGATCAGCTCGAAGTTGAGATCACCCGTGTCCACCAGCGTGCTGATCAGATTGACCAGGTCGCCGGTGGGGGTGAACGTGTTGTTGCTGTCCGTGCCGCCGATGCGGATCGCGCCGATGAAGCGCGAATCGTTCGGGAAGAAGACCGGGAGGTACCCGCTGATCGAGCCCTCGACGCTCGTGTCGACGTTGTCGAAGCTGAGATCGCCGAAGAAGTCGGTGAACGAGACCTTGTGGTCGGTGAACAGCGTGTCTTCGAGCGCCAGGTCGATCGACCCATCCAGCTCGATCTCGGCGGTCTGCGGGTTCGGCCCGTCCGGGTCGGTGCTGCCAATGGTGAGCGAGAACGGGCCGACGCCGACGCGGAAGCCGATGTCCTCGCCAGCGACGCGCAGGCGCGCATCGAAACCGGTGTCGTCGAAGAGGAAAAGATGATCCCCGATCTCGGTGATGAGGTCGTCGATGCTGAACCCGTCGGTGAGCGAGTCGACATCGAAGTTCGCTATGTCGACACCGAGCTTGAGCCGGGCGAGCACCGAGCCCTCGGCCTGCAGGTTCGCCGAGCCGGCCAGGTCGAGCAAGCTTCCCAGACCCAGCGACGACAACGCGTCGCCGAAATCGAGGCCCGGCAGCGCGACGTCCAACCCTTCGCTGAAGCTCGTGCCCCAGGCGATGTCGAAAATGAGCATGCCGCTCGGCACGTCGAAGTCGAGGTTGACGACCTTGCTCGGCAGCGAGAGCGCCGGCGAATCAGGGCCGTCGTTGATGAAGCCGACGATGCCGGTCAGGGTGTTGTTATTGATGCCGAGCGCCTCGAGCAGCTTGTCCTCGAGGGTCTGCAGCGAGCCGGCCGGGTTGGCCTGGAATTCCTGCAGCGCCGTGGCGAAGTCGTCGGCGAACCCGAGCAGGTCGTTGACGCTCGTGTCGATGAGCGGGATCGGCTCGTTCAGGAAGCCGAAGCTCTCGAACTGGCCGAGGTAGTCGGCGAGCGCCTGCAGCAGGGCGATGATGTCGGCCAGCCCAAAGTTCTGGAAGTCCGGCAGGATGTCGCCGAGGTCCGACATGTCGACGTCGACCTTGGGCAGGAGCACGACGTCGACGCCGGTTAGCGTGCCCGGGACCGTGAAACCGTCCGTGATGGGAGAGATCTCGACGGTCGTGACGCCGGAGGCGAACGACGCGGAGACGATTTGCGCTTGGTCGTCGCCGAACTTGAGCGTCGCGCCGGCCGGCAGCTTGGCGGTGAAGTTGCCGCTCAGCGTGAAGTGGGTGTCGTCCGTGCCAGCGTAGCTCGCGTGCTCGAAGCGCGTGCCGATGAACGGGTCGCCGAAGGTGAGGACGCGAAGGGTAAGCTGCGGATCCTCGACGCCGACCGCCGCCGCAAGCCCGGCCAGGTCGCCGGCCAGGTCGAGCGAGACCGACGCATCGGCAAGGCCGAAGTTGCGCACGAGTATCTCGTAGTCGTCGCCGTTGCCCCAGGTCCCCCCGCCCGTCAGGGCGCTCATCGTCAGCGCCGTGTCGCTGTCGATCGACTGGATCGTCGCCGTCTTGCCCTGGGTCACGTTGCGCACGACGTCGCCGACCGCGACGCGCTTGCCGGTCTCGAAGTGCGCATTCGTGTCGGTCAGCGTGGTCGTAGTCCCTACCGCGGTCGTCATCCCGGATACCGGGATCGGCGTGAGGTCGGGGAGCAGCATCAACGACAGCGGCTCGTCCAGGCCGTCGATCACTTCCTGCGCGGTCAGCCGGCCATCCGCGCCCGCCGTGCCGGTTGCGGTATTGAAGCCCCACGAAAGCTCGGCGCCGAGGTCCAGAGTGCCGTCGAGGCCGATCTCGATGAAGCCGAAAGTCGCCGAGGCGTCGAGCCCGGTCTGCAGCACGCCCGCGCCGCCCTTCTGGCCGACGATGCCGATCGCAGTGCTGGCGAGCTTGATCGTGGTCGCATTGACGACCTCGGTGACGGAGTAGATTCCGGGCGCGAAGCCGGCGACGTTCTTGATCTCGATGCTGATCGGTGAATCGGGATTGTTGTCGTGATTGGCGTCGAGCTTGGTGAAATCGAACCCGTTCGCCTTGACGGTCGTCGCACCGCCGCCGACGGCGGTGATCTCGATGTCGGAAAGCAATGCCCCGGCCTTGACCTCCAGGCGCGCGCTGAGGACGTCGTTCAGCAGCGTGGGGTCGTTGCCCGCGTCGGCGTTCGTATCCGCGCCCGGCACGCTGATGAAGAAGCGGTCGAGCAGCGTGGCGCCGGCAATGGTCGCTCCTATGACCTTGCCGTCGGGCACGTCGGTGTCGTCCTGCGGATTGGTGTCGGTTCCGATCAGGCCGAGCTTGATCGCCGCGAGTGAGGCGTTGGTCGTGCCGACCTTGAACTTGCCGAGCGAGTAGGCGTCGCCCGAGCCCCAGGTGTTGTCGGTCCCGCCGGTCAGCGGGCTGGTGGTGAGCGAGCCGTTGTGCAGCGCCTCGATGGTCGCCTTGGAGCCGTCGGTCAGGTTGTAGATCGTGTCGCCGACCTTGGCGAGGCCGTTGGTGAGGAAGTTCTTGCCGGCGTCGACGAGCAGGATGCCGCTGCCGCCCGCCTGCGCGGCGCTGAAGACGCCGGGATTGTTCACCTCGGCAATCGTCAGGCCGGTGTTCGCTTCGTTGACCGGCGTGATTTCGCCGTTCGGATTGTCGGCCGTCAACGTCGCGACGATGCGCCCGCCGGACTGCGCACTGATTTCGCTGATCAGCTCGTTGATGTCGTTTACCAGGTCGAGCACGATCCGGTGCTTCGTGACACCGTCGGACTCGACGATCAGCAGGTCCGCCTCGTCCGAGGTGAGCGTTGCCGTGATGCCGAGCTCGGCCGCGCTGCCGGCCGTCGTTTCCGTGATCGTGAAGTTGTCGCCCGCGCCCGGCGACGTCGCCCCGGTGCGGGTGAAGAGCAGGCGCCCTCCCTCGGTGGAGACCTTGACCGCGTTGATCCGGTAGACGTCGCCCGCGTTCCACAAGTTATTGCCGCCCGTGCCACCGGTGAGCGCGGAGGTGGTGATACCCGTGTCGCTCTCGATCGAGACGATGGTGCCGACCGCGCCGGTCGTCACGTTGACGATGGTGTCGCCGACGTGGATCTCGCTGGCCGTAGCGTGGGCCTGGAAGGTCTGTCCGGTGTGCGTCAGTGTCGTGGCGGTGCCGCTCGTCACCGTGCCGCCGACCAACGCCTGGTCGATCGCCTTCTGCACGTCGAAGACCAGA
>JBAUTZ010000078.1:0-15053 GCA_049582445.1 Burkholderiales bacterium
GACACGAGCAGCGCTTCATCTTCCGGATCCTGGGCGAACCAGCGCAGCGATTTCGGGAAGGCGCGGATCGCGACCAGGTCCTCCTCCAGCTTGCCGATGAAGAACTCGCGCGTCGCGCCCGCGTCGCGCGCCTGGGCGGCGTGGTAGATGAATTCGCTCGCCTCGCGGCATTCGCGCGCGCTCGGGACGTGGGCAAGCGCCGGTCCGGCGCCGCAGGCGATCGCCAGCAACAGCGCGGCGCGCGGCACGGTCACGCGGCGCGCTTTGCGCCCACCAGCGACGCCACCAGCTTCTCGAGCTTGCGCGCGTCGGCGTCGAAGCGGCGGATGCCCTCGGAGAGCTTCTCCACCGCCATCTGGTCCTCGTTGTGCATCCAGCGGAACGCTTTTTCGTCGAGCGTGATGCGCTCGCCGTCGCCGCCCGTGTCGGGCGAGAGCCTGCGTTCGACCTCGCCCGGAGTCGAGGCGAGCTTCTCCAGCAGGTCGGGGGCGATGGTGAGCAGGTCGCAGCCGGCGAGCCCCAGGATCTGCCCGGTCTTTCTGAAGCTCGCGCCCATCACCTGCGTCCCGTAGCCGAACTTCTTGTAGTAGCGGTAGATGCGCGTCACGGAAGCCACGCCGGGGTCTTCCGCGAGCGGGATGTCGTCGACCTTGCGCGCCGCCTTGTGCCAGTCGTAGATGCGGCCGACGAAGGGCGAGATGAGCGTTACCCCGGCGGCGGCGCAGGCCACCGCCTGGGCGAAGGAAAACAGCAGCGTCAGGTTGCAGTGGATGCCCTCGCGCTCGAGCCGCTCGGCGGCGCGCACCCCTTCCCAGGTGCTCGCCACCTTGATCAGCACCCGCGCGCGCGGCACGCCGGCCGCCTCGTACAGGCCGATCAGGCGCCGCGCCTTGGCGATCGAGCCCTCACTGTCGAAGGAGAGGCGCGCGTCCACCTCGGTCGAGACGCGCCCCGGGATGTGGCCGAGGATCTCGCGCCCGAAGCTGACGAACAGCTGGTCCATGGTCGCTTCAGTGTCGCCCTTGCCGCGCGCCACCGCATCCTCGATCAGGTGGCGGTAGCGCGGGTCGCCCGCGGCGGCGAGCAGGAGGGAGGGGTTGGTGGTGGCGTCCCGGGGCTTCCAGCGGGCCGCCGCATCGATGTCGCCGGTGTCGGCCACCACCACCGAATGCCGGCGCAGGGATTCGAGCTGGGAAGTCATTCTAGTGATTGATAGTAAAGGAAATAGGCTTTTCTGTGGGGGTTCGCAGGAGTACACTGTCGGCCATCGGGAACACCGCCCTTCCAAGGGCGAGGAGATCTGGTTGCAGCCCACCGACATCCGCAATCCAAACTACTTTCATAAAGTCGTCGATTGCCAGTGGGCCTGCCCGGCCCACACGCCCGTCCCAGAATACATCCGCTTGATCGCTGCCGGGCGTTATTCCGACGCCTATCTGGTCAACTGGGAATCGAACGTGTTTCCCGGAATCCTGGGGCGCACCTGCGATCGGCCCTGCGAGCCCGCGTGCCGCCGCGGCCGCGTCGAGGAAGAGAACCAGGCGCGGCCCGAGCCGGTCGCGATCTGCCGCCTGAAGCGCGTCGCCGCCGACCAGAAGGGCGACGACGTCAAGGCTCGCATGCCCAAGCGCCCATCGAAGAAGAACGGCAAGAGGATCGCCTGCATCGGCGCCGGCCCTGCTTCGCTCACCGTGGCCCGCGACCTCGCGCCGCTCGGCTACCAGGTGACCGTGTTCGACCGCGACCGCAAGGCCGGCGGCATGATCCGCTCGCAGATCCCGCGCTTTCGCCTGCCCGAGGAAGTGATCGATGAGGAGGTGGGCTACGTGCTCGACCTCGGCGTCGAGTTCAAGCACCGCCGGATCGACAGCCTGAAGGCCCTGATGGCCGAGGGCTGGGACGCGATCTTCGTCGGCAGCGGCGCGCCGCGCGGCCGCGACCTCGACATACCGGGGCGCAAGGAAGGCGCGGCGAACATCCACATCGGCATCGACTGGCTGTCTTCCGTGTCCTTTGGCCACATCGACAGGATCGGCAAGCGCGTCATCGTGCTCGGCGGCGGCAACACCGCAATGGACTGCTGCCGCACTTCGCGGCGCCTGGGCGGCGAGGACGTCAAGGTGATCGTGCGCTCGGGCTTCGAGGAGATGAAGGCGAGCCCGTGGGAGAAGGAGGACGCGCAGCACGAGGGCATCCCGGTCCTGAACTACCTCGTGCCGGTGTCCTTCAATATTCAAGATCAAAAGCTCGTCGGCATGACGTTCCAGAAGGTGAAGGCAGTGTACGACGACAAGGGACGCAGGAGCCTCGTACCCACCGGCGAGCCGGACCAGAGCTTCGAGTGCGACGACGTCCTGGTCGCGGTCGGCCAGGAGAACGCGTTTCCCTGGATCGAGCGCGACAGCGGCGTCGAGTTCGACAAGTGGGGCCTGCCGGTGCTGGACAAGACGACCTTCGCCTCGACCGCGAAGAACGTGTTCTTCGGCGGCGACGCGGCCTTCGGCCCGAAAAACATCATCTGGGCGGTGGCGCACGGCCACGAGGCGGCCGTCTCGATCGACAAGCTCATCAACGGAGAGGATCTCTCCGAGCGTCCCGAACCCGGGGTCACCCTGATATCGCAGAAGATGGGCATCCACGAGTGGAGCTACGACAACGAGATCCACGGCGACGCGCGCTACAAGGTTCCCTGGCGCGACGTTCGCCAGACGTTGAAGAGCATCAAGGTCGAGGTCGAGCTCGGTTTCGATGCCGCGACCGCTTGGAAGGAGGCGCAGCGCTGCCTCAATTGCGACGTCCAGACGGTGTTCACCTCGAAGCTGTGCATCGAGTGCGACGCCTGCGTCGACGTCTGTCCGATGGACTGCATCACCTTCGCGCCGAACGGCGACGAGGCCGACCTGAGGACGCGCCTGAGCGCCCCGGCGAGCAACGCTTCTCAGGACCTCTACGTGCAGGACGGCCTGAAGACCGGGCGCGTGATGGTCAAGGACGAGGACGTCTGCCTGCACTGCGGGCTGTGCGCCGAGCGCTGCCCGACCGGTGCCTGGGACATGCAGAAATTCCTGCTGGAGATGACGCACGCCGGCCCCGGCTGCCGCACTCGCCAGCGTAAAGCCGCCTGAGGAGACGACCATGCCCGTCGCATCGCTGAAGAAGGACGTACCTGTCGAGCAGGCGGAACGCAGCCTCAGGGTCCAGCTCGCCGCGGCCTACCGCATCGCGCATCACCTGGGCTGGTCGGAGCTCATCTACACCCACGTCAGTCTTCGGGTTCCGGGGCCGGAGCATCACTTCCTCATCAACCCCTACGGCCTGCGCTTCGACGAGGTGACCGCATCCAATCTGGTGAAGATCGACCTCGAAGGCAACTCCGTCGGCGCGCAACCCTACGGCGCGAACAAGGCGGGCTTCGTGATCCACGGCGCGATCCACGAGGCGCGCGACGACGCGCAGTGCGTATTCCACACCCACACGCTCGCCGGCATGGCGCTCTCGGCGCAGGAAGACGGACTCCTGCCGGTGCACATGTACTCACACAACTTCCACGGCAAGCTCGCCTACCACGACTTCGAGGGACCGAGCATGCGCCTGGACGAGCAGCAGCGCCTGGTGGCGAGCCTCGGCCGGCAGCCGGCGCTCATCCTGCGGAACCACGGCCTGCTGACGGTGGGGCGCACCGTGCCCGAGGCGTTCGTGCGCATGTGGCGCCTGGAGCGCGCCTGCCAGATCCAGCTCGCAGCGCAGGGTGCACGGCTGCGCCTCCCCTCGGACGAGGTGTGCCGCCAATCGCAGGAGCTGGGTGACGAGTTTCTCACCGACACCGCGCCACTCGGCGAGCTGGAGTTCGCCGCGCTGCAGCGGGTGATCGACGCACAAGACCCCGGTTACAGGAACTGAAGTTCGCAAGAACAAGGCGCTACATGGCAAAGCGTATCGAAGCGGTAAACGACTTCGTCGTAAAGTTCGCCAACATCAACGGCTCGGGCTCGGCCTCGGCCAACGAGTTGTTCGCGAAGTCGTTCCTGCGCATGGGCATCCCGGTGTCCCCGCGCAACATCTTTCCCTCGAACATCCAGGGCCTGCCGACCTGGTACGAGGTGCGCGTGAGCGAGAAGGGCTGGCTCGGGCGCCGCGGCGGTGTCGACCTGATGGTGGCGATGAACCCGCAGACCTGGAACCAGGACGTGAAGGAGATCGAGTCCGGCGGCTACCTCTTCTACGACGACACGCGCCCGCTGCCGGAGTCGAAATTCCGCCCGGACGTAAACGTCATCGGCATGCCGCTCACCGAGATCTGCAACGCGACCTACGACGATGCGCGCCAGCGGCAGCTGTTCAAGAACATCATCTACGTCGGCGCGCTCTCGGCGCTGATGGGGATCGAGCCCGAGGTGATCGCCGAGCTGATCGGCGAGCAATATCGCGGCAAGGAGAAGCTGCTCAAGCCCAACCTGAACGCGTTCCAGATGGGCTTCGACTACGCGCGCGAGAAGCTGAAGGACCGGCTTGGACTCAAGGTAAAGCGCGCCGACGCAGTGGGCGACAAGATTTTCGTCGACGGTAACTCGGCCGCTGCGCTCGGTTGCGTCTACGGCGGCGCCACGGTGTGCGCCTGGTACCCGATCACGCCATCGTCCTCGCTCGCAGAAGCTTTCCAGCGCTACTGCTCGAGACTTAGAGTCGACAAGGCGACCGGCAAGCACAATTACGCGGTGGTACAGGCCGAGGACGAGCTGGCCTCGATCGGCATGGTGGTGGGCGCCGGCTGGAACGGCGCGCGCGCCTTCACCGCGACCTCGGGGCCGGGTGTGTCGCTGATGACCGAGTTCATCGGCCTGGCGTACTTCGCCGAGATCCCGGCGACCATCATCAACGTGCAGCGCGGCGGGCCTTCTACCGGCATGCCGACGCGCACCCAGCAGGCCGACGTGTTGTCCTGCGCCTACGCCTCGCACGGCGACACCAAGCAGTTGCTGCTGTTCCCCGAGGACCCGCACGAGTGCTTCGAGTTCGCGGCCGAGGCGCTCGACCTCGCCGACCGGCTGCAGACGCCGGTGTTCGTCATGACCGACCTCGACATCGGCATGAACCAGCGGCTCACGGCGCCGTTCAATTGGGATGACTCGCGCCGCTACGACCGCGGCAAGGTGATGACCCACCAGGAGCTCGAGGCAGGCAAGGACTTCGGCCGCTACCTCGACGTCGACGGCGACGGCATTCCGTTCCGCACCTATCCCGGCACGCACCCGAAGCGCGGCGCGTACTTCACGCGCGGTACCACCAAGGACCGCTACGCGCGCTACTCCGAGGCAGGGCCGGACTACCTCGACAACATGCAGCGCCTGCTGCGCAAGTTCGAGACCGCGAAGACGCTGGTGCCGAAGCCCCTGCTCACCGCGGCCAAGCGCCCAGCGCGCTTCGGCGCGATCTACTACGGCTCGACCAGCCCTGCGATGCAGGAGGCGCTCGAGGCGCTCGCCGAACTGGGCATCTTCGTCAACGCCCTGCGCATCCGCGCCTTCCCGTTCCAGGAGGAGATCGCCGACTTCGTCGCCTCGCACAGCAAGGTGTTCGTGGTCGAGCAAAACCGCGACGCGCAGCTGAAGACGCTCCTTGTCAACGACGCGGGGATCAGCCCGGCGAGCCTCATCTCGGTGTTGCACTACGACGGCACTCCGGTCACCGCGCGCTATATCACGCGCGAGATCGCGCAGATCGTCACGACGCTGAACGTGCGCCCGCTCAGAAAGGACAAGGCCGCATGACCTACCTCGCGAAACCCAAGCTCCACCATCCGACGCTCGCCCTAAACAAGGTCGGCTACACGCGCCGTGACTACGAGGGCGCGATCTCGACCCTGTGCGCCGGCTGCGGCCACGACTCGATCAGCGCCGCGATCATCAAGGCCTGCTGGGAGCTCGACATCGAGCCGCACCGAGTCGCCAAGCTCTCCGGCATCGGCTGCTCCTCCAAGACCCCGACCTATTTCCTCGGCAACTCGCACGGCTTCAATACCGTGCACGGGCGCATGCCGTCCGTCCTCACCGGCGCCAATCTCGCCAACCGCGACTTGATCTACCTTGGCGTTTCCGGCGACGGGGACTCGGCGTCGATCGGCCTGGGGCAGTTCGCGCACGTCATGCGGCGCGGCGTCAACATGGTGTACATCGTCGAGAACAACGGCGTGTACGGCCTCACCAAGGGACAGTTCTCGGCCACGGCCGACTACGGTTCCAAGTCCAAGCGTGGCGCGGTCAACACCGACAACGCGGTCGACATGATCGCCATGGCCATGCAGCTCGGCGCTACCTACGTCGCGCGCAGCTTCTCCGGCGACAAGAAGCAGCTCGTGCCGCTCATCAAGGGCGCGATCGCCCATCGCGGCGCAGCGTTCATCGACGTCATCAGCCCCTGCGTCGCGTTCAACAACCACTCGGGCAGCACCAAGAGCTACGACTACGTGCGCGAGCACAACGACGCCGTCAACCGGCTTGACTTCATCACCACGCGCACACCGCTCACCGCCGACTATGCCCCTGGCGAAGTCGTCGAGGTCACCCAGCACGACGGCAGCGTCCTGCGCCTGAGGAAGCTCCACGCCGACTACGACCCCACCGACCGCGTCAAGGCGATGGACTACGTCCAGTCGCACCAGGCCAAGGGCGAGCTCGTCACCGGGCTCCTCTTCCTCGACCCCGAGCCTGAAGACCTCCACGCCCACTTGAACACCGCCGAGGTGCCGTTCAACAAGCTCGGAGAGAAAGACCTTTGCCCGGGGTCGGGGACGCTCGAAAAAATCAATGCGTCGTTACGCTAGCCTCGACTCCACGGTGTGAACAAGTTCAACAGCGCGATGCAGCAGGAGCAGGAGCGCGCCGCCAACGCCGACAAGTAGCACCGCGCCCGCTACCTGGCCGGCGACGACGCGAACCCTTGCGCCGCGGCGTAGCGCTCGCGCCGGTACACCAGCCACGCGAAGAAGATCATAGCCCCGAGCACGATGAACGAGCCGGTCGCGGCGTAGGCCTCGCCTTCCGGGTGTCCTGTATAGATCCGGCCCACGCCGAAGACCTGGATAACGACGCCGGCCATCCAGATCCACACCTGTACGAGCGCAGCGCGGCTGCGGTCGATCTCGGGGTGGAGGTGGTAAAAGACGCCGAACAGGAACAGCGACACCCAGCCCAGCAGGTTGAGGTGAGCATGCGCGGGGAACGTGGCGTGGTTCTCCGATATCGCCATGACCAGGCCCCATACCATGCCTGCGATGACGAACAGCACGGCGGCCCGGAAACTCAGAGTTGAAGCTTTCATCGAATTACTCTCCCTGGTTTGCGTCCGCTGGAGTTTTTTGGTGCGGACGAAATTTGACTCTCCTCAACTATTATCACCGAAGCCCAGCCAGCGTGTGAACCCCACCAGCGGCTCGCGCGCCCTCAACGGGCGATCTGCTCGAGCGCCTGCTCGCGGGTCGCCGGACCGAAGACCCCGATCGAGACGATCACCACCAGCATCGCCACGCCGATGAACGCCGCCACGCCCGGCACCCCGGAGACGTTCAGGATGTAGCCGATCGCGAGCCCGGCGAACGCCGCCGAGATCCGGCTCCATGAGTACACGAAGCCGATCGCGCGGGCGCGGATGCGGGTCGGATAGAGCTCGGCCTGGTAGTTGTGGAAGGCGTAGGACAGCGTGTTGGCGCACAGCGTGAACAGCACCCCCACGACGATCAGCGCGCTGGGGTCCTTCAGCTCGGAGAAGATCGCCATGAACACGCCCATGCCGAGCGCCGCGAGCACGATCTGCCACTTGCGCTCGATGCGGTCGGAGAACAGCGCGCCGATCAGCGGTCCGAACGGGTTCGCGATCGCGATGATGAACGCGTACTGCAGGCTCTGCGTGACGTGGATGCCGCGGCTGATCAGCAAGGTCGGCACCCAGGCGGCGAAGCCGTAGAACCCGATCGTTTGCGCGAAGTTGAACACCGACAGCATGATCGTGCGCGCGCGATAGGGGGGCCGGAAGGCCTCCGCGAGCGCGCCCTGGCCCTCGGCCTCGGCGACCGCAGCTCCGGGCTCGGGCAGCGGACGGCCGGTCTCGGCGGCGATCTCCTTCTCGATCGCGGCGACTACCCGCTCGGCCTCCTCGTAGCGCCCGTGCTTGACGAGCCAGCGCGGGCTCTCGGGCAGCCCGAGGCGCAGGAACCACACCACGATCGCGCCCACCGAGCCGATCAGCACGACCCAGCGCCAGCCGTCGAACCCGAGCGGGGCGATCGGCACCAGCTGCCAGGCGAGGAACGCGACGATCGGCACCGCGCAGAAGGTGATGAACTGGTTGATCGAGTACGCGCGGCCGCGCTCGCGCCTCGGAATCAGCTCGGAGATGTACGCGTCGATCGTCACCAGCTCGACGCCCAGGCCGATGCCCGCGATGAAGCGCCAGACGTTGAGCGCGAAGCCGGTCGTCTGGAACGCCATGATCGCCGAGCAGACCATGTACCAGATGAGCGCCCAGGTGAATATCGTGCGCCGCCCCATGTGGTCGGCGACCTGGCTGCCGAACAGCGCGCCGGCCCACAGCCCCGCGAAGGTCGCGAACACGAAGGTGCCGAAGCCGGCCACCGCGATCACGTGCAGCCCGGCGAGCGGCCCGAGCGACTCGGGCGAGAACAGTCCCGACTTGATCATGCCGGGGGCGACGTAGGCGGTGAAGAACAGGTCGTAGAACTCGAACAGGCCGCCGAGCGAGATCAGCACCACCATCCGCCAGACGTGCCAGGAGCGCGGAAGCCGATCGAGCCGCGCAGGAATCGTTACGCTCGCCATGCTGGACATTTTGTCGCCTCCTCCGTTGTTGTCGCGTGTAGTTTTGTTTTGTCGGAACACCGACGACGGCTTGCGCGTCGCGGCGTGGCGTAAATCTTAGTACGAGCGCGGGCCCGCGGGCCGGACCGGGCGCGTCAGTGCGACGCAAGCTTCAGGCGTCGAGGGCCCAGGCGCGGACCGGCTCCTTGCGGCCGCGCAGCGCGAGCGCGCCGAGGTCGCGGTAGGCGAATCGCGACGGCCGGCCAAGCGCCTGCAAGGCGTCCGCAGACACGATGAACCGGCAGCCGAAGTCGCGCGTCGCTTGCTCGAGGCGCGAGGTCGCGTTCATGACGTCGCCGTGGAAGACGATGGCGCGACGCTGCTCGCCGACTTCGCCCGTGATCACTTCGCCCAGGTGCAGCGCGGCGCGCAGCGCAGGTTCGACGCCGAAGCGCTCGCGGAATTCTGGCGCGGCGGCGGCGAGCGCCCATTGCATCTCGAGGTAGCAGCGCAAGGGCGGCGCCTCGCGCGCCTGCCCGCCCGTGCCCTCGGCTTCGAGCCAGGTCACGACTATCTCGTCGCCGACATACTGATAGATCTCGCCACCGCAGGCGGCCACCGGCTCGGCCAGGGCGCTGATGACGGTCGACAAAAACCGGTGCACCTGCAGCGCGCCCAGTCGCTCGGCGATGGCCGAAGAGCCGATCACGTCCACGAACAGGAAGAATCGCCGCTCGGGCCGCGGCTGGCGGTAACGCCCGAGCACCAGGTCGCGGAACGTGCGCCTGCCGATCAGGCTTGCGGCCTGAAGCGTGATGACGAAGATCGCGGTGACCGCGAGCGAGAAGCCCACCGTGGCCATCTCAATGCCCTCGCCGGGTGGCGCGCCGATGCGCGTCGTGGCCGTCATCAGCGCCAATGCGATCGCGCCGTAGGCGAGCGTCTTCACCGCGACGAGCGCGATGAACGGCAGGCGCAGGACGCGCTTCATCGAGGAGCCCTCGCGCAGCAGGAAGATCTCGATCGCGGCGATGCTCCCCCCGATCAGTAGCCCGTCGGCGACACCGAGCAGGATGTTGGTGAGCGGTGAAATGGCGTCCCCGGAGCGGACGAAGCCATAGGCCGCGCCGATCGCCGTACTGACTGCGATGATCCGCAGGAAGAGCGCGAAGCGCATGCGCTGCAGGGCGGTGAGCTGCGCTGGCATGGTGCGAAAGGCTAGCAGAGATGGACTGCGAACGTCCCGCGCGTCGCGATAAGGCTTCCATGTATCATTTCGCGATGGCCTGCGACATCCTGATCAGGAACGGTACGGTAGTCGACGGCACCGGCGCGCCGGCGCGGCGGGCGGACGTCGCGATCGCCGCCGGGAAGATCGTCGAGGTGGGGAAGGTGAGCGGCCCCGCGAAGCGGGTCATCGATGCCGACGGACGGGTCGTGGCGCCGGGGTTCATCGATCCGCACACGCACTACGACGCGCAGATCTGCTGGGACGGGGCGACGACGCCATCGTCCTGGCACGGCGTGACCTCCGTGGTGATGGGCAATTGCGGTGTAGGGATCGCGCCCTGCCGGCCGCAGGCGCGCGAGATCGCCATGAAGGATCTCGTGAACGTGGAGGCGATCCCGTTCGAGGTGCTGAAGGCGGGCATCACCTGGGACTGGGAGACGTTCCCCGAGTATCTGGATGCGGCGGCGAACAGGAAGCCCGCGCTCAACCTCGCGTTCCTCGCGCCGCTGACCCCTTTGCGGCACTACGTCATGGGCGAGGCGTCGATGGAGCGCGCCGCGACCGAAGTCGAGACGAAACAAATCAAAAGCCTGCTCGGCGAAGCGATGGACGCGGGAGCATTCGGGTTCTCGAGCACGCTTCTCAACCAGCACATGGGCTACGGTGGCCGGCCGCTCGCCTGCCGCAACGCGAGCCGCGAGGAGATCAAGGCCTACTGCAACGCGCTGCGCGAAAGGGGCAAGGGCGCAATCGAGATGGCGATGACGCGCCAGATCGCCGTGCTGGAGAACCCGGAGCTGGAGCTGCTCGACTTCATGCTCGACGAGAGCCGGCGCCCGGTGACGTTCATCGCGATGTTCGACCGCGACGACCTTCCCGAGGCGGTGCGCGAGACCCTCAAGAAGGCGCGGCCGATGATCGCCAAGGGCGCGCGGCCGCAGACGTCGCCCTTGCCGCTTACGCGCGAAGTGAACATGCGCAGCCCGTTCTCGTTCGCCGCTTTTCCCTCGTGGAAGCGGGTGTTCGAGGACAAGTCAAAAAGCGCGCAGGCGGCGGTGTACCGCGACCCCGCGTTCCGCGCCCAGTTCCGCAAGGAGCTCGAGCGCCCGCTGTCGTTCGGCAACTGGGCGAGGATCACTCTGCACGAGGTGAAGAACCCGACGCTGAAGCGCTTCGAGGGGCGCACGGTCGCCGACATCGCCGCCGAGCAGGGCAAGGACGGGGTCGATGCGTTCCTCGACCTCACCCTGGCAGACGATCTCGAGAACGAGTTCACCATGCAGTCGTTCAACACGCGGGCGGACCGCATGGCCGAGCTATTGAATGACCCCACCGTGCTGCTCGGCCTTGGGGACGGCGGCGCACACCTCGACATGCTGTGCGACGCGGGCTACCCGACTTACGTGCTCGGCACCTGGGTGCGCGAGCGCAAGGTCCTGCGCCTGGAGGAGGCGGTGCGCCGCATGACTTCGGATCCGGCCGACTTCTTCGGCATCAGGGATCGCGGGCGAATTGCGCTCGGGCTCGCCGCCGACCTCGTCGTCTTCGACCCCGCGACGGTGGGCTCCGCGGGGCGCCCGGAGCGGCTCTACGACCTGCCGGGCGGTGCCAAGAGGATGGTCATGCGCTCGCAGGGCGTCGAGATGACGCTCGTAAACGGCGTGCCGACGTGGGAGCGGGGTGCGCTGACGGGGGCCAGCGCAGGCACCGTGCTGCGCTCCTGACCCGCTTCGCTTCGAACGCAGGTCAGCGGACCGCTGCCGACTGGAAGTAGAAGTCGAGCATCGTGGTCAGCGGCGCGGCCGTCCCCCGCAGCCGGCTGCGAAGCGCTGCGCCTTCCCAGCAGTCCACCAACAGGCTTGCCATGCGTCGTGTGTTGGACTTGGCCGGGATGTCGCCGCTTTTCCGGGCCTCCTCCAGGCAAACGGCGATCCGCCTGGCGATTTCGGAAAAGCAGGCATCGACCTTGCGACGAAACACCTCGCTCACGCCAGACAGCTCCTGTCCGAGCCCGCCCAGCAGGCAGCCCATGTAGCCCTCCCTGCGGTAGTTCTCCCGCGTCATCTCGAAGAACCGGCGCACGCGCTTGAGCGGAGGATGGCTCTCGTCTCCAAGGCACGCGTCGAGGCCGGCGTGTACGTGCCGCATATACTGGTCGATGACCTGGAGCGCGAAGTCTTCCTTGTCCTTGAAGTGATGGTAGAAAGAACCCTTCGGGGTAGTTGTGGCGTCGAGCAGGGCCTGTACGCCCAGATCGTGGTAGCCATGCTTGAGTAGCATGGTCATTCCCGCATCGAGCAGTCGCTGCTTGGTCACATGCTCGGTTTGCATCGTGGTGGAGCTCCGGGTCGTGGGGGGCGACCCGCGCCCCCTGCCGCAATCTTAGCCCCTTACCTTCTTGATCATGTGGTTGATGACGTGGCTGTGCTCGTGCTGGGGACTGAACATGACGATCTCGGCGTCAGCGTCGACCTTGACGTTGTGCCCGGGCGGCCAATAGAAAAGGTCATTCGTCTTCACCGTCTCCTGCACGCCTTTAGCATCGGTCGTCGTGATCTGGCCGCGCAACACGAAGCCCCAGTGGGGGCACTGGCAGAGGTTGCCCTCCAGTCCCTGGAACAGCGGGGTGGTATCGACGCCCGCCGAGAGAGTGAAATACTCGCCGCTGATCTTTTCGAATCCGCTCGCGTCGCCAAATTCCCTTCGCTGGCGGATCACTGCACCCGGAATCTCCATCCGCACGTCGACGTTGTCTTTCGCCACTCGCATGTTCGGATCTCCTTTGTGATCGGGTTGGCTGCGCCTAGACCGATCGGTCTAGGCGGGGGCAATATACACCGAATACGGGCATAGTCAACGAGCCGCGCACCGCGCACGCCGCTCCTGGCCTTATTCGATCACTTCGTCGGCACGGGCGAGGATCGACGGCGGGATCGTCAGTCCGAGCGCCTTGGCGGTTTTCCGGTTGACGACGAGCTCGAAGCGGGTCGGTTGCTGCACCGGCAGTTCGGCCGGCTTCGCGCCTCGCAGAATCCGGTCGACGTAGGGGGCGGCCTGCCGGAACAGGTCGACGTTGTTGACTCCGTAGCACAGGAGCCCGCCCTGCGCGACGTAATAGCGGTAGGGGTAAACGGCGGGCAGCCGATATCGCGCTGCGAGAGCTACGATTCGTGCGGAATGGCTGGCGAAGAATGCATCCGGCGTCACGACGACGCCGCCCTGCGGCTGCGCGGCCAGGCCGGCCATGACCGCCTCAATACCTTCGACGCCGCGCACCTCGCTCTCGATTGCGGTCACGCCGAGCGACCGTGCCGACGCCTCGAACGGATCGAGAAAAATCGCGCCGATCGCGAGCGGCGTGCCGGCATTGACCAGCATCGCTGCGCGCGTCATTCCGGGCGCCACTTCCTTCAGCAGCTGCAGCCACTTGCCGCCGATCGATGGCTCGATGTTGGTGATCCCGGTGACGTTGCCGCCGGGATGCGCCAGGCTCGCGACGAAGCCGCTCGCGACCGGGTCGGCAACGTGTACGAAGACGACCGGCGTGGTCGGCGCCGCCGAGCGCAAAGTCTCGACGACGGCCGCCGACTGCGCGAAAACCACGTCCGGACGCAGTGCCGCGATCTCCAGCGCGGCGGAGCGTGCACGCTCTTCGTTCCCGCCGGACCAGCGCTCGTCGATCAGAAGATTTTCGTCCGCCTTCCAGCCGAGCGATTCGAGTTCCTTCGCGAAGGCCGCAAAGGCGGCGGCGTATTCCGGAGTTTTTCCCGCCGCCATGACGACTCCGAGCCTTCGCAACCGGCCGGACTCGCCCGCGGCGGCGGCGAATGGCCACGCGGCCGCCATGCCGCCGAGCAACTGAATGACCTTGCGCCGCTTCATCGGATCTCCTGCGCCGCCGCTTTGCGTGCAACGATATAACAAACGTTTGCGGTCAGGTCCCAGTCAGGATAACCGGGCCTTTAGAATCGCGGCCATGCATGCCTCCGACGGCCTGCCGCCGCCACAGCGCGGCTGGGCGATGCTCGCGATCGGGCTCGCCATCGCGATGGCGGTCCTCGACGGCGCGATTGCGAACGTGGCGCTGCCCACCATCGCCCGCGATCTTGCAGCCACCCCGGCCGATTCGGTGTGGGTAGTGAACGCCTATCAGCTCGTCATCACGATCCTGATGCTGCCGCTCGCCTCGGCGGGCGAGATCGTCGGCTACCGCCGCGTCTATCGCATCGGGCTCGCGGTGTTCACGCTCGCCTCGCTCGCCTGCGCGCTCTCCGACTCGCTTCTCGTGCTGACGCTCGCGCGCGTGGCGCAGGGCGTGGGCGCGGCCGGGGTGATGAGCGTCAACGCGGCGCTGGTGCGATTCATCTACCCGCGGCAGCTCCTCGGGCGCGGGATCGGTATCGTCGCGCTGGTGGTGGCGGTCTCGGCCGCGGTCGGCCCGACGGTCGCCTCGGCGATCCTCTCGGTCGCCTCCTGGCCGTGGCTGTTCGCGGTCAACGTGCCGCTCGGCGTCGTCACCCTGGTGGCGGCGCAGGCGCTGCCGCGCACGCCCGGCGCGACGCACCGCTTCGATTTGACGAGCGCCGTTCTGAATGCGCTCTTTTTCGGGCTGCTCATCGTCGCGATCGACAGCATCGGCCACGGCGAGCGCGTGCTGCTGGTGGCGCTCGCGTTTCTCGGCGCTGCGGCCTCGGGCGTTGCGCTCGTCGTGCGCCAGTTGCCGCAGGCTTCGCCCCTCCTGCCGGTCGACCTGCTGCGCATCCCGCTCTTTGCGCTGTCGATCGCGACCTCGGTGTGCTCGTTCACCGCGCAGATGCTCGCCTACGTCGCGATCCCCTTCTATTTCCAGGACGTGCTCGGCCGCGGCGCCGTAGCGACCGGCCTCCTCATGACGCCATGGCCGGTGGCGACGGCGGTGCTGGCGCCGATCGCGGGACGGCTCGCCGACCGCTATCACCCCGGGCTGCTGGGCGCGCTCGGTCTCGCCGTGTTCGCCGCGGGGCTCGCGCTGC
>JBAUTZ010000079.1:0-2077 GCA_049582445.1 Burkholderiales bacterium
TCCGCCTTCTTGAGCGAGGCGGCGGTGGCCGCGCTGCTGGCGGCGTCCACGCCGCATCCGGCAAGCGCGGCAGCGGCGAACATCGCGACGAGCACTCTCATGACTGACTCCCTGATGGGTACCCCGCGGACACGTTAGCCCTGCGCGCGGTTTCGCGCAGTCAAATCCATCACACTTGCGCGTTTCCTTTCCCGGATTTGACAACTACAGTGGCGCCTGTGTCGTCGCCCGCCCTGGAGCTTCTCGAGCTGGTCGAACAGGCCGCCGCCGCGCTGCCGCTTCCCGCCGTGGCGCAGGCGCTGTTCCCGCCCGACCGCAAGCGAACCGGGATGCAGGGCGAGTTCTGCGCCTTACGCCTGGCTGACGGCAGCGTCGGCACCGCCTTCGTGCTGCTCGGCGACACGCTGGCGCGCCTGCAGGAGCGTTCGCCGGGCGAGCTCGTCGGGAAGCCGGCGCTCGAGGTCGCGCGGCTGTTCGCCGGCGACGACCCGGTGGAGCGCGCGCTCGGGCTCGCCGCGATCAACGCCGTCACGCAGCACGTATTCCGCCGCGCCGGCTACGAGCCCGACCTCGCCGCCGACTCGCTCGGCTCGCTGCAGCTCAAGCCCGGCGACCGCGTCGGCATGATCGGCTACTTTCCCCCGCTGGTGCCACGCGTACGCGCGCTCGGCCTGCCGCTCACCGTGGTCGAGCTGCGGGCCGAGTTGGTGAAGGAAGAACCGGGCCTCACCGTCACGCTCGACCCGAAGCGGCTCGCGAACTGCAACAAGATCGTGTCCACCAGCACCGTGCTGCTCAACGACACGCTCGAGGAAATCCTCGCCCAGTGCCGCCACGCCGAGGGGCTCGCGGTGATCGGCCCCTCGGCGAGCTGCTTTCCCGACCCCCTTTTCGCGCGCGGCGTCACGACCATGGGCGGTTACTGGGTGCTCGACCCGACCGTCTTCATGCGCCGCGCCGAGGCGCTCGAGCCGTGGGGCGACGCGGGAAAAAAGAGCTCGATACAGCGGGCGGAATATCCGGGGACGAAGGCCTTGCTTCTCGACGCGGCTCGCCGGAGCGCCGCCTCGCAGCGCGGCGGGTCGACCTGAAGGACCGCAATCGGCCGCTCAGCGCGGATCGCGCGCCCGTGCGGCCTGCTCTGCCCGATCCGCACGCTTGCGGCTACTCACGAATTCGTACGCTCGTCGGCAGACGCCAAGCAACAGCCCGATTCCGGCAACGGCGATGAACACGAACTCCCACCTGCCGCTCGACACCGCGGGGGCAAAAGCCGACTGAGCGACGCAAATCAAGGCGATACAGATAACACCGATACAGGCGACTCGAATGCGCGATCTGAGCCTGTTCGACACTTTGGGCGCCATTGTTCAGGGACGTTACGCCTCGAAACACGCCCGGGCAATCCTCCCCTGGCGGATGCCCGAAGCTGCGGTGGCGCGCGTACCGGATACAGCGCGCGGACGGCGCTCGGCCGGAAGGTTTCATATACTCGCGGCTGTCGCACCTCCGCACGCGGGAACGCAACATGAAAGTCTTTCAGATCCAGGACGATTGGGGCATGGAGCACCTGCAGCTCGCGACGCGCCCCGATCCGAAGCCCGGCCCCGGGCAGGTGCTGCTCAGGATGAAAGCGGCGTCGCTCAATTACCGGGATCTGCTCGTGCCGAACCGCGGCTACGGCGCGCACACCGGTACCCTGCCGCTGATTCCCGTGTCCGACGGCGTAGGCGAGGTGATCGAGGTGGGCAAAGGCGTCACGCGCCTGAAGGTCGGCGAGCGCGCCTGTCCGTGCTTCACGCAGGGCTGGATTTCCGGGCCGCCGACCCCGGACCGCGCCGCGCACAACCTCGGCGGACCGCTCGACGGCACGATGGCGGAGCTGATGTGCCTGCCGGAGGACGGCGTGGTCAGGGCGCCGGCCTACCTCTCCGACGAGCAGGCCGCTTCCCTGCCCTGCGCCGCGCTCACCGCGTGGAGCGCGCTCATGGTGCAGGACCACCTCTCGCCGGGCGCCAAGGTGCTGGTTCAGGGTACCGGCGGCGTGGCGTTGTTCGCCCTTCAGTTCGCCAAGCTC
>JBAUTZ010000080.1:0-1556 GCA_049582445.1 Burkholderiales bacterium
GCGCTATGGCAGGCTCTACGGCCCGGGGACTTGGTACGATTCCGCGCCGGCCGGAGGACCCTTGCACGTCGACGCTGCCGCCGATGCCGCGCGGCGCGCCGTGCGAGCCGGCAGCGCGGGCATTTACAACATCGCGGAGAGCGACGGCAGCGTGGCGAGCGAGAAGGCGCGGCGTGTCCTCGGCTGGAGCCCGGCCTTTCGCATGCCGCCATCGCAATCTAGACTCTGAGCATGGCCGCGAGCGGCAAGCCGGAAGAGGATTGGGACCCCAGGTCCGCAGACGTCCTGCGCGACCAGCGCGCCGCGTACGACGAGATGCGGGAACGTTGCCCGGTGGCCCACAGCGAGTTCATGCATTGGTCCCTGTTCCGGCACGAACATGTGCTCCGCGTGCTCCTGGATCACGAGACGTTCAGCAACGCGGTATCAGGGCACCTGTCCGTGCCCAACGGGATGGATCCTCCCGAGCACACGGCGTATCGCCGCATCATCGAGCCGTATTTCTCCGCGCAGCGCATGGACGCCTTCGAGCCCTCGTGCCGCAGGATCGTCGTCGAGCTGCTGCGAGACCCGCTGTCCGGGGGCGAGACGGAACTGATGGCCGACTTCGCCGTTCCCTTCGCGGTGCGCGTTCAATGCGCCTTCCTCGGCTGGCCGCCGGAACTGCGCGAGCCGCTCGTTCGCTGGACGAGAAAGAGCCACGAGGCCACGCTCGCCCAGGATCGCCAGGCCATGTCGGAGCTCGCGCGCGAGTTCGAGGGCTACGTCCAGGACATGCTCGAAGTCCGCCTGCGCGCCGGGACCGCACCGGAATACGACGTCACCGCGAGCTTGATGCACGAGAAAGTCCGGGGGCGGGCATTGAGCGGCGAGGAGATCGCCAGCATTCTGCGCAACTGGACCGTCGGCGAGATCGGCACGATTTCGGCGGCGGTCGGCATTCTCGCCCATGACCTGGCGCGGCACGTCGAGTTGCAGGAGCGGTTGCGCGCCCGGCCGTCCCTGTTGCCGGCAGCCATCGACGAGATCCTCCGCATCCATGGACCGCTGGTAGCCAATCGCCGCGTCGCCACGCGCGCGGCGGAGATCGGCGGCCGCAGGCTCGCCGCCGGCGATCGAATCTCGCTCATGTGGTCGTCCGCAAATCGTGACGGCCGAGTCTTCCAGGACCCGGACGCCTTCCGCCTGGATCGCGATCCGGCGCAGAACCTCCTCTACGGCGCGGGCATCCATGTCTGCCCCGGGGCCCCGCTCGCCCGCATGGAGTTGAGGGTGGCCGTGGAAGAGCTGCTCGGGCGGACCGCGCGGATCGAGCCGGCGCCGGGGAAATCGCCGGTCAACGCAGCGTTTCCCGCGAGCGGCTTCGCCTCGTTGCCGCTGAGCCTCCAACCTCGATGAGGACCCTCCTTGCCGGGCTCGCGGGCATGTCGCCCGCGTACTTCGGCCTGGTCATGGCGACCGGCATCGTGTCGCTCGCGGCTGCGCAACTCGGCCACGCGGCGGTCGCGCGGGCGCTCTACTCGCTGAACGTCGCCGCCTACGCCGTGCTGTGGCTG
>JBAUTZ010000081.1:0-6878 GCA_049582445.1 Burkholderiales bacterium
AACTCGACCGCGTGGCGGCGGCCGTTGCGCGGCAGCGCGTACAGATGGCTGAAGCTGCGCGACCAGAAGCGCCCCCGGCCGGAGAGCGCTGGCGCCACCGCATAGAGCACGCGCAGCGCGCGCGCGAGCCAGGCCCCGCGCGGGTGCTCGCACAGGTGCACGATCAGATCGTAGCGCCGCTCGCGCAACTCGGAGAAAAGCCGCCATTCGAGGAACAGGCGCTGGGATGCCCCGAGCTTGCGCCAGCCGCGCCCCACGGTGTGCAGCTCCGCCAGCCCGGGCAGCCCCTCGAGCATCGGCGCCGTGTCGTCGTAGACCAGCGCGTCGATCGCCATGCGCGGCGCGCGCGCGCCAAGCACTCCGAACAGCGGCGTGGCGAGCAGCACGTCGCCGTGATGGCGCAGCTTCACCACCAGCGCGCGATTCAGCGCGCTCAGATCGACTGCGTCGCGGGGTCCCTGCGGCATCCCGCGGAAGATAGCAGATATCGGGGCCCCGGACCGCTAGCGAAAATGCAGCTCCGCGCTCGCGAACCAGGTGCGCCCGGCCTGCGGATAGGCGCAGATCTGCGTCGCGCAGCCGAACGAATCGACGATGGCGTAGCTGTAATAGTGCTTGTCGAAGAGGTTCCTGACCGTCGCCGCGACCGTCCATTCGCGGAAATCGCGCGCGAGCTTCACGTCTCCGAGCAAGTAATCGGGCATGTGTCGCGGGAAATCGTTCGCCTGGTCGTTGTCGTAGCGCTGATGCCCGACGTAGCTGAGCGTGCCCTCGAGGCGGACGCCCGAGGACATGCGCCAGGTCGCGCGCAGGTTCGCGAGAGAGCGCGGCACCAGCGGGATGTCGTTGCCCGCGACGTCGACTCCGCCGTACACGCCGGACCTGAATTTCGCCGTCTGGTAGATGACGCTCGCGCCCAGGTCGACTTGCCGCGCGAGCGCCCACTCGGCGAACAGCTCCAGGCCGGTCCTGCGCGTCGGCGAAAGGTTGGTGTTGGCGCCGAAGGGCACCACGAGCGGGCTGAAGTAGATCTCGTTTTCGAGGTCCATCGCGTACGCGTCGGCGCGCAGGCGCAGTCCGTTCTCCCGGTACTCGATCCCGAGGTCTCCCCCGCGGGCGGTCTGCGGCTCGAGCAGCTGACCGGTCGCGGTGAAGGCGTTTTCGTCCACCGTGGCGATTCGAAAGCTCGTTCCCAGCCTGCCGAACGCGGTCCAGGCCGGAGCGAGCGCGTACTGCAGCCCGATCTCGCCCGCGTGCGGAGTGCGCGTTTGCGAGAGGCTGGCCGAGGCGAAGCCCGTCTGCTCGAGCGTGTTCGACACGCGCTGGGTGCGCCAGCCGAGCGTGACCTTCGCCGCACGCGTCAGCTGGCCGTTCAGCTGAGCGTAGAACGCGCTGGCGTCCTGGTCCGCGGAATTGGTCGAGGTGGGCGAGCCGATCGTGGCGGGGCTCGCCGCGAACTGGCGGCCATAACCCCAGTAGCCGAGGTCCGCGCCGAGCACGAGGCTCGCGGCGATCCCGGCCGGCTCGGCCTGCCAGCGCAGCCGCGGCGAGAACGTGGCGCTGTGCAGCCGCGCTTCGTAGTAGGACGAAAGGCTCGCGTAGTTCGCGGTCGCGAAGCCATCCCGGTACCCGGCGTCAGCGGCGAGCTCGACGTCGCCCACCCGGTCGCGGCCGAGAAGGGTGATGAAGCTCCCCTCGCGCGTCGACCAGTCGCCCGGCGTATTCGTGCCGCGCGGATCGGCGGCGAGCTCGTTCTCGTCGCGCGTGCCGGGGAGCTGCAGGCGTTGCATGTCGCCGCCGAACTTCACGGCGAGGTTTGCGGCGTCAGTGCCGTAGCGCAGCTCTCCCGTCGCGTTGTCCTGACGCAGGCGGTTGTTGACGCGGTAATTGTCGCTCTCGAGGTGGCTGCCCGAAAACAGCGCACCGAAGCGCGCACCGGGCACGTTCACGCTGGCGCGCGCATCGAGAGTATCGAAGCTGCCGGCGCCGGCGAACGCCACGACCGCGGGCTGCTCCGCGCTCGGCCCCCTGGTGATGATGTTGATGGTACCTCCGGTCGCGCCGCCCCCGTAGAGCACCGCGCCCGAGCCGCGCAGGATTTCGATGCGCTCGATCGATTGCAGCGGGATCGCCGCGAGCTTGGTGGGACTGAGGTCGTTCTCGTTCAAGCGCACCCCGTCGAGCAAAACCAGGGTGTTCTGGTCGCCGGTAATGCCGAAGCCGCGCAGGTCGAGCTGCTGATCGGGCGAGCCCGAGTTATCGCGCACGTGCAGCCCACCCAGGTGCGCGAGCAGCTCGGGCAGCGTGCGCGCCGTGTCGCGCGCGATGTCCGCAGCGGTGATGATGGTCATGCCGACCGGCGCGTCGAGCCGGCGCTCCGGAAAGCGCACGGCGGTGACCACGATTCCGTCGTCTTCCGACTGCGCATGCGCCGGGCAGGCTGCAACTGCAAGTACGACGAAAAGACCGGAAACGAGACGGCGCATGGCCACCCTCCCAGGCGTCATCCCCGACGCCACAAAGCTGGTCAAGAATTCACTGCGAAGGCCGGTCTCCGGACTCGCGAGTATTGAAAAAGACATCCCGCCTTCCCGCGCGTCGCTCGAGACCGCGCAGTGGCACGTTGGGACGCCCGCACTCGCTTACCGTTGCGGGGGCAGTACAGGCATTGCGGCGCCAGGGCCGCGCACCTGTTTCCCGTTTCATCCGCGGCGGAGAAGCCCGCCGCGGACACCTTCCAGCGGTCGCAATGATAGCGCGTCGCGCGCTAGAAGGGCTCGATGCGCGCCGAATGGCGCTCGACGATGAGGCGATAGAGGCGCTCGCCGATCTGCACGTGGGCGAATTCCGGCTGTCCGATCGCCACCGCGTCGGCGCTGCCCCGGGCGCGGAAACCGAAGGCGTCCGCCGCGATCAAATCGGAAAGGAGCCGCTCGAGTTCGGCCCTCGGCAGCCCCTCCCCGGTGCAGTCTACAAGCGCGCAATGCCGGCCCCGGGCCGTCCGGCCGACGACCTTGAGCCCCGGCGGCGAGGAGCGGGAATCGTCCGCGGAGCTCACCCGTGAAACCTTGAAAAACCGGAACTTCTGCCTTCCAGGGTACGCCCGAGGATGATCAGGAAACACATGCAAAAGCGCCCCTTATTTCTTGACGCAGCATGAAAATTGACCCATAGTTTACGCGTGGAAGCCGAGTTCAACTCGCTCGAATCGAAGGTCGCACAGTTCGTCTCGCTTTGCGAGCGCTTGCGTGCCGAGAACACACAATTGCGCCAGGAGCTCGCCACGGCGCAGAGTGACGCCAAGCGGCTGAACGAGAAAATCGACGGAGCGAAGCTGAAGCTGGAGCACCTGTTGTCGCGGCTTCCCGGGTGACCAAGGGCGAACGAGCGCATGGCGGACGGCGCGAAAACGATTGACGTCACCCTCCTCGGAAGAAGCTATCGCGTGGCGTGCGAGGAAGGCGAGCGCGAAGCGCTGCTGCAGGCGGTCGCTTATCTGGACGGCAAGATGAACGAGATCAGAGCGGCCGGCAAGGTGAGCGGCAGCGAGCGCATCGCCGTCATGGCTGCGCTCAATATCGCGCACGAGTTGCTGTCCACCAAGCTCGGCGGCGGTTTTGACATCGGACGGGCCAAGCGTAGAATCTCCGCGATCGAGGCGCAGCTTGATTCAGCGCTCGCAAAGCAGGAAAAGTTGTTCTAGCTCTTTGCCCCCTGCTGTGCTCGACCGGGCTCATATTTTCCGAACCGATAGCTTCCTTAGGTTGCAGCCTTTAGCGTCACTGTTGTGATCGTCCCACGCGTGCGTGCCGGACGAACCTGATGTGACCGGAAAGCAACCGCCCTGATTAGCAGGGTTCGGGAGCCGAGCCCACCGGCATGTGCGGGGGGCGCCACCTTCAGGAAAGACCATCTCAACGGGCATGCAGTACTGGCTGATGAAATCCGAGCCGGACGAATGCTCGATCGACACTCTGCTCGCCGCGCCGCACAGGACGACGCCATGGACCGGCGTGCGCAACTATCAGGCGCGCAATTTCATGCGTGACCGGATGCGGCCTGGCGACGGTGTGCTCTTCTATCATTCGAGCTGCGCCGAGCCCGGCATCGCCGGCGTCGCCGAAGTCGCCTCGATCGCATACCCGGACGCGACGCAGTTCGAGCGCGCCAGCGACTATTTCGATTCCAAGGCCAAGCAGGAGGCGCCGCGCTGGTTCAACGTCGACGTGCGCGCCGTGCGCAAGACGCGCCTGGTTCCGCTCGCGGAGCTGCGCCGCCACAAGGCCCTCGCGAGGATGTGGATTCTGCGCCCCGGCAACCGGCTCTCGATCACGCCGGTGAGCGCAGCCGAGTGGCGCTACATCTCGGGAAGGCTCCTTTGAGCCCGCTCGCGAACGACACGCTGCTGCGCGCGCTCGCCCGAGAGCCCACCGATCACGCACCGATATGGCTGATGCGCCAGGCCGGGCGCTACCTGCCGGAGTACAACGCGACGCGCGCGCGCGCGGGAAGCTTTCTCGCGCTCGCCAAGAACCCGGCGCTCGCGACCGAGGTGACGCTGCAGCCGCTCGAGCGCTTCCGGCTCGATGCAGCGATCCTGTTTTCCGACATTCTCACCGTGCCGGACGCGATGGGGCTGGGCCTGTACTTCGCGGAGGGCGAGGGGCCACGCTTCGAGCGGCCGCTGCGCGACGAACGGGCGATCGCCGCCCTCGCCGCTCCCGACCCCGCCGAAAAGCTCGGCTACGTGCTCGAGGCGGTGCGCCAGATCCGCAGGGCGCTCGCCGGGCGCGTGCCGCTGATCGGCTTTTCCGGCAGCCCTTACACGCTTGCCTGCTACATGGTCGAGGGCTCGGGCAGCGACGATTTCGGCGCGCTGAAGCGCATGCTCTACTCGCGCCCGGAGCTGCTGCACCGCATTCTCGAAGTCAACGCGCGCGCGGTGACCGACTACCTCAATGCGCAGATCGAGGCCGGCGCCCAGGTGGTCATGATCTTCGACACCTGGGGCGGCAATCTGACGCACCTGGGCTACGAGGAATTCTCGCTCGCCTATTCGCGCCGCGTGATCGCCGGGCTTAGGAAGGAGAGCGACGGACGCCGCGTGCCGTCGATCCTGTTCACCAAGGGCGGCGGTCAATGGCTCGAAGCGATCGCCGCGAGCGGCTGCGATGCAGTGGGCCTCGACTGGACGATCGATGCGGCGCGTGCGCGGCGACTGATCGGCGGCCGAGTTGCAATGCAGGGCAATCTCGATCCGAGCGCGCTGCTCGCCCCGCCTGACGCCGTGCGCAAGGAGGCGCGCCGCGTGCTCGACGCGTTCGGATCCGAGCCCGGCCACATCTTCAACCTCGGCCACGGAATATCGCAGCACACCCCAGTCGAATCGGTCAGCGCGCTGGTGGATGAAGTGCTTACTTACAGCGGCCGCCAACGTGCGCGGAGCACGTGATCCGAGACAAGTCTCCCGTAGCCGCCCCTTGACTTATGCACAAATATCGTTTCTCCCTCTGAAAACAGGGTCGCCACTGGCGTCATCTCGCGGGCGTTTCGTAACCCACTGATATAGCATTTGTTTTCGACATCCCAGCGAGGAGCGGCCGCCCGGAGGCCCCGGTGTCGCCGTTAAGTTACAGCTGTGTGATCGTGTTACTCACATATTTATCCACAGCAGGCTGTGGACGAAGAAAATTGCCGTTTTGCTGCAATGGGTACGCGCACAATTGCGAGCCTTAAGGTCAACTGATCGGCGTAATCCCTTGCGCTCAAGGAAATTTTTTTGGGCGACGAACCCGCGCACGCCGTGCCGATGAGCGTGCTCCGCGTCGCGCTCGACGTGCCGCTCACGCGCGTGTTCGATTATGCGCTGCCGCCGACGCTGTCGGCGGAGGTCGGCGACCGCGTCGTGGTTCCGTTCGGCAACCGGCAACGCCTGGGCGTCGTGCTTGAGCGCGTCGGCCACAGCGACGTTCCGGCGGCGAAGCTCAAGCCGATCACCGGCGTGCGCGACGATGCTCCACGCCTGTCCGACGACTGGCTCGGTCTGATGCGCTTCCTCGCCGGCTACTACCAGCGGCCGCTCGGCGAGACCGTCATCTCCTCGCTGCCGCCGCGGCTGCGCTCGGTGAAGCCCCTGCCCCGCGCGCGCCGAAACAAAGCCAGCGCTCCGCCGCCGAGCCCGCGCTTCGTGGTCGGACACCCACTCAACGCCGCGCAGCAGGCCGCGTTCGCGCGTATCGACGCCGCGCGCGGCGCCTTCCGGTCGTTCCTGCTGCATGGAGTGACCGGCAGCGGCAAGACCGAGATCTACCTGCATCTGGTTGCCGGCGTTCTGGCGCGCGGCGGACAGGCCCTGGTCCTGGTGCCGGAGATCGGCCTCACGCCGCAACTCGAAGCACGTTTCCGCCATGCCTTCCCGGAGGCGCAGATCGCGGTGATGCACAGCGCGCTCGAGGACACGGCGCGCACCGCGGGCTGGCTTGCCGCGGCACGCGGCGAAGCCGGCATCGTGCTCGGAACGCGGCTCGCGGTGCTCGCCCCGCTGCCGCGCCTCGCGCTGGTGGTGGTCGACGAGGAACACGACACTTCGTTCAAGCAGCAGGAAGGTTTGCGCTACTCCGGTCGCGATGCCGCCGTGATGCGCGCAAAGCTCGCCGGCTGCCCCGTCGTGCTCGGTACCGCGACCCCCTCGCTCGAGACCTGGTACAACTGCCGCGCCGGACGCTACGAGCTGCTCGAGCTCAAGGAGCGCGCATCGCCCGGCGCGCTGCTGCCCGCGGTGCGTACCGTCGACCTGCGCCGCGAGCCCGCCGAGCAGGGATTGAGCCCGAGCCTGATCGGGGCAATCGGCGAGCGGCTGGCGCGCGGCGAGCAGAGCC
>JBAUTZ010000082.1:0-14062 GCA_049582445.1 Burkholderiales bacterium
GAACAGCGCCTGGCGAAGATCAGGTCGACCGATCCGAAGAAGTTCGCGCTGTTCACCGGGCGCGACCAGATGCAGGCGCTCACCGGGCTGTTCGCGCGGCAGTTCGGCACGCCGAATTACGCCGCACACGGCGGATTCTGCTCGGTCAACATGGCCGCGGGCATGATCTACACCATCGGCGGCTCATTCTGGGAGTTCGGCGGTCCCGACCTCGAGCGCGCGAAGCTGTTCGTGATGCTCGGCACCGCCGAGGATCACCACTCCAACCCGCTCAAGATCGCGATCTCTGAGTTCAAGCGCCGCGGCGGGCGGTTCGTGTCGGTCAATCCGGTGCGCACCGGCTACTCGGCCATCGCCGACGAGTGGGTCCCGATCCGCCCCGGCACCGACGGCGCGCTGCTGCTCGCGCTGACGAACGAGCTCGTCGCGCAGGGTCTGTACGACCGCGAGTTCGTCGCCCGCTATACCAACGGAGGCCAGCTGGTGGTCGTCGATCCCCACTCGCCGCGCCACGGGTTGCTCGCCGTCGACGAGGACGCCGATCCGATCAACCCGCTCTACCCGCAGAACCAGCTGTGGTGGGACCGCCACTCGAACGGGCCGTGCCTGACGCACACGCCGGATACCGATCCCTACCTGTTCGGCGACTTCACCTTGCCGGACGGCACGCGCGTGCGGCCCGCGTTCCAGCTGCTCGCCGAGCGCCTCGCCGGTTACACGCCGGAGTGGGCCGAGGGGATCACCGGCATCCCGGCGGCGACCATCCGGCGTCTGGCGCACGAAATGGGCGTTACCGCGCGCGACGAGAAAATCGAGCTGCCGATTGCCTGGACCGATTGCTGGGGCAACGAGCACCAGACGGTCACCGGAAACCCGGTGGCGTTCCACGCCATGCGTGGACTCGCGGCGCACTCCAACGGATTCCACACCGTGCGCTCGCTCGCGATCCTGATGAGCGTGCTCGGCACCATCGACCGTCCGGGGGGGTTCCGCCACAAGCCGCCGTTCCCGCGCGCCATTCCTCCGTCGGCGAAAACCCCCACCGGGCCCGAAGGGGTGCGGCCGGACACGCCGCTTGCAGGTCTTGCGCTCGGCTGGCCGGGTTCGCCCGAGGATCTGTTCGTCGACGACGAGGGCAACCCGGTGCGCATCGACAAGGGATTCTCCTGGGAGCACCCCCTTTCGGTGCACGGGCTGATGCACAACGTCATCACCAACGCCTGGCGCGGCGACCCTTACACGATCGACACGCTGCTCATCTTCATGGCGAACATGGCCTGGAACTCGACCATGAACACGGTCGAGGTGAGGAAGATGCTGAACGACCGGGGGCCCGACGGCGAATACAAGATTCCGTTCGTCGCGGTTTGCGACGCGTTCCAGTCGGAGATGACCGCGTTCGCCGACCTGGTGCTTCCCGACACCACCTACCTCGAGCGCCACGACGTCATGTCGATGCTCGACCGGCCGATCTCGGAGTTCGACGGGCCGGTGGACTCGGTGCGCGTGCCGGTGCTGCCGCCGCTCGGCGAGTGCCGGCCGTTCCAGGAAGTGCTGATCGAGCTCGGCAGCCGCTTGAAGCTGCCGGTCTTTGTGGATGCGAACGGCGAAAGAAAGTACCGCGATTACCCCGACTTCATCCTCAGGCACGAGACCGAGCCGGGCTCGGGGATCGGGTTCCTCGCCGGCTGGCGCGGCAAGGACGGCGAGAAGTCGATGCTGGGCGAGCCCAATCCGAAACAGTGGGACATGTACGCTCGCAACAACTGCGTCTTCCACTACCGGCTGCCTCACTCGTACCAGTACATGCGCAACTGGAACCGCGGCTACATGGAGTGGGCGCAGCGGGTCCGCATCCGCCGCTGGGGCGACCCGATCCTCGTGCATCTATATTCCGAGGTGCTGCAGCGCTTCCGCCTGGCCGGCGAGGGCAAGTGGCCCGGCCGCCAGCCCCCCGAGCGGCTGCGCGCTCGCGTGACGACCTATTTCGATCCGCTGCCGTTCTATTACCCGCCGCTCGAGGCGGGGGCCACCGACCTCGAGAAATATCCGCTCGCAGCGATCACGCAGCGGCCCATGGCGATGTACCACTCGTGGGACTCGCAAAACGCCTGGCTCCGGCAGATCCACGGCCACAACTACCTCTTCGTCAACCCGCGCACCGCCCGCGCGGCGGGCATCGCAGACGGCGCCTGGATGTGGGTCGAATCGCCCTGGGGCAAGGTGCGCTGCATGTGCCGCCTGAGCGAGGCCGTCGAGCCCGGCACCGTGTGGACCTGGAACGCCATCGGCAAGCAGCCTGGTGCCTGGGGCCTCGCTGCCGAAGCGAACGAGGCGAGGAAAGGCTTTCTGCTCAACCACCTGATCGCCGACGAGCTGCCCCTGGATGGGGCCCGTGTGTCGAATTCCGACCCGGTCACCGGCCAGGCCGGCTGGTACGACGTGCGCGTGCGGATCTATCCCGCCGCGGAGACGGGTGTGTGGCCGGAGTTCGATGTTCTCCCGCCCGCCCCGGGAACGCGTTCCGCGCCGCTCAAGTGGCTCGCTTACGTCGCGGGAAAGAGGATCGAGCGATGACGCAGCTCGCGCTGGTGATCGACCTGAACGTGTGCGTCGGCTGTCACGCCTGCGTGACGAGCTGCAAGCAATGGAACACCTCGGGCGAGGCGGGCTATATGTCCGACGACCGCCCCTACGGCGCCGACCCGACCGGCACGTTCTTCAACCGCGTGCAAACCTTCGAGGTGGGCGAATTTCCGAACACCGAGACGGTTCACTTTCCGAAGTCGTGCCTGCACTGCGAGGACCCGCCGTGCGTGCCGGTGTGCCCGACAGGCGCGTCCTACAAGCGCGCCGAGGACGGCATCGTGCTGGTGGACTACGACAAGTGCATCGGATGCAAGTACTGCTCCTGGGCCTGTCCCTACGGCGCGCGCGAGATCGACGAGCACCAGAAGGTGATGAAGAAGTGCACGCTGTGCGTCGACCGCATCTACGATCAGGCGCTCCCCGAGAGCGAGCGGAAGCCCGCCTGCGTGCTCGCTTGCCCGACCAGCGCGCGCATCTTCGGCGACATCCACGATCCGGAGTCGCAGGCCTCCAAGGCGATCCGCGAGCAGGGCGGCTACGCGCTCATGCCCGAGTGGGGCACTCAGCCGGCGAACCACTACCTGCCTCGGCGCCGCACCGAGATCCGCATCCATCCCGACGAGCTCGAGCGCCACGACAACCCGCTGAAGGTCGATGGGCTCCTGCCGAGGCCTTCGAGCAAGGACCCCGCGCTCGACGACGTCACCAGCTGGTAGCCATGCGTCCCGCATTCTCGGTGATCCTGCTCACCACGCTGATCGGCGCGGGCCAGGGGCTGTTTCTTGCCCTTGTTACGATTGAAATCCTCTTTACCGCGGGCAAGGGATTCTTTGTTGTCGGCGCAGCGCTGTCCCTTCTGCTCCTCGCTGCGGGCCTGACGGCTTCCTTTTTCCACCTCGGCCACCCCGAGCGCGCCTGGCGTAGCGCCGCGAAATGGCGCACGTCCTGGCTGTCGCGCGAAGTGATCGTGCTGCCCGCGTTCATGGCGGTGGTGTTCGCCTGGGGCGCGGCGCACGCAATGGGCTGGCCGACGCTCGCGCTCGCCGCCTGCGGTGTGGTGCTCGCGCTCGCGCTGTTCGTTTGCACCGCGATGATCTACGCCTGCCTGCGGTTCCTGCAGGAATGGCACAGCCCGCTCACCGTGGTGAACTACCTGGTTCTGGGCTGCGCCTCCGGTTTCACGCTCGCTGCAGCCTACGCCGCCTGGATGGGGTCCGAGCTCGCCCGCCCGCTCGTGGCCGGGGCGCTGGGCTGGACGCTGCTTGGCTTCGCGACGCGCGTCGCGTCGCTCGTGCGCAACCGACGCCTGAAGGCCCGCTCCAGCGTTCAGAGCGCGATCGGCGTCAAGCACCCGCGCATCGCGCAGAAGTCGCAGGGCGCGATCGCCGGTTCCTTCAACACGCGCGAGTTTTTTCATGGTCGCACGGCGGGTGCGCTGCGCACGGTGAAATGGGCGTTCCTGATCGCGGCGTTCGTGGCTCCGGCGGCGTTGCTCCTGGCAGGGTGGCCGGGTCCCGCATTTATCGTTCAATACGCGGGGCTGATCGCCGAGCGCTGGTTTTTTTTCGCCCAGGCCAATCACCCGCAGAATCTTTACTACCAGGCCGTGTCATGAGGAGAGGGCGGGCCGGCAATTGCTGCGGCGCGGCTTGCTCCGAATGACAGGGCTGGTATATTAACGAACTCTAATATTCCCCTGCTGGCGGCCGGGTTTTACGCCTGGTCAAAGACCGTCCGGCACCAGATGGTATAAGCGCAGGGTCGCCACTGAACGAAAAGGACGCACGCAATGAACTTCGACAAGGAACTCGATGCTCGCGGACTCAACTGCCCGTTGCCGATCCTGCGCGCCAAGAAATCGCTTACCGAGATGCAATCCGGACAAGTGCTCAGGATCCTCGCCACCGACCCGGGCTCGGTGAAGGACTTCCAGGCCTTCGCCAAGCAGACCGGCAACGAGCTGCTGTCGCACTCCGAGGCGAACAAGGAATTCACCTTCTTCATGAAGCGCAAGTAAGGAGCACGCGTGGCGACCTACGCCGAAATGCAGGAAGTCTTCGACGATATCCGCGCGGACTTCCGCTACGAGCATGAGCTGAACGGCTGCCTCAACTGCGGCATCTGCACTGCGACCTGCCCGTCGGCGCACTTCTACGACTACAGCCCGCGCGAGATCGTGCAGCTGCTGTGGACGGAGAACGTGGAGCAGATCTACGACGCGATGCAGGAGAAGATCTGGGCCTGCGCGCAGTGCATGACCTGCGCGGCGCGCTGCCCGTTCAAGAATTCGCCGGGCGGCCTGGTGGCGATCATGCGCGAGGTTGCGATCAAGCACGGCTTCCAGTCCGCCAAGGACGTGCTGCGGCCATTCGGCCGGGTGATGCTGAAGCTGATCACCACCGGAAACCAGCTCTCGCCCGACATGATCCAGCCGGACCACTTCCCGGACTGGGGCCCGAACATCCAGAAGGTGGAAGGCGACCTGAAGACGCTCAGGAAAGCCATCCCGATGAAGACGCTGCAGACCACCGACACCGCGTGGGAGGTGGCGCTCAAGACTTCGGTCGAGATGTACACCATCTGGGAGATGACCGGGGTGCTGAAGCAGCTCGAGACGATGGACGAGAACCTGTTCGACGTCATCGAAGACTTCATCGACGAGAAGCGTGAGGAATACGAGGAGCTGCTCGAAGAGCAGGAGGAGGCGAAATGAGCGGAATCGCAGGGCACGGAGAATTCTTCCAGCCGACCAATCTGTCGGCGGCGGACGCGGCGAAGGCGACCGAATGGGTCAGGAAGCGGGTCGACCGGCGTGAGCTCGACCTGGGCGAGCGCATGGACGACGTGCGCGAGCATATGTGGGAGCTGGAGAAGGAGGGCGAGATCATCGTCCACCGCATCACCGACGCCCATCGTCCGAGGATGGTGAAGACCTTGTTCGGCTGGGACAAGAAGATCCCGACCATGCAGCTCTGGCATCACAAGAGCTGCGGCCAGTGCGGAAACATCCCCGGCTACCCGACCTCGCTCCTGTGGACGATGAACAAGCTGGGCATGGAGCCCGGCAAGGACTACCTCGACGAGACCGACCAGACCTCGTGCACCGCGTGGAACTACCACGGCTCGGGGATCGGCAACGTCGAGTCGCTGGCGGCGGTGTTCCTGAGGAACTTTCACCAGGCCTACGTCTCGGGCAAGCGGCTCGGGCACCAGCCGGGGCATTTCTTCCCGCTGGTGCATTGCGGCACCTCGTTCGGCAACTACAAGGAGGTGCGCAAGTACCTGGTCGAGAACGCCACGCTGCGTGAGCGCGTCAAGAAGATCCTGGGCAAGCTCGGGCGCCTGGTCGACGGCAAGCTGGTGATCCCCGAGGAGATCGTGCACTACTCCGAGTGGGTGCACGTCATGCGCCGCGACATCGCGAGCAAGCTGCAGAAGATCGACGTGTCGAACATGCGCGTCACGGTGCACATGGCCTGCCACTACTCGAAGATGGTGCACGAGGACGCGATCTACGACCCGGAAGTGCTGGGCGGCAACCGCGCCGCGGTCGGCACCTCGATGGCCGAGGCGCTCGGCGCGCAGGTGATCGACTACTCGACCTGGTACGACTGCTGCGGCTTCGGCTTCCGCCACATCATCTCCGAGCGCGAGTTCACGCGCTCGTTCACGATCGATCGCAAGATCAAAGTGGCGCAGGAGGAGGCGAAGGCCGACTTGATGCTCGGCATCGACACCGGTTGCGTCACGACCATGGACAAGAATCAGTGGATCGGCCGCGCGCACGAGCGGCAGTATTCGATGCCGATCATGGCCGACATCCAGTTCGCCGCGCTCGCCTGCGGCGCCGACCCGTTCAAGATCGTGCAGCTGCAGTGGCACGCCAGTCCTTGCGAGGACGTCGTCGAGAAGATGGGGATTTCCTGGGGTGAGTCGAAGAAGCGCTTCGAGGAGTACCTCAAGGAAGTCAAGGCGGGCAGGATCGAGTACCTGTACAACCCCGAACTCGCGCTAAGCGCCTGACTCTCGATGAACGACACGATACTGGTGGTCGGCGCAGGGCCGACCGGACTGTCCGCCGCGCACGGCATCGCCTCGGTGGGCCGCAAGGTGGCGCTGGTCGAGAAAATGGACCGCCTCGGCGGCGCGCCGATTCTCTCGGGCTACGCCAAGCTGGTGCCTTCGGGTGAGTGGGCCAAGGACGCCATCGGTCGCATGGTGCGGCGGGTCGAGGAGAATTCACAGATCTCGACGTTCAAGAACACGAAGATCACGAAGCTCGAAGGCAGCCACGGCAACTTCGTCGCCACGCTGTCGGACGGCCAGACCGTGCAGGCCGGCGCGGTGGTGCTCGGCACCGGCTTCACGCACTTCGACTCGATCAACAAGCCCGAGTGGGGCTTCGGCACCTACGAGGACGTGGTCACCACGACCCAGGTCGAGCAGATGGTTGCCGCGCACAAGATCGCCTGCCCCTCGGATGGACGCACGCCCGAGCGCGTCGCGATCCTGCTTTGCGTGGGCTCGCGCGACCGCCAGATCGGGCGCGAGTGGTGCTCGAAGATCTGCTGCACCGTGTCGACCAACCTGGCGATGGAGATCAAGGAGCTCTCTCCCTCGACCGACGTGTACATCTACTACATGGACATCCGCACCTTCGGTCTGTACGAGGACAAGTTCTACTGGAAGTCGCAGGAGGAGTTCCGCACCAAGTTCGTCAAGGCGCGGATCGCGGAGGTGACGATCGCCCCGGACGGCAAGAAGCTGCTGGTGAAGGGCGAGGACACGCTGGTCAAGCGCCCGATCGTGATCCCGTTCGACCTGGTAGTGCACGCCATCGGCATGGACCCGAACGAGGACAATCCGGAAATCGCCAAGGTGTTCGGCGTGGGACTGGAGAGCCACGGGTTCCTCGAGCGCGGCGAGCACTACACCAGCTCGTTCGCCTCGACGCGGCCGGGCATCTACGTCGGCGGTTCGGCGCTCGGTCCCGAAGACATCGACACCTGCGTGTCGCACGGCCTGGCGATGGCGATGCGCGTGGTCGGCGACCTGGCGGCGCTGGAACGCAAGGCCGCCTGAGCAGCGCACCGCCATGCTGCAGTTCGACGCGGAGCGGTTCGCGAAGCACTTCTCCGATTTCGTGGCGCTGGCCGACGCGGGGCCGGGGCTGCAGGCCTATGTCGAGTTGCTCGAGGCCAAGCACCGGCTGTTCGCCGCGGCGCTCGCGGCGCCTGCACGGATCGACCTCGGCGCCGCCGAGTCCCTGCTCGAATCGGTATTCACGGCACGACGCAAGCTATATCCGCTGTTCGAGGCGCTCGGAGCCGCGGGCCTCGCCCAACGCGTCGCGAGCTTGGCGGCGGGCGGTTCGACGATCGAGGCGTTCTGCGATTCGCTCGACTATCCGCAGGAGCGAGTGGCGCGCAGGAAACTGCGCGGCGCGGCGCACGACTTCGCCGCCGAGCTGCTTCATTTTTCGGACCCGCAGCGCCATCCGCTGATGACGCGCTGGGTTTGGGACGCATCGAGCGCAAGCGGAGCGCTGCGCGAATTGATGGACAAGGAGCATGCCGGCGCGATTGACCACGCGGCCGCGCGCGGCTGGCTTTTCGAGCGCTTCTCCGAGCAGGGCATCTGGCGCGAGCAGCACTGGCTCGCGGACCTGGTGCTGGCGATGGCCTACGTGGGCTACTTCCGGGCCATGACGGGGGGCGTGCTGGGCTCGGACTTCACGCGGGGCAGCACGCCCGACGAGCAGCTGCGCAAGCTCCTCGGCGTTGACGGCGGCAACCGCTCGCGGGTGAAGAAATCTTCCGCCACGATTCACTAGGAAAGACGAATGCCGATTCACGAAAAGTCTCTCATCGATCCGAACCAGGTCCTCACCGCCGAGAAGCTGGTGGTCGAGGGGGTCGACGTTTCAGGCCACTGGAACACGATGATCCTGCCGCGCACGGTGGCGGACTACGATCCGGAATTCGCCAAGACCATCGGGTCGCTGCCGGGCGGCGAGTACGTGCACCGCTGCTGGCAGTGCGGATCGTGCACCAACTCCTGCACCATGTACGCGATCAACACCGACTTCAACCCGCGCTACTGGATCTACTGCACCAACCTGGGCCTGCAGTCCGAGATCGTCAAGGACAAGGACATCATCTGGCAGTGCGTATCGTGCAACAAGTGCACCAGCATCTGCCCCAAGGACGTACGTCCCGAGGGCGTAATGAAGGCGCTGGCGCACTGGCTGGAGATGGAGGGCCACACTCCGAAGAGCAACTCGTCGCTGTTCGACGAGGAGTTCACGCGCCAGTGCATCGAGCGCGGCCGCATCGAGGACTCGGAGGTGATGTTCAACTTCTTCAAGAAGACGGGCGTCGACATCGTGGAGCTGCTGAAGAAGGGCTGGCTGGGCGTGTTCGTTGCGCGCATGAACAACCTGCCGCTGCTGAAGGAGGGCAGGATCGGCAAGTTTCTCGCGCGCCTGCCGATCGCCGGGCCGCTTAAGATGGGATGGATGATGGTGTTCAAGCCGCGCACTCGCGGCTGGGCGAAGACCGGCGCGGTGCTCGCCGCGTATCTCAAGGAACAGAAACATGGCTAAGGTCGCTTATTACCCCGGATGCGCGCTGGAAGGCTCGGGCGGACCCTACGACCGCTCGACGCGCGCGCTGGTGGACGAGCTCGGGCTCGAGATGCACGACCTCAACGACTGGAACTGCTGCGGCGCCATGGAGGTGAAGAACGTCCATCCGATGCTGCAGACCTACATGTCGGCCAGAAACCTCGCGATCGCGTCCGAGAAAATGGGCTTCGACACCGTGATGGCGCCGTGCAACGGCTGCTATCACAACCTGAAGAAGGCCGAGTACGAGTGCGCTACTTCCGCCGAAGCCATGCAGACGGTGCAGGACCTGGCGAAGAAGGCGGACGACCCGGTTTACAAAGGCGACGTGCGCACGGTGCACCTGCTCGAGTGGCTGATGGAAGAACTCGGTCCCGAAGGCATCAAGGCGAGACTCAAGAACTCCCTGCGAGGCGTGAAGATCGCCAACTACTACGGTTGCATGTACACGCGCCCGCGCCAGATCTTCCCCGAGAAGGACCAGGGTCCGGGGTCGGAGTCGAGCTACAAGCCGCACTTCATGGACGACCTGCTGGCCGCTGCGGGCGCGGTGAACGTCGAGTTTCCGCTGAAGACCGCCTGCTGCGGCGGCGCGCATACGCTGTCGGACTCGGATACCTCGACCCAGCTGGTGCTCAACCTGCTGCAGGCGGCGGAGGACTGCGGCGCCGAAGTGATCGCCACTGAGTGCCCGACCTGCCATTCCGGGCTCGAGATGCACCAGGTGAGGGCGGAGCTCAAGTTCGGCATCAAGACCAAGGTGAAGATCCTGTACTTCACGCAACTGCTCGGCCTGGCCCTGGGGCTGTCGCCGCGCAAGGTCGCGATCCACGAAAACGTCAGCGACTCGATCGATCTGCTCGCGGAGAAGGGCATAATCTAGCGGATGGGCACCTGCCACGGCTGCGAGGTGCGCCCCGAACTGCATTACGACGCCGAATTCCAGATCTGGGTGCGCGTCGAGCGCGACGGGGCGGTAAGCATCGGCATGACCGACATCTCGCAGACCAAGGCGGGGAGAATCATGCACGTGCGAGTGCGCCGTCCGGGGAGCCTCCGCCCGCGCGGCAAGCCGGTGGCCACGGTCGAAACCGGCAAGTGGGCCGGGCCGGTGCCCAACCCCTTCGATTGCGTAATCGAAGCGGCGAACGAGGCGGTGCTCGAATCTCCGGAGCGCATCAACCGCGACCCGTACGGCGAATGGATCGCGCGCGTGCGTCCGTCGATGCCGATCGAAGCCGCGCTTGCGGGGCTGCTGACGGGCGCTGCCGCCGAAACAGGCTTCTGCGAGCGTTGCCGCGCCGAAGGCATCGAGTGCAAGCGCGTGTGATGGAGAAATATCTGGATCACGAGGCAAAGACGGTGGTCATCGTGATGACCAGTGGCCCGTCGACACCGGGACGCTGTGCCACGCCGTTCTACCTGGGAGCGCTTCTCGCCTCGATGGACGCCGAGGTGACGATCTTCTTCACCATGGACGGCGTGCGCCTGGTGCGCAGCGGCGTTCCGGAGAGCTTGACGGCGATGGAAGGCGGGAAAAGAATCATCGAATTCATGCGCGACGCGAAGGCGGCCGGCGTCAAGTTCCACGCCTGCAGGCCCGCGCTGCCGGGGTACGACATCGAGCCGGTCGACCTGATTCCCGAGGTCGACGAGGTGTCGAGCGGCGGCGCGCTCGCCGACATGATTCTTTCTTGCGACAAGGTCTTGTTTTTCTGAGGAGGAATACCCGATGGCATCGGTCAAGAACTGCAACCTGCCCGACGACCTGTACTACAACATCGAGAGCAATGTCTGGGCGCGCAAGGAGGGCGACGGCACGGTGACCATAGGCATGACCGCCTACGCCTGCGCGCTCGCCGGCGAGGTGGTCGCCTACACGCCGAAGAAAGTCGGCCGCTCGGTCGAGCTGAACAAGTCCGCGGCCACCATCGAGTCGGGCAAGTGGGTTGGCCCGGTGAAGACTCCGGTGGGCGGCGAGGTCGTCGCGATCAACGACGCGGTCACGGCGAACCCGAAGAGCATCAACGCCGATCCCTACGGCAACGGCTGGCTGGTGAAGCTCAAGCCCGCCAATTGGGACGGCGACGCGGCTGGGCTCGTGACCGGCGCCGCGGTTGCCAAGGCCTTCGAAGCCAAGATGGCGGCCGACGGTTTCGCCGGCTGCCCCTGACGCGTGTCCTGGTTAGACGTCGCCGAGTCGATCGAGGCGCTCGAGCCGGCGCGGCTCGACCGCGAGCTGGTGGACCGCTTCGCCCGCGCGCCGCGTAACGCACGCGGCGTCAATTTCTATACGCCGACCTTCAAGGCTTACGCCTCTAGCGAGATTTCCGCCTGCGGCAAGAACGCCTGGCCGGCGGTGTCGATCACCGGCGGCGATTGCAAGCTGCAGTGCGATCACTGCAAGGCCAAGGTCCTCGAGCCGATGCTGCCCGCCACCACGCCCGAGGCGCTGTGGCGCGTGGTGAACGAGCAGCTCGAGCTCGGCGCCAAGGGCATGCTGCTCACCGGCGGCTCGAACCATCGCGACGAGGTCGAGTACGGCCCGTTCCTGCCGGTGGTGAGGCGCATCAAGGACGCGCACCCGGCCTTCCGCATCGCGATGCACACCGCGCTGGTCGACGCCTCCATGGCGCGCGCCATGGAGCAGGCGGGCATCGACGCGGCGATGCTCGACGTGATCGGCGCGCAAGACACGGTGTCGCAGGTCTACCACCTGCGCCGGCCAGTGCAGGATTTCGAGCGCTCGCTGGAGAACCTGGTCGCCACCTCGATGAAGGTGGTGCCGCATATCGTCATCGGACTGCACTACGGGCGCATGCTGGGCGAATGGCAGGCGCTGGAGATGATTGCGCGTCACCGCCCCGCGGCGCTGGTGCTGGTGGTCGTGATGCCGTTCTACGCACCGGCGGGCCGGCCGTTCGCGACGCCCTCGTCGCGTGAAGTGGGCCGTTTCTTCCTCGACGCGCGTGCGGCGCTTCCCGAGCTGCCGATCCTGCTTGGCTGCGCGCGGCCGGCGGGGCGCGTCAAGCTCGAGATCGATGCCTACGCGGTGATGGCGGGCCTGGAAGGAATCGCCCATCCCGCCGACGGCAGCGTCGAGCTCGCGCTCGAGTTGGGGCGCGAGGTCAGGGTCACGCCGGCCTGCTGCTCGATTGCGGTAGGCGAAGAGGTGCTGGCGCTCGCCGATCCGGCGGCTGAGCGCATCGATCCGCGACTGGTGGTCGAGGCCGAGCGACGCCGCACGTCGCGCCTGTCGCGAATTCCGGTGGTGGCCGCATGAGGAAATGGCGCTGGATCGATACCGGAGTGCTGCCACCGGCCGAGAACCTCGCGCTCAACCGGGCGCTGCTCGAGGCGCGCCAGGCCGGCGAGGCGCCGAGCACGCTCAGGTTCCTGCGCTTCACGCCCTCGGCGCTCGTCGGGCGCCACGGCAATCCGGCGAAGGAGCTCGACCTCGATTTCTGCAAGGCGCAGGGCATCGCGGTGCAGCGGCGCATCACCGGCGGCGGCGCGATCTACATGGACCCCAACGTGCTCGGCTGGGAGCTGTACCTCGACAAGGCCGAGGCCGGCAGCGCCGAGATGGCCGCGATCTCGAGGCGTATCTGCGAAGCGGCGGCGCGCGCGATCGCGGAGCTCGGCGCCAGGGCCGAATTTCGTCCGCCGACCGATATCGTCGTTGGCGGGCGGAAGATTTCCGGCACCGGCGGCGCGCTCGACGGCAGCGCGCTCGTCTATCAGGGAACGCTGCTCATCGATTTCGACGTCGCACGCATGCTGCGTGCGCTCGGCGTAGCCGACGAGAAGGTCCACGCCGGCGCGCGCGCCGCGACGGTCAACCTGAGCGAGCTCGTCGCGCCGATTCCCTCGGCGGCGGCGCGGCGCGGGGCGTTCATCGGCGCGTTCGGCAGGGAGTTCGGTGCGGACATCGACGTGGGAACGCTGAACGAGGCGGAGCGGCGGCGCTATGCCACGGCACTTGCCGAAATGGACAGCGCGGACTGGGTCGGACTGTGCGAGCCTGCGACGTCCTCGTGATAGGCCTCGGTCCCGCGGGCTCGAGCGCGGCCGCGGCCGCAGCGCGCGCCGGGCTGGCGGTAATCGCCGTCGAGCGCAAGAAGGTCGTCGGCATCCCGGTGCAGTGCGCCGAATTCATCCCGCTGCCGATGTCGAGCTACGCGAGCACCGAGGCGCGTGCGCAGCCGATCGCCGGGATGGCTACGTACCTCCCGTCAGGCGCGCGCGCCGAGCGCGCGTTCGGCGGGTTGATGATCCGGCGCGACCGCTTTGACCAGGCGCTGGCGAAAAACGCCGAGGGCTGCGGGGCGCTGCTGTGGACGGATGCCGCGCTGCGCGAGATCGACGCGGAAGCGCAGATGGCGCGCGTCAGCACGGCCTCCGGTCTGCGCGAGATCGGCTACCGCGTGCTGGTGGCGGCAGACGGGCCGCTCTCTTCGGTCGCCGCCTGCCTCGGCCTGCCGCGCTTGCCGGTGGTGACGACGCGCCAGTACACCGTGCCCCTCGCGCGCGCGCAGGGCGATACCGACATCTGGCTTTCCGCGCGCTATCCGGGGGGTTACGCGTGGCTTTTTCCGAAGGGAAGCGTCGCCAACCTCGGCCTGGGGCTCGATCCGGCGCTCGAAGACGACATGAAGGGGCCGCTCGACGAGCTGCATGCCTCGCTCGCGCGCGAGGGACGCGTCGGCGCCGAGGTACTGCTTCGCACTGGCGGGCCGATACCGGTTGGGGGGCTGCGCGAGCGCATCATCGAGGGGAACGCAGTCTTCGTCGGCGACGCCGCGGGCCTTACGCACCCGATCACCGGCGCGGGAATCGCGCCTGCGG
>JBAUTZ010000083.1:0-1733 GCA_049582445.1 Burkholderiales bacterium
GTCTACGGCGGTGACCCGCGCCGCGCGAGCGCCGAGCTCGGCCGGCTCGGCGCCGACGCGATCGTCGCGCGTACCATCGAGGCGCTGAGGCGCGACACTGCGGTGCGCGCGGTGCGGACCATCCCGGGCATGCCGCCGGTGGTCGACCCGGCCAACCTGTACAGCGAAGCGGGCGCCGGCCGATTGAGCTCCGAGGTGAAGGGGGCGCTGCCGCGCATCTACGTGCCCAACCTGCGCTCGAACGACGTTTACGTGATCGATCCGAAAACATTCACGGTGGTCGACCGCTTTCCGGTCGGCCTGGGGCCGCAGCACGTGGTGCCGTCGTGGGACCTGCAAACGCTGTGGGTAACCAACAACGCGAGCCGCAGTCCCGAGGGCAGCTTGACCCCGATTGACCCGAAGACAGGGAAACCGGGCCCGGAAGTGAGCGTCGACGACCCCTACAACATGTACTTCACGGCAGATGGCATGGAAGCGATCGTCGTTGCCGAGGCGTTTGCGCGGCTCGACTTCCGCGATCCGCACACCATGGCGCTGCATTCGCGGCTCGAGGTGCCGGGATGCAAGGGAATCAACCACGCCGACTTCTCGATCGACGGTCGTTACGCCATCTTCACCTGCGAGTTCGACCGCGGCGGTCTGGTGAAGATCGATGTCGTGCGGCGCAAGGTCGTCGGCTACCTGCGGCTGGGCGAGATGGCGATGCCGCAAGACATCCGCGTGTCGCCCGACGGCAAGCTCTTTTACGTCGCGGACATGATGGCCGGTGGCGTCCAGCTGGTCGATGGCGAGCGCTTCGAGAAGGTCGGCTTCATCGCCACCGGCGTTGGCCCGCACGGGCTGTATCCGAGCCGCGACGGCACCAAGCTGTACGTCGCCAACCGCGGCTCCACCACCATCCGCGGCGGGCAGCGTAGGGGTCCGGGCAGCGTGTCGGTCATCGACTTCGCGACGCGCAAGGTGGTCGCCAACTGGCCGATCCCGGGCGGCGGCAGTCCGGACATGGGCAACGTCAGCGTAGATGGCGGGACGCTATGGCTGTCGGGCCGCTTCGACGACGTAGTCTACGCGATAAATACGACGAACGGTGCGGTCAGGTCTATCCCGGTCGGCATGGAACCGCACGGCTTGACCGTGTGGCCGCAGCCCGGGCGCTATTCGCTCGGTCACACTGGCAACATGCGCTAGTGCGGCGGCAACATATACAGCGTCATCGCGAAAATCAGATACACCATCAGCACCAGCACGCCGACGAACCACGCCGAGCGCCCGCTGTTCGTGACGAGGAACGCGGTGAGCGTGGCGATGAGCACCATCACCACCGCGCCCGGCCAGAGTTGCAGGTCCATCGGCGTCGGGCCGATGACGTAGCTGAGCAGCACCAGCACCGGCGCCACGAACAGCGCGATCTGCGACGCGCTCCCAAGCGCGATGCCCACGCTTAGGTCGAGCCGGTTCTTGCGCGCGCCGGAAAACGCCGCGGCCATTTCCGCCGCGCCGCCGACCAGCGCCACGACGATGAAGCCGACGAACGCGGGGGTCATGCCGAACGCCTCCGCCGCCTTCTGTACCGACTCGACGAAGATCTCGCTCACCAGCGCCACCAGCACCGTGACGCCGGCGAGCGTGGCCAGCGCCAGGCCGATGGGCCAGGGCGCCTCTCCCTCCTCGCCGTGCGCCGCGCTGGCGAACAGCTCGCGGTGCGTCTTGAGCGAGAACAGCATGCCCAG
>JBAUTZ010000084.1:0-1547 GCA_049582445.1 Burkholderiales bacterium
CCGCCGCGGCGCCGCGCCTGGGCCAGGCTGTCGACGCCCTGCTGCAGCGCGCTCACGCTCGCGCGCGCGTGGCGCAGGAACACTTCGGCGGCTGCGGTCGGCACGGCTCCCTTCCTGCCGCGCCGGAACAGCGGCACGCCGAGGATCTCCTCGAGCTCGCGCAGCGTCTTCGATACCGCCGGCTGGGTGATCGCCAGGCGCTCGGCCGCGCGCTGGATCGAGTGCTGCTCGGCGACGGCGAGAAAGCATTGCAGGTGGCGCAGCTTGATCCGGCCGTCGAGCATGGGAAATATAACGAGCCGTTATGTTGAGAGCGACGAAAGCTCAATATACATAACTTTTCGTGCGGGCTAAATTCTTTGACCCCGATCAACGAGGAGCCGCCTCATGGCCGCCGTCACCCCGCTTACGCCCCAGCTCGCGCCGCGCGACTGGGCGAGCCATCCGCCCTACGTCTATCCCGGCTACAAGTCGACCGTGAAGCGCGGGCCCACGCGCCCGCTCGTGCCGCTCGTGCGCTCGCTCGCCGAGCGCCGCGCGCCGGTGTACGGCCACGAGGACATCGGGCCCCTGGATCACGACCTGACGAAGAACGCGGCGAAGAATGGCGAGCCGCTCGGCGAGCGGATCGTCGTCACCGGGCGGGTGCTGGAGGAAAGCGGCCGGCCGGTGGCGAACACGCTGGTGGAGATCTGGCAGGCGAACGCGGCCGGGCGCTACGTGCACAAGGTCGACCAGCACCACGCGCCGCTCGATCCTAATTTCCTCGGCGCGGGGCGCTGCCTCACCGACGCGCAGGGGCGCTACCGCTTCCTCACCATCAAGCCGGGCGCGTATCCCTGGGGCAACCACCCGAATGCGTGGCGCCCGAACCACATCCACTTCTCGCTCTTCGGCGGCTACTTCGCGAGCCGCCTGGTGACGCAGATGTACTTTCCCGGCGACCCGCTGCTCGCGCACGACCCGATCTACCACGGCGCGCCGGCGGGCGCGCGCGAGCGGCTGATTTCGCGCCTGAAGCTCGACTCGGGCGGGGAGCCCGGCTTCGCGCTGGGCTTCGAGTTCGACCTGGTGCTGCGCGGCGCCGGCGCAACGCCGATGGAGGCATGACCATGGCGCTCAAGCAGACCCCCTCGCAGACCGTCGGCCCGTACTTCGCCTACGGCCTGACCCCCGAGCAGTACGGCTACGACTTCAGGAGCCTGTTCGGGCCGGTGCACGCCGAGCCGCAGGCGCCCGGCGAGCACATGCGCCTTACCGGGCGCGTGTTCGACGGCGACGGCGTGCCGGTGAACGATGCCATGATCGAGATCCTGCAGGCCGACGCCCAGGGGCGCTACATCGCCTCGCGCGCCGAGGCCGCCGCGAGCGGCTTCCGCGGCTTCGGGCGCTGCGGCACCGGCACGCACGCCTCGCTGCACTACTGGTTCGACACCGTGAAGCCGGGCAGTGCCGGTGGCGGCGAGGCGCCGCACAGCGACGTCATCGTCATGATGCGCGGCACGCTCAGCCACGCGTTCACGCGCGTGTACTTCGAGGACGAAGCC
>JBAUTZ010000085.1:0-7990 GCA_049582445.1 Burkholderiales bacterium
AGTCGCCGGCGAGGAGCGCGACCGCGGGCACGAGCGGCAGGACGTAGGAGATGAGCTTCGAATCCGAGGCGGAGAAGAACACGAACACCACCACGACCCAGGCGAAGAGGAACCTCTGCGGCTGGAAGCGTCGCCCAGGGTCGCGCCGCAAGCCCGCGGCGAGCGCGCCGGGCAGCGCGAGCGTCCATGGCAGGAGGCCCACCAGCAGCACGGGAACGAAGTACCAGGCGGGCTGGTAGCGTCCGTGCTCGACGGTGAGGAAGCGCTCGAAGTGCTCGTGGATGAAGAAAAAGCGCGCGAACTCCGGATTGGCGAGCGATACCGCGACGAACCAGGGCGCCGCGAGCACCCCGGCGAGGGCCAGTCCGGCGCCCCAGTGCATGCTGCGCACGCCGAGCAGGCGCCAGTCGCGCTGCCACAGGAGGTAGACGAACAGCGCACCGGCGGGCAGCACGACGCCCACCAGCCCCTTCGCCAGCAGCGCGAACGCGGAAGCGCCCCAGGCCGCCAGCATCCAGTTGCGCTGCGAACGCGCGGAGGCGCCGTCGCGCTGCGCGAGGGCGTAGGCGTAGATCGCGAACGAGAGGAACGCCGCGAGGCCCATGTCGAGCGAGGAGAAATGCCCCATGCCGACCCACATCAGGCTGGCGCCCAGCAGCAACGCTCCGAAGGCCCCGGCCGCGGGGCCGAGCAGGCTCGTGCCCGCGGCGAGCGTGGCCAGGACCGTGGCGAAACCGGTGAGCACGGTCCACAGCCGCGCGCTCCATGCCGATTCGCCGAAGGCCTCGAACGCGGCGGCCGTCGCCCAGTACTGCAGCGGTGGCTTCTCGAAGTACTTGAAGCCGTTCAGGCGCGGAGTGAGCCAGTCGCCGCTCGCGACCATCTCGCGCGCGATCTCCGCGTAGCGGGCTTCGTCCGCGTTGAACAGGTCACGCGAGCCCGCGGTGGCGAACCACGCCAGCGCAAACACCAGCAGCAGAGCGAGAGAAGTCTTTTTCATTGAGGCGCTTGCGAGGCTCGCGTAAAATTGTATCCTTTTTGCAACGCAGCACCCGGCTGCGTCGGGATTGCCACCATGAGAGAGTTCGCGCGCATCAAACGCCTTCCGCCGTACGTGTTCAACACCACGCACGAGTGGAAGATGGCGGCGCGCCGCCGCGGCGAGGACGTCATCGACCTGTCGATGGGCAATCCCGATGGCCCGACGCCCAAGCACATCGTCGACAAGCTGGTCGAGGCGGCGCAGCGCCAGGACACGCACGGCTACTCGGTGTCGAAGGGGATCCCGCGCCTGCGGAAGGCGATCTGCGACTGGTACCGGCGCCGCTACGCGGTCGAGTTCGACCCCGACTCGGAGGCGATCGTCACCATCGGCTCGAAGGAAGGGCTCGCGCACCTGATGCTCGCGACGCTCGAGCGCGGCGATACGGTGCTGGTGCCCAACCCCTCCTACCCGATCCACATCTACGGCGCGATCATCGCCGGCGCCGATATCCGCTCGGTGAGGATGACCGAGGGCGTCGATTTCTTCGCCGAGCTCGAGCGCGCCTTCGCCGAGCTGATTCCGAAGCCCAAGATGCTGGTGATCGGGTTCCCGTCCAACCCGACGGCGCGCTGCGTGGAGCTCGACTTCTTCGAGCGCGTGGTCGCCTTCGCGCGCGAGCACGACGTCATGGTGGTGCACGACCTCGCCTACGCCGACATTACCTTCGACGGATGGAAGGCGCCTTCCATCATGCAGGTGCCGGGAGCGCGCGAGGTGGCCGTCGAGTTCTTCACCATGTCCAAGAGCTACAACATGGCGGGCTGGCGGATCGGCTTCATGGTGGGCAACCGCGACATGGTGAACGCGCTGGCGCGGATCAAGAGCTACCACGACTACGGTACCTTCACGCCGATCCAGGTGGCCTCGATCGTCGCGCTCGAAGGCCCGCAGCAGTGCGTCGAGGAAATTCGCCAGAACTACCAGCGGCGCCGCGACGTCATGGTCAAGGGATTGCACGAGCTCGGCTGGATGGTCACCAATCCGAAGGCGTCGATGTACATCTGGGCGAAGATCCCCGAGCCTTACCGCGCCATGGGGTCGATCGAGTTCGCGAAGAAGGCGATCGACGACGCCCGCGTGGCGGTTTCCCCCGGCGTCGGCTTCGGCGAGTACGGCGACGACCACGTACGCATCGCGCTGATCGAGAACGAGCACCGCCTGCGCCAGGCGCTGCGCGGGGTGCGCGACATGTTCAAGAAAGATGGTCTATTGCGAGGCGCGGCGTGAGGCCGATCAACGTCGGCCTGCTCGGCATCGGCACGGTCGGAGGCGGCACCTGGGAGGTGCTCAGGCGAAACGCCGACGAGATCCAGCGGCGCGCGGGGCGCGCGATCCGCATCACGCGGGTCGCCGACAAGGCGCTCGCCCGCGCGCGCTCGATCGTAAAGTCGAAGGCGAAAGTAACGGCCGATGCGCATGACGTGACCCGCGCCCCCGACATCGACATCGTGATCGAGCTGATCGGCGGCTACACCGTCGCCAAGGAACTGGTGCTCGACGCGATCGCGCACGGCAAGCACGTGGTGACCGCCAACAAGGCGCTGCTCGCGACGCACGGCAACGAGATTTTCGCCGCCGCGCAGAAGCGCAAGGTGATGGTCGCCTTCGAGGCCGCGGTGGGCGGCGGCATCCCGATCATCAAGGCGCTGCGCGAGGGCCTGAGCGCCAACCGTATCGAGTGGATCGCCGGGATCATCAACGGCACCTCTAACTTCATCCTGTCGGAGATGCGCGACAAGGGCCTGGGCTTCGCCGAGGTGCTGCGCGAGGCGCAGCGCCTGGGCTACGCCGAATCCGATCCCACCTTCGACATCGAGGGGGTCGACGCGGCGCACAAGCTGACCATCCTGTCGGCGCTCGCCTTCGGCACGCCGATGCAGTTCAGGAAGGCTTACACGGAGGGCATCTCGAAGCTCACGCGCGAGGACATCGCGTACGCGGAGGAGCTCGGCTACCGCATCAAGCTGCTCGGAATCACCAAGCGGGTGGCTCAGGGCATCGAGTTGCGGGTTCACCCGACCCTGGTGCCGGCGCGGCGGCTCATCGCCAACGTCGAGGGCGTAATGAACGCGATTCTGGTGAAGGGCGACGCGGTCGGGCCGACCCTGTACTACGGCGCCGGCGCCGGCAGCCAACCGACCGCGAGCGCTGTCGTGGCCGACCTGATCGACGTCACGCGGCTGATCACCGCCGACCCCGGCAACCGCGTGCCGCACCTCGCGTTCCAGCCCGACCGCCTGGCCCATACGCGCATCCTGCCGATCGGCGAGGTGGAGACCTCTTACTACTTCCGCATGCGAGTGCTCGACCGGCCTGGCGTGCTCGCCGACATCACGCGCATCCTCGCGCAGGGCTCGATCTCGATCGACGCCATGGTGCAGAAGGAGCCAGGCCAGGGCCAGAAGCAGGTCGATATCGTGCTGCTGACGCACCTTGCGCTGGAGAGGAACGTCAACGCGGCGCTCGCGAGGATCGAAAGGCTGAAAACCGTGGTCGGCAAGGTAACCAAGATCCGCTGCGAAGAGCTGCTGTAGTGCGCTACGTCTCCACGCGCGGCGGAGCCGGGCCGCAGCGCTTCGCCGACATCCTGCTCGAGGGCCTGGCGCCCGACGGTGGGCTGTTCGTCCCCGAGCGCTACCCGCGCGCCGACCTCGCGGCCTGGAGGGGTCTCGGCTACCGGCAGCTCGCCTTCGAGGTGCTTTCCCTGTTCGCGGACGACATACCCGACCTGAAGCGGCTCGTCGACCGCACCTACACTCGCGAGGCGTTCGGCAGCGACGAGATCACGCCGCTCGCCACCCTCGAGCCGGGCCTGCACCTGCTCGGGCTTTCCAACGGCCCGACGCTCGCCTTCAAGGACCTGGCGATGCAGCTGCTCGGCAACCTGTTCGAGTACGTGCTCGGCAGGCGCGGCGAGCGGCTCAACATCCTGGGCGCGACCTCGGGCGACACCGGCTCGGCGGCTGAGCACGCGCTGCGGGGCAAGACGAACATCCGCGTTTTCATGCTGTCCCCCGAAGGCCGCATGACGCCGTTCCAAGCCGCCCAGATGTACGCGTTGCAGGACGCCAACATCTTCAACCTCGCGGTGCAGGGCGTATTCGACGACTGCCAGGACATCGTCAAGGCGGTGAGCGCCGACGCCGCGTTCAAGGAACGGCATCACATCGGCACGGTGAACTCGATCAACTGGGCGCGCGTCGCGGCGCAGGTGGTGTATTACTTCAAGGGCTACTTCGCCGCCACGCGCTCGGACGCCGAGCAGGTGTCGTTCGCGGTCCCCTCAGGCAACTTCGGCAACATCTACGCCGGGCACGTCGCACGCTCGATGGGCCTGCCGATCAGGCGCCTGATCCTCGCCACCAACGAGAACGACGTGCTGGACGAGTTCTTCCGCAGCGGCCGCTACCGCGTACGCGGCCCGGGCGAGGTGCAGGCGACCTCCAGCCCATCGATGGACATCTCCAAGGCCTCGAATTTCGAGCGCTACGTGTTCGATCTCGTCGGCCGCGATGCGGCGCAGGTGCGCGAGCTGTGGCGGCAGCTGGGCGAGCAGGGCGCCTTCGACCTGTCGGGTTCGGCGCACTTCCGCAACGTGGCCGGGACGGGCTTCGTGTCGGGCTGCTCGACGCACGCCGACCGGCTTGCCACGATCCGCCGCATGTGGGACAAGTACCGGGTAATGGTCGACACGCATACCGCCGACGGCATCAAGGTGGGCCTCGAGCACCGCGAGGCGGGCGTGCCGCTCGTGTGCCTGGAGACGGCGCAGCCGGCCAAGTTCGCCGCGACGATCCGCGAAGCGCTCGGGCGCGAGCCGCAGCGGCCGCCGGGCTACGAGAACCTCGAGCAGCTGCCGCAGCGGGTCGACGTGGTCCCGGCCGACGCCGAGCGGGTGAAGCGCTACATCGCCGAGCGTGCGGCATGAGCCAGACCGGCGTCAGGGAAAAGAACGTGCTCGGCGGCGAGCTGATCGCGTGCAGCTATGCGCCGCTCACCGGCTATTTCCGCGACGGCTGCTGCGCCACGCACGGCGAGGCGGGGGTGGCGCACCTGGTGTGCGTGCGCGTCACCGCCGGCTTCCTCGAGTTCAGCGTGGCGCGCGGCAACGACCTGGTGACGCCGAATCCGGGCATGCGTTTTCGCGGGCTCCGTCCCGGCGACCGCTGGTGCCTGCACGTGCTGCGCTGGCGCGAGGCCTGGGAGGCCGGCTGCGCGCCGCAGGTGGTGCTCGAGTCGACCAACGAGAAGGTGCTGGAGCACGTGCCGCTGTCGGTGCTCAAGCGCTATGCACTGGACCTGAACTAGCCGACCGCCACGCCCATGAAAAGAAAATCACCCTCCCTCCCGGCGACCAAGCATGCGAAATTGCCCGGCAAGCTCGTTCTCGTCGGCTTCGGCTCGGTCGGCCAGGGCGTACTGCCGCTGCTCCTGCGGCACCTGAAGGTCGCGCGCTCGAACATCCTGATCATCACCGGCGACGAGCGCGGCGCGAAGGAGGCGGCGGGCTACGGCGTGAAATTCATGACCAATCCGCTCAACCGCGGAAACTACCGGGCGGTGCTCGAGCCGCTGCTCGAAGCGGGCGACTTCCTGCTCAACGTTTCGGTCGACGTGTCGAGCGTGAACCTGATCGAGCTGTGCCAGAAGCGCGGCGCGCTGTACCTGGACACCTGCATTGAGCCATGGGCGGGAGGCTATGTCGACCGGCGGCTCTCGCCCTCGCAGCGCTCCAATTACGCCCTGCGCGAGGCCGCACTCGCGATCAGGGAGAAGTACCCGGAGGGACCCACCGCGGTGCTGACGCACGGCGCGAATCCCGGGCTGGTATCGCACTTCGTCAAGCGCGCGCTGCTCGACATTGCGCGCGACACGCGAGTCAAGGCGGCCCGGCCCGCCACGCGCGAGCAATGGGCGGCGCTCGCGGAAAAGCTCGGCGTCAAGGTGATCCACATCGCCGAGCGCGACACGCAAAAGGCCGTTCCGGCCAAGCGCAGGGGCGAGTTCGTCAACACCTGGTCGGTGGACGGCTTCACCGGGGAGGGCTGCCAGCCGGCCGAGCTCGGCTGGGGCAGCCACGAGAAGCATTTCCCGCCCGACGGCCGGCGGCACAAGTTCGGCTCGGGCTGCGCCATCTACCTGCAGCGGCCCGGCGCCTCGACGCGGGTGCGCACCTGGACGCCGCTCGAGGGCCCCATGCACGGCTTTCTCATCACCCATGGCGAATCGATCTCCATCGCCGATTACCTGACGGTGAAGAACGGCGAGCATGATCGCTACCGTCCTACCGTGCACTATGCTTATCATCCTTGCGACGACGCGGTCAGCTCGGTGCACGAGCTCGCCGGCAAGAACTGGAAACTGCAGGAGAGGCAGCGCGTGCTGATGGACGACATCGAAGAGGGCACAGACGAGCTCGGAGTGCTGCTCATGGGCCACGCCAAGGGCGCCTACTGGTACGGCTCGCGCCTGTCGGTCGAGGAGGCGCGGCGGCTCGCGCCGCACAACAACGCCACCACGCTGCAGGTGTCGTGCTCGATCCTCGCCGCTCTCGTCTGGGCGCTGGAAAACCCGCGCTGCGGCGTGATCGATCCGGACGAGATTGACTTCGAGCGCGTGCTGGAGATCGCCAGGCCTTACCTGGGCGAGCTGGTCGGTGCCTACAGCAACTGGACGCCGCTCGTCGACCGCGGGCTGCTGTTTCCCGAGGACCTGGACGTGGATGATCCCTGGCAGTTCAAGAATTTCAGGGTCGTGTGAGCGAGAGGAGACGATGCCCGATACCGGTCCGCTGAAATACTGCTATCACGGGCAGCACTCCAAGCCGCGCTCGTCCTTCCGCACGCTGCCGGGGCTGAAGAACAAGCGCGGCGTGTGCGCGGAGTGCTACGCGAAGATCATGGCGGATCGCAAGAGCAAGAAGCAGCGGCTGAAGTAGCGCACCGCGCATGAAGGAAGCGGGCCGCTGGAGCGCCGTCGTGGTCTATGCGATCGCCATGGCGCTGCTCGAGGCCGCGGTGGTGACGTATCTGCGCACGCTGCTCGGCAGCGCCGATCCCCACGTTTCCGGGGCGTTTCCGGCGCCGGCGTGGCTCGCGCCCGTCGAGCTGGCGCGCGAGGCGGCGACGCTCGTGATGCTCGGCGCCGTGGCCTGGCTCGCGGGTTGCGAGCGGCGCACGCGCCTGGGCTATTTCCTGCTCGCCTTCGGCGTGTGGGACATCTTCTACTACCTGTTTCTCGCGCCGATGAGCGGTTGGCCGCGCTCGCCGCTCGATTGGGACGTGCTGTTCCTCATACCGCTGCCGTGGTGGGGCCCGGTGCTCGCGCCGGTGTGCATCGCCGCGCTGATGGCGGCCGGAGGGACCCTGGTGACGCAGTTCGCCAAGGGCGAGCGGGCGCCGTGGCCCTCGCCGCCGGCCTGGGCGGCCGCCGTCGCGGGCGTGCTGCTCGCATTGTATGTCTTCATGGCCGACGCGCTGCACGCGCCGCATTGGAGCGCGCAGGCGCTCGCGAGCATCCGCCCGTCCGCGTTCGACTGGCCGCTTTATGTGCTTGCGCTGGCGCTGATGGGCGTGGCCCTCGTCGACGCATGGCGGCAGCTGCGATGAGCGGCGCTCCCTTCGGTCCGTGGAACCCCGGGATCGAATCGACGGTGCCGCGGCGGCTGCTCCCGCTCTTGACCTTGTATCGGCCGGAGAACGTGTTCGGCGGATTGGAGGACGCGCTGGAGCTCGCCGACCTGACCGGGCTGGAGGCCGAGGAGCTGGTGGCGTTTCGCCCGCGGCGGCTGGTGCTGCACGAGCTGCTGGTGCGCGTCACCGCCGATCTGTCCGTGCCGGACGGTCCGCGCCTGGAGGACCTGGGAATCAACTTCCGCGCCATGACGGCGACCATCCTCGCGCGCTACCTGGAGCCGCGCATGGCCGGCCTCGAGCAGGCCTACGA
>JBAUTZ010000086.1:0-2940 GCA_049582445.1 Burkholderiales bacterium
AAGTACCGCTCGCTCCGGGTATTTCTCGACACCTGCGTGCACTGCGGCGCCTGCACCGACAAGTGCCATTACTTCCTCGGCACCGGCGATCCGAAGAACATGCCGGTGGCGCGCCAGGATCTGCTGCGCAAGGTCTATCGGCGCTACTTCACGCTCGGAGGGAAGCTTTTCCCGAAGCTGGTCGGCGCCGAGGACCTGACCGAGACCGTGCTCGAGGACTGGTACAAGTACTTCAATCAGTGCTCCGAGTGCCGCCGCTGCTCGGTGTACTGCCCCTACGGCATCGACACCGCCGAGATCACCATGGCCGCCAAGGAGATCATGAACTCCATCGGCGTGGGGACGAAGTACACCAACGAGATCATCGGCAAGGTGCACAAGATCGGCAACAACCTCGGGCTGCCGCCGCGCGCGCTCGCCGACACGCTCGAGACGCTCGAGGAAGAGATCAAGGAAGAAACCGGCCTCGACGTCAAGCTGCCGCTCGACCAGAAGGGCGCCGAGGTGCTGTTGGTGACCCCCTCGGCGGATTTCTTCGCCGAGCCGCACGTCTACAGCCTGATCGGCTACGCCAAGGTGTTCCACGCTGCCGGCATCAGCTGGACGCTCTCGTCGCACGCCTCGGAGGCGGGCAACTTCGGCCTGTTCATCGGCAGCTACGAGCAGATGAAGAAGATTTCGATGCGCGTGCGCGAGGCGGCGCTGGAACTGGGTGCCAAGCGCCTGGTGGTGGGCGAATGCGGCCACGCCTGGCGCGTCGCGTACAGCTTCTGGAACACGCTGATCGGGCCGTTCGACTTCCTCGACCCGCGCTACCCGGTGCCGCAGCACATCTGCGAGATGACCTGGGACCTGATCAGGCGCGGCGCGATCCGGCTCGATCCTGATAAGAACGACCACCGCGTGGTGACGTTTCACGACTCGTGCAACGTGGCGCGCGGCGCCGGCATGGGCGGCGTGCCGCGCGGTCAGTTCGTCATCCCGCGCGACATCATCCGCGCCTCGTGCAACCACTTCCACGACATGGCGCCCGAGACGATCCATGAGGGCACCTACTGCTGCGGCGGAGGCGGCGGGCTGCTGACCGACGAGCTCATCGACCTGCGCGTCAAGGGCGCGCTGCCGAGGATGGAGGCGCTCAAGCAGGTGGTGGACGAGCACGGCGTCAACTTCATGGCGACGATCTGCGCTATCTGCAAGGCGCAGTTCACGAAGGTGATGCCCTATTACCAATTCGACATGAGCATGGTGGGCGGCGTGCACCAGCTGGTGGGCGACGCGATCCGGCTCGGCGAGCAGCACTAGAGGAGGACGGCAATGACACAGGCGACCCCGCCGGCGGAAACGAAGCTCAACTACCGGCGCTACCGTGAGGGCGATTCCGGGCACGGTCCCTGGACCGAGCAGATTTTCCAGGCGAGCCATACCTTCAAGTGCCCGACCTACCAGAAGAGCACGCCGCCCTGCCAGGGGAGCTGCCCGTCGGGCGAGGACATCCGCGGCTACCTCGCGATCGTGCGCGGCACCGAGAAGCCGCCCGCGGGCGTGCCTTGGCAGGAGTACGCCTGGCGCCGGCTCACCGAGGCCAATCCCTTCCCCTCGGTGATGGGCCGCGTCTGCCCGGCGCCCTGCGAGTCGGGTTGCAACAGGAACGAGGTCGAGGACTTCGTCGGTATCAACTCGGTCGAGCACTTCCTCGGCGAGTATGCGATCGCCCACGGCCTCAAGTTCAACAAGCCGACGGTGAGCACCGGCAAGAAGGTGGCCGTGATCGGCGGCGGGCCGGCGGGGCTGTCCTGCGCCTACCAGCTCGCGCTCAAGGGCCATGAAGTCACCGTGTTCGACGAGCACGAGCATCTGGGCGGCATGATGCGCTACGGCATTCCCGGGTTCCGCACGCCGCGCGCGGTGCTCGACGCCGAGATCGCGCGCATCCTCGATCTCGGGGTGAAGGCCCGGCTCAAGACGCGCATCGGCACCGACGTCACGCTCGAGCAGCTGAAGAGCGAGTTCGACGCGGTGTTCATGGGCATGGGCGCGCAGGGCGGACGGCCGCTGCCGGCGCCCGGCGCGGAAGCGCCGAACTGCGTCACCGCGACCGCGTTCCTGCGCGCGTTCAACGACGGGCGCATGAAGCACGTCGGCAAGCGTGTGGTGGTGGTCGGCGGCGGCGACACCTCGATCGACGTCGCGACGGTGGCGCGGCGCCTCGGGCACATCGAGCACCCGCACGTCACCGACCACCCCGAGTCGGTGATCCTCGGCAAGCAGGCGCAGGACGTGGCCGAAATCTCGGCACGCCAGGGCGCCGAGGTGACCCTCACCTCGGTGTTCGCGATCGACAAGATGCAGGCCAACCCGCACGAGATCGAGCACGCGCTCGCCGAAGGCATCGTGATCCGCGACGGCTGGGCGCCGGTCGAGGTCGTGCGCGGCGCCGACGGCCGCGCCACCGGCCTGAAGATCGCCAAGTGCCAGGCGAAGTTCGTCGGCCCGAAGCTCGAGGTCAAGGTGGACGAGAGCACGGCTGAGGTGATCCCCGCGGATCTCGTCGTCTCGGCGATCGGCCAGGCGGTGGACTTCACCGGGCTGGAAGGCTTCGACAACGGCAAGGGGCTGGTGAGCACCGACAAGAACTACCAGGTCGCCGGCAAGCCGGGCTTCTTCGCCGGCGGAGACGTGATCCGGCCGCACCTGCTGACCACGGCGATCGGCCAGGGCTGGATCGCCGCCGAGGGCATCGACCGGCACCTGCGCGGCGAGGAGCAGGAAAGGCGCCCGAAGATCGACGTGCACGCCTTCGATCTGATGCGCAAGCTCGCCGAGCGCGGCCTGGAGCCGAACGAGGCGCCGCGCCAGGCGGTGCGCGGCACCGGCGAGCAGGGCTTCGCGGTGCACAACTACGAGGACCGCTCGTCGCGCTACGTGATCCCGCACGAC
>JBAUTZ010000087.1:0-14803 GCA_049582445.1 Burkholderiales bacterium
CGCTAGAGCCGCGCCGCGACGCCGCCGGCGCACAACTCGCCGATGCGGCGTAGGTAGAGCGTGCCCATCTCGGGAAAGAAACGCTCGGGGTCTTCGCTGCCCAGCGCGAGCAGCCCGAACACCGTGGTCGGCCCCAGCGGTACCAGAGCCATCGAGCGTACGTGTTCGGCGACCTCGCCGAACCACGGCAGGAAGGGGTTGCCGGCGAGCGCCGCGCATTGCGGTCCGCCCATGGTCTCCGCATGGCGGCGCTGCTCCGCGGAGACCGGCTGCGCCTCGAGAAAATCGGCCGGCACGGCCTTGCCCCAGACACGCAGCGCGACATGCGGCACGGCGAAGTCCTCGCGCAGATGGAAATACACCGCTTGCGTCAGGGCCGGGAAGTCGCGCGCGCCCGCAAGGGCCACGGCAAGCCGGTGCACCTTTTCGCTGATGGCGTCGTTCTCCTCGCCGAACCGGATGAGCTCGGAGAGCTTGCCCTCGAGCAGCCTCACCTTCTCGCGCAACGTGATGGTCTGGCGCTCGGCGAGCGGGATCGCCCGTCCACCGTACGGATGCGGCACATAGATCGATTCCAGCAACTCCGGGTGCTGGTCGAAAAACTGCGGATGGGACTTCAGGAACTGCGCGACGTCTTCACCAGTCATTGATCTTCCTCGAGCTCGAGCACACCTTCAAATACGCTTTGCGCAGGGCCTTTCATCCAGACGGCATTGTCGCCGCCCGCCCAACTCACGGTCAACGTTCCGCCGCGCGCCTCGACACGCACCGGCGAATCGACGAGCCCACGCAGCACGCCGGACACCGCGGCCGCGCAGGCGCCCGTGCCGCAGGCGAGCGTTTCGCCCGCCCCGCGCTCCCACACCCGCAGCCCGATGCGGTGCCGGTCGAGCACTTGCATGTATCCTGCGTTGACGCGGTTCGGAAATCGCGGATGGTGCTCGATGAGCGGGCCCTGGCTGGTCACCGGGGCCGCGTCCAGGTCGGCGACCAGCTGCACCGCGTGCGGGTTGCCCATCGACAGGATGGCGAGCTCGAGGCGCACGCCGCCTACCTCGAGCGGCTGCACCAGGGGAGACTCGGGGGCCGGCGGCCCCATGTCGACGCTCACCTCGCCGTCGTCCTCGAGCCGCGGCACGATTACGCCTCCGAGCGTCTCCACCCGGATCGCGCGCTTCGTGGTCAGCCCGTGCTCGTGTACATATCGCACGAAGCAGCGCGCGCCGTTGCCGCATTGCTCGACCTCGCCTCCGTCCGCGTTGAAGATGCGGTATCGGAAGTCGGTGGCGGCGGTGCGCGCTTTCTCCACCACCAGGACCTGGTCGCAACCGATCCCGAAGTGGCGGTCGGCAAGGCGCCGCAGCTGGGCCGACGTGAGCGCAAACGGCGCGCGCGTCGCATCGAGCACCACGAAGTCATTGCCCGCGCCCTGCATTTTAGTGAACGCAATCCGCATCACACGTGAGCCATCAGCTTGCGGTATTCAACCGAGATGCAGCGGTCCATCACCACGAACATGCCCGCTGCGCGCGCGCGCTCGGCGGCCGCCTGGTCGACGATGCCCTGCTGGATCCAGATCGCCGGCAGCCCGAGCGCGATGCACTCGTCGACGATCCCGCCGACCTGCGCGGCGGCGCGAAACACGTCCACCAGGTCCGGCTTCTCGGGAAGGAAGGCGAGCCGCGCATAGGCCTTCTCGCCAAGCACCTCGGTGATGCCCGGCCGTATAGGGAAGATCCGATAGCCCCACTCCTGCAGGCGTCGCGCGATGCGATGGCTCGGGCGCTCCGGCTTGGGCGAGAGGCCGACCACGGCGATTGTCTTCGCGCGCTCGAGCAGCGCGCGGATCTGTTCCTCGGAAGGGTTGCTGAACACGGCGGAGATTCTATGCGTAAAAACCCGCCTCGCCCTCCGGTCGAGTCTTGAAGCGCTTGTGCACCCAGTAGTACTGCTCCGGCATTTCGAGCACTTTCTTCTCGATGTACGCATTCATTCTGCGGGTATCGGCCTCTACGTCGTCGCTCGGGAAATCGCGCCACGGGGCCTCGATCGTGGTGACGTAGCCCGCGCCGCCCGGAAGCATCCGCGTGACCACGGGCAGCACTTTGGCGCCGGTGGCGGCGGCGATGCGCGACAGCCCGGGCATGGTTGCGGCCGCGACACCGAAGAACGGCACGAACAGCGCACCGCGCCTGCCGTAATCCATGTCGGGGAGGTAGTACAGGGGCCGGCCCTCGCGCAGCGGGCGCAGCACCGCTCGAATGCCGTCCTGGCGCGACACCAGCAGCTGGTCGCCGAATCGCGACCGGCCGTGATGCAGCAGAGCCTCCACGTATCGGTCCTTCTGCCTTGAATACATGCTCACCGCATTGATCTCGCATGCGAGCCGGGTGCCCCCCGCATCTAGGCCGACGAAATGCGGGACGAGCAGGATCATCGGCGAATTGCCGAGCGCGCGCAGGTGCTCCAGGCCTTCCAGCCGGACCAGCCGCTCGATGCGCCGGCGCGATGCCCACCACAGGATGGAGTGCTCGACGAACGCGCGGGTGACCGCACGGAAGTGCGCGCGCGCGAGCCGCCTGCGTTCGGCGGGCGGCAGCTGCGGAAAACAGTTTTGGAGATTGACGAGGGCCACGCGGCGACGCCTGCGCGCAGCGTGGTAGACGAGCATGCCGAGGCCGTTGCCGAGCGCGGCTAAAGCTCCGAGCGGCAGAAAATGCAGCAGCCACAGCAAAGCGATCGCGACGCGGCTCACGCGCTGCGCTCCTGCGCCGGCGCGCCGCGGGGGCGCTTGTAGCGGTTGTAGCCCCACAGGTACTGCGAAGGGCAGTCGCGCAGTTGCGCCTCGAGCGCGCGATTGAGCAGCCGCATGTCGCTCTCGCCGGGCAGCGCCTCGGGCATGGGCTTGGCGTGGATCGCGTAGCCCTCGCCGCGCGGTAACCTTTCGCCGAACATCATGAGCACCACGGTGCCGGGACGTCTGGCCAGCTTCATCGCCAGCGTCATCGTATAGGCGGGCCGACCGAAAAATTCCGCCCACTCGCCTTCCCCGGCGCCGGGCACCTGGTCCGGAAGGATCCCGATCGTCTCACCGCGCCGCAGTGCCGCGAGCATCTCGCGCACGCCCGACAGATCGGCGGTGGCTAGGCGCACGTTGCGCTTGCCTCGTCCCTCGACCGTCAGCGGGCCCAGGAAGCCGAGCTTCGGCGGCCGGTACATGATGGTGATCGGCACCTGCTCGGCGATGGCCTGGGCCACCACTTCGAAGCAGCCCTGGTGCGGCGTGAGAAACACGATCGCCCGGCCTGCCGCGCGCGCCGCGGCAATGAGGCCCTGCGGGTCGAACGATTTCACAAGCCTCAGGACCTCCTTCCGCGGACGCATCCAGATCGCCGGCAACTCGGCGATCATCCTTCCCGTGGAGGCGATGACCGCGCGGCGCAGCGCCGCGTCGGCGTAGCCGGCCTGCGCCAGGTTCTCGCGAAGGTGGCGTCGGTAGGTCGGCGAGAGGACGTAGATCAGCCAGCCGAAAAACGCTCCGAACGCGTGCAGCGCGGGCAGCGGTACGCCCGCGAGCATGCGCATTACCCAACGCGCCATGCCTCGGCCCGGTGCCGTGCGCGTCTATGGGAAGCGTGCAATCTTTGGTATCCTTGCGACCTTTTCGCAACCAGCTCGCTGCATTCCCGAACGCGGCGGCACAAACAAACGAGGCGCGAAGGAGATGAGCGAGTTCCTGTTCACTTCGGAATCCGTGTCCGAGGGGCACCCGGACAAGGTCGCCGACCAGATCTCGGATGCCGTACTCGACGCGATTCTAGCGAAAGACACCCGGGCGCGCGTCGCGGCGGAAACGCTGGTCACGACGGGCCTCGTCGTGATGGCGGGCGAAATCACCACCAGCGCAACCGACATCGACTTCCAGCAGGTCGCGCGGGACACGATCAAGGGAATCGGCTACGACAACACCGCTTACGGCATCGACTACAAGGGATGTGCCGTGATGGTGTGTTACGACAAGCAGTCTCCCGATATCGCGCAGGGCGTGGACGAAGGCAAAGGACTCGATCTCGAGCAGGGCGCGGGAGACCAGGGCCTCATGTTCGGCTACGCCTGCGACGAGACGCCACAGCTGATGCCGCTCGCGATCCATCTCTCGCACCGCCTGGTCGAACGCCAGGCGGAGCTGCGCCGTGACGGGCGCCTGCCCTGGCTGCGACCGGACGCCAAATCGCAGGTTACGGTCCGCTACGTCAACGGCAGGCCTCATTCGATCGACACGGTGGTCCTGTCCACCCAGCACGCGCCCGAAGTCACCCACGAGCAGCTCTCGGAAGGGGTGATCGAGGAGATCATCAAGCCGGTGCTGCCCAAGGAGCTGGTGAAGGGCGAGGTGAAATACCTGGTAAACCCGACGGGGCGCTTCGTGGTCGGGGGACCGCACGGCGACTGCGGCCTTACCGGGCGCAAGATCATCGTCGACACCTACGGCGGCGCCGCGCCGCACGGCGGCGGGGCGTTCTCGGGTAAGGATCCTTCGAAGGTCGACCGCTCGGCCGCCTATGCCGCCCGCTACGTGGCGAAAAACGTGGTCGCCGCGGGCCTCGCCTCGAAATGTCTGGTGCAGGTGGCCTATGCCATCGGGGTGGCGAAGCCCGTCTCGGTCATGGTCACCACTTACGGTACGGGCAAGATGTCCGACGAAGCGCTCTCGAAGCTGATCGGAGCGACTTTCGATCTGCGCCCCAAGGCGATCATCACCTCGCTCAACCTGCTGCGCCCGATTTACAGGAAGACGGCCGCCTACGGCCATTTCGGTCGCGAGGAGCCCGAGTTCACATGGGAAGCGACCGACAAGGCGCTGGCCCTCAAGCAGGCCGCGTAGGTATAATTTGCCCCGCTGAGGGGCGCTGCGATCCCCGTGTAGGGGACCAGGCTCAGCTCAATCAAACGGCGCTCGCATCGGAAACGATGCGGGCGCTTTGCTTTTTGGAGATCGAAATATGAATGCACCCAATGCCAAGTTCACCGACTATCGCGTGGCTGACCTGTCGCTCGCAGACTGGGGCCGCAAAGAGATCGCGATCGCCGAGTCCGAAATGCCCGCGCTGATGGCGATTCGCAGGGAATTCGCCGCGAAGCAGCCGCTCAAGGGCGCACGCATCGCCGGTTCGCTGCACATGACCATCCAGACGGCGGTGCTGATCGAGACGCTCAAGGCACTCGGCGCCGAAGTGCGCTGGGCCTCGTGCAACATCTTTTCCACCCAGGACCACGCGGCCGCCGCCATCGCCGCCGGCGGCACGCCCGTTTTCGCCTACAAGGGGGAATCGCTCGACGAGTATTGGGAGTACACCCACCGCATATTCGAGTTCGGCGGCGGCAAGGGCCCGAACATGATCCTCGACGACGGGGGCGACGCGACGTTGCTCGTCCACCTCGGCAAGCGCGCGGAGAAGGATCCCTCGGCGCTCGCGAAGCCGGGAAGCGAAGAGGAAACTTCTCTCTTCAACTCGATCAAGAAGCGCCTTGCCGCGCGGCCGGACTTTTACTCGGCGCTCGGCAAGGACATCAAGGGCGTGACCGAAGAGACCACCACCGGCGTGCACCGCCTTTACCAGATGCACAAGGAAGGACGGCTCCTGTTCCCGGCGATCAACGTCAACGACTCGGTCACCAAATCGAAGTTCGACAACATCTATGGCTGCCGTGAGTCGCTGGTCGACGGCATCAAGCGCGCGACCGACGTCATGGTGGCGGGGAAGATCGCGGTCGTCGCGGGCTACGGCGAGGTGGGCAAGGGCTCGGCGCAGGCATTGCGAGGCCTGCAGGCGCAGGTCTGGGTCACCGAGATCGATCCGATCTGCGCCCTGCAGGCGGCAATGGAGGGCTTCCGCGTCGTCACCATGGACTACGCGGCGGACAAGGCGGACATCTTCGTGACGGCCACGGGCAATCTGCACGTCATCACCCACGCGCACATGAAGGCGATGAAAAACAACGCCATCGTGTGCAACATCGGCCACTTCGACAACGAAATCGAGGTCGCCGCGCTGAAGGGCTACAAGTGGGACAACATCAAGCCGCAGGTCGACCACGTCATCTTTCCCGACGGCAAGCGCATCATCCTGCTCGCCGAGGGGAGGCTGGTGAATCTCGGCTGCGCCACGGGCCATCCCTCGTACGTCATGAGCTCGTCGTTCGCCAACCAGGTGCTGGCGCAAATCGAGCTCTACACCCGGACCAGCGAATATGCGCTCGGCGTGTACATGCTGCCCAAGGCGCTCGACGAGAAGGTCGCGCGCCTGCAGCTATCAGTGCTCAACGCCGAGCTCACCGAGCTGACCGAGGAGCAGGCCGCGTACATCGGTGTGCCGAAGAACGGACCCTACAAGTCGGAGCATTACCGCTACTGAGGGAGGTCCCATGCGCATTGCGGTGATGGGCGCGGGCGGCGTCGGCGGCTACTTCGGCGGCCAGCTGGCGCGCGCGGGAAACGATGTGACGTTCATCGCTCGCGGCCGGCACTTCGAGGCGCTGCGAGCGAATGGCCTGACGCTCAGGACGCCCGCGGGCGACGAGACGCTCAAGGTGAAGTCCGTCGACGACCCCTCGGCGGCCGGCACAGCGGACGTGGTGCTGTTCGCGGTGAAGCTCTGGGACACCGAAAGCGCGGCCGAACGCATCCGGCCCGTCGTTGCCGATGGCGGCATCGTGATCCCGTTCCAGAACGGCGTCGAGTCGATCGAGCGCATCGGCAAGGTGCTCGGCACTGAGCGCGTGATGGGGGGCGCGGCGTACATCGCGGCGCGCATCGGCGAGCCCGGCATCATCGTTCAGACCGGGCAGATGGCACGGCTGCGGTTCGGCGCCGTAAGGCCCTCTCAGAGGGCCGCCGCGGCGGCATTTCATGCCGCGTGCGTCAAGGCGGGCATCCATGCCGAGCTCACCGACGACATCGTGCGCGTGCTATGGGAAAAGTTCGTGCTGCTCGTCGCGTTGAGCGGCACCACCACCGTATCGCGCTCGCGCATCGGCGTGGTGCGCGCCGACGCAGACCTGCGGTGGCTGCTCGAAGCGGCGATGCAGGAGACCTGCCAGGTCGGAAGGCGCCGCGGCGTCGCCCTCGCGGACGATCTGGTGGCGGCGACGCTTAGGATGGTGGACAGTCTTCCCGCGGAAATGACCTCCTCGATGCACGGTGACCTGGACGCGGGCGGCCGGCTGGAGGCGCCATGGCTCGCGGGCGCAGTTGCGCGCATGGCCGCGGAGCTCGGACTGCCGGCGCCCGCCAACCGGGCTATCTACGCCGCGCTAAAGCCCTTCGTGGACGGAAAGCGGTGACGCAGGCGGCGGATCGGGTATTCAGCTTCGAGTTCTTCCCGCCCAAGACGCCGGAGGGAAAGCAGAAGCTGCGCACCACCTGGCTGCAGCTGGCGCAGCTCAAGCCCCGCTTTTTCTCGGTGACCTACGGCGCGGGCGGCTCGACGCGCGAAGGCACGCTCGAGACGGTGCTCGATATCCGCGCAGCCGGCCACGAGGCGGCGCCGCACCTTTCCTGCGTCGCGTCTTCGCGCGCCGAGATCGCTGCGCAGCTCGATCTCTACCGGCAACACGGCATCCGCCACATCGTGGCGCTGCGCGGCGACTTGCCCTCGGGTCTCGCGTCCTCTGGCGAGCTGCGCCACGCGAACGAGCTCGTCGCATTCATCCGCCAGGAAACGGGCAGCTGGTTCGAGATCGACGTGGCCTGCTATCCGGAGTACCACCCGCAAACGCGCAATGCCGCGGATGAGATCCGCTATTTCAAGCAGAAGGTCGATGCCGGCGCGAACTCCGCCATTACCCAATACTTCTACAACGCCGACGCCTATTTCCGCTTCGTCGAGGATTGCGAGGCGGGCGGCGTCCGGGTGCCGATCGTCCCCGGCATCATGCCGATCGGAAATTTCTCGCAACTGGCGCGCTTTTCCGATGCCTGCGGTGCCGAAATCCCGCGCTGGATGCGATTCAAGCTCGAGAGCTTTCGCGACGACAGCGCTTCGATCCGCCAGTTCGGCCTGGAAGTCGTGACCGCGCTGTGCGACGAACTGCTCGCGGCAGGGGCGCCCGGACTGCACTTCTATACGCTCAACCAGGCGGGCCTCACGACCACGATCTGGCAGCGCCTCGGGCTCTCCGCCGCGTAGCGCTTCTAAGCAATCCGTAAGCAATCCGTAAGCTTTCCATAAGCGCCTTGCGCCCAGCATGACTGCGGCAGGACACGCGCTTCGCGTGCTCGCTGCAATCACGACAAGGAGGCGATATGAAGACCCTGCGCCCGGCTGCAATGGCGCTGACTGTCCCGATGCTGCTTGCTGCCTGCTATGTGCTGCCGGTCGGTCCCGACGGCGCGCCGTGGTACGTCTACCCGCCCGGCGTTGCCCCGGTCGCGCCGGTTGCGGCGAGTGCGCCCGCTCCGAGCGGCCCGCTACCCATGGTGCTGAATGCCCGGCTCTATCCCGAGAACGAAGTCGCGACGCAGACCGGGATGCTGACCGGCACGGTTACCAACATGATGAACGGCAAAGGCCGCTTTCAGCTCAATTACCGCGGCGAAACCCTGATCGGCGAGGCGACGCGGGTGTCGAATGACGAGCGCCGGGGGGTCGCAAGCGCCTACAGCCGGAGCGGCATGTTCATGAGCTGCGACTACCAGATGGCCAGCCCGCGCCAAGGCGCCGGCGTGTGCACCTTCTCAGACGGGGCCAAGTACCAGGTGCACCTGGGCAGCTGAGCGCCCCATCAGCGCAACGCAGCGCGACCCGCATCACCGACCCGCCGATAGGCGTGCCACGGGGATGCGGGTGATTCCCGGCACGCGCCGAAGCGAAACGGCATCCAGCCTCTCCCCGGGCTGTCGAAGCGAAGGTCGACGAACCACACGCAGGTCGAGCCGGCCGTCATGCCGTCGAAGGCCGGCCGGTCCGCGAACCAGCGAAAAAAGGCGAGTGCCGGCGACGCCCAGGCGGAGCGTGCCAGCGCCGCGGTTGCGGGGTCGACGCCGTAGCGCGGGCGAGACTGCCAGTGCGCGTCATCCAGCGGCCGGTAAGCCTCGTCTAGCTGCGCGATCAGGCCGTCGTCGGGGCGCGCGCGGCGCGCCTCGCTGCGCAGCAGGTTTACGTGAGCGTATCGATGCGTTTCGGCGTCGCTCACGAATACCGTCCAGTTGAAGGGCGAGACCGGCCGCGGCTGCGCCTCGATGCTGGCGTCGACGATATGCTGCGCGACCGCAAAGCGCTCGCCGAACTGCTCGGCCCGATGCTTCAGCACCGCCTGCACGCCGACGTAGCCGGCGAGCATGATGCTCGCCGCGACGGCGGGCAGACGGGTACTCGGCCGAAGATACGATGCCGCGAGTCCTGCGACGATGATGCCCGTGAACCACAGGTCGATGATGAACGTCGTGCCGAGCGCGGCTCGCCAGTCCGACAGCGGCGCGAACACCATCGTACCGTAGCTGGTGATCACGTCGCCCGCGATGTGCGTATAGATGCCGAGCGCGCAAACGCCGAACCATGGCTTCCATCCGCGCGTGTCGCGCGTGAGCTTCGCGAGCAGCCACGCGAGGAGGATTGCCCATAGCGGCGCGAGCAGCACGGAGTGCGTGACGCCGCGGTGGTTGAGCAGATACTCGACCGGCCCCGCGAAACCGGCGACGAAATCCATGTCCGGAAATGCGCAGCTCAGGAATCCTGCCGCCAGGCGCGCGCGCGGCGAGAGCTCGCCCGGGCCAGGCGCGCTTAGCGCAGTGGCACGAGCCAGCAGCGCACCCGAGAGCGCGTGCGTGAGCGTATCCATCAGCCGCTCACGCAGCGCGTAGCGTCGCTAGGCCGCCTGCGCCACCCGCTTTTTGCGCTGAGCATCCTTAGCGTGCATGCTGGCGTAGGCGCCGTGCGCCGCGGCTTCGGCGTCGCCGACGTGGACCGGCAGCCCCATGTCTTCGAGCACCGACCCGAGCGCGGAAAGGCACAGCATCACGTTGTCGGGGCGGCAGGAGTAGCCCATCAAGCCGAAGCGCCAGATCTTGCCCGCAAGCGGGCCAAGGCCCGCGCCGATTTCGATGCTGAACTCGTTTAGCAGCGTCTTTCTCACCTCTGCCTCGTTCACGCCCTCCGGACAGAGCACAGCGTTCATCTGCGGCAGCTGGTGCTCTTCCTTAACCAGGTACTTCAGCCCCATCGCCTCAAGTCCCGCCTTCAGCGCGACGTGGTGGCGGTGGTGCCGCGCCCAGCAGTTTTCCAGCCCCTCCTCGCGGATCAGCAGCAGTGCCTCGTGCAGCGCGAACAGCGAGTTGGTCGGTGCCGTGTGGTGATAAGTGCGGGTGGTCGCGCCCCAGTAGCCGAGCAGCAGGTTCATGTCCATGAACCAGCTGTGGATCTTGTCCTTGCGCGCCTTGACGCGCTCGACCACGCGCTCGGAGAACGACACCGGCGACAGCCCCGGCGTGCACGACAGGCATTTCTGGCTCGCCGAGTAGATGGCGTCGATCTCCCACTCGTCGACGCGCACCGGCGTTCCGCCGAGCGACGTGACCGCGTCGACAATGACCAGCGCGCCGTGCTTGTGCGCGACGCGGGTGATCTCCTGCGCATCCGACTGGCAGCCGGTCGAAGTCTCGGCATGCACGAAGGCAACGATCTTCGCGTCCTTGTTCTTCTTCAGCGCGTCCTCGACCTTCTGCGGGTCGACCGGCTCGCCCCACTTGTCCTCGATCACGACCGGTACGCCGCCGCAACGGATCACGTTCTCCAGCATCCGGCCGCCGAAAACGCCGTTGATGCACACGATCACCTTGTCGCCCGGCGCAACCATGTTGACGAAGCAATACTCCATTCCGACCGAGCCGGGCCCGGAGATCGGGAAGGTGAGCGGGTTCTTGGTTTGGTAGACGTAGCGCAGGAGCGACTTCAGCTCCTCCATCATCTCGACGAAGATCGGATCGAGGTAACCGATCGCCGGCTGGCTCATGGTGGTCAGCACGCGCGGATGGATCTCGGTCGGCCCGGGGCCCATGAGCGTTCGCTGCGGCGGGTGAAAGGAATGGATGCGCTTCGAAGGTGCGTACTGGTTCATGGGATCACTCTCCGACAGGATGCCGAACGGCGCGTCGTCGGGGCGCGATTTCACGCGCACCGGCTTTTTGGCGCTCGCTTCGGTAAGGACGTCGACCGCGCTGATGCGGCCCTGGGTCAGGCGCTCGACTTCGGTCGCCCAGCGGGCCGGCACATAGCCCGACTTCACCCAGTTGTTGACCACGGCCCGGTCGAGCTGAAAAGCCCGCGCCAACTCGGCTTGGCTGCCGAACATCTCGACCAGTTTTTCCGCGCAGTTCATCTGGGTTTGCAATGCACCGCAAGATTAGCATGTCAAATTCAGTTTGACAATCGCAGGCCGTGTGGGAACCGGGTACGCTGCGGCAGCATGCGAAAAAACCTTGCGCGCGCGTGCCTGCTCGCCGTGGCCGTGTCGGGCGCGACTTCCGCGCTCGCCGGGGACCTGCCGCTCTGGGAAGCGGGTCTGGGCGCCTATGCCCTGCGCCTGCCCGATTACCGCGGCTCGGACCAGTCGCGCAACTATCTCTACCCCCTGCCCTACCTGCGATACCGCGGCACGCTGTTGCGCATGGACGACCGCCGCGGACTCGCTTCGCTGCTGCTGTTCGAAAAGAACCGCGCCGAGTTCGACCTGTCTTTGAACGCGAGTCAGCCCGCGCCGAGTGACCAGAGCGACGCGCGCCGCGGGATGCCGGACCTGGCCCCGACCCTCGAGATCGGCCCGGTGCTGCGCATCGCACTATGGCGCAACTCCGCCGACACCCACGAGCTCACGCTGCAGCTGCCGGTACGTGCGGCATTCGCGTTCGACTCCCTGCGACCGCGCGATATCGGCGTGGTGTTCAATCCAGTCATCGACTGGTTCATGCGCGATGCCGGCCCGGGCGGCGGCTGGCGCTTCGGAGTCCAAGGCGGGCCCTTGTTCACCGACAGTCGCTACAACGCGTACTACTACCAGGTCGATCCGCAGTACGCGGCGCCGGGCCGCCCGCCCTACGAGGCGAGCGCCGGCTATGGCGGCACGCAGTTCACGGCGAGCCTGAACAAGCGCTTCGAGACGATCTGGGTGAGCGCGTTCGTGCGCATCTACGACCTGCACGGCGCGGTATTCGAGGACAGCCCCCTGGTGAAGCAGAGCTCCGCTGTTCTCGCGGGAATCGGATTCGCCTACGTGTTCGCGGAGTCCAAAACGCTCGTCGAGGCAAAAGACTAGCGCCCGGTCAGGGCTTGGCCGGCCGGTGCCGGTACTCCGGGTCCTTCTCGATGTCCTGACTGAGGTGGCTAAGCATCCCGGTGCCGGTAAGCGCCTTGCGCATCTTCTCCGGGATCACCGCGGAGTTCAGCGTCCCGTCTTCGTTGATGCGCGCGTAGACGCGCGTCGCCTTTCCCTCGGTAACCAAGGCCCCGGTGACCGCGTTGATCGCCTTGCAGTTCCAGTGCAGCGTGCGTTCGCCGAGCTTCGCCAGCGAGACCGAGGTGGCGACGCGGTCACCGTAGGCCGCCGGTCCGATGAAGCGGAAGTGGATTTCGCCCATCACGAACGTCGTGCGGTCGTTCTTGATCATCTGGTCGATCGGGAAGCCGATGGTCCGGAAGAAGTCATGCTCAGCGTCGTTGAACCAGGCGACGATGCGCGGGTAATAGACGAGGCCGAAGGGGTCGGATTCGCCCCAGTTGACGGTGATTTCCTTCCAGTACATCGGGGTCGTGGTCACGACGTTCTCCTCGAGCGGGCCGGGCGCGGGCCTCAGGAAACCGAAATCTCGGCGAAGCGCGGCTCGCCGTAGATTTGCGGATCGAATGCGGTATCGCCCTCCGGATCCGCGACCCCGGTCGGCCTGAGTCCCGCGAAGTCGAACAGCCGGCGGTCCATCAGGTGCGAAGCCTGCACCTCCGACAGCGCACGCATGATCGATTCAACGCGGCCGGGGTGGCGTTTCTCCCATTCGGCGAGCATCTGCCGGACCACTTTGCGCTGCAGGTTCTCCTGCGAGCCGCACAGGGTGCAGGGGATGATCGGAAAGCCCTTCGCCTGCGCGTAGGCGGCGAGGTCGTCTTCGCGCGCGTAGGCCAGCGGCCGGATGACGACATGCTTGCCATCGTCCGACACCAGCTTGGGCGGCATGGCCTTCAGCTTGCCCGCGTAGAACAGGTTCAGGAAGAACGTGGCGAGGATGTCGTCGCGGTGGTGGCCGAGCGCGATCTTGGTGGCGCCCAGCTCGCCTGCGACCCGGTACAGCACGCCGCGGCGCAGGCGCGAGCACAGCGCGCACATGGTCTGGCCCTCGGGGATCAGGCGCTTCACCACCGAGTAGGTATCCTGCTCGACGATCCTGAAGGAAACGCCGCGCGCCGCAAGGTAGTCCGGCAGCACGCGCGCTGGAAACCCGGGCTGCTTCTGGTCGAGGTTGACCGCGACGATTTCGAATTCGACCGGCGACTTGTCGCGCAGGCCGAGCAGCATGTCGAGCATGCCGTAGCTGTCCTTGCCGCCGGACAGGCACACCATCACGCGGTCGCCGCGCTCGATGAGGTTGAAGTCGGCGATCGCCGCGCCCACGTGGCGGCGCAAGCGCTTGGCAAGCTTGTTCTGCTCGTATTGCTGGCGGCGCGTATCGCTCATGGCGTGCGGGATCAGAGGTAGATCGAGCGCCCGCCGTCCACCACCACCGTCTGCCCGGTGACAAAGGGCGCCACGACCAGAAAGTGTACCGCCTGGGCGATGTCGGCCGGCTCGCCGATGCGAGCGAGCGGCGTGGTGGCAACGATGCGCTTGCGCTCCACGTTCTCGAGCTTGTCGTCCTCGGGCCAGGCGATCGCGCCCGGCGCCACCGCGTTCACCCGCACCTCGGGACCGAGCTCCACCGCGAGCGAGCGGGTCATCGCCGCGAGGCCGGCCTTGGCGATGCCGTAGACCACGAAATTCCTGAGCGGACGCTCGGCGTGGATGTCGGTGACGTTCACGATCGCGCCTCTGGCCTGCTTCAGGTGCGGCGCTGCCGCCTGGGCGAGGAACAGCGGCGCCTTGAGGTTCGAGCCGATCAGCTCGTCCCACTGCCGCGCTTCGATCCGCCCGAGGCGCGTGACGTAGAAGGTGGACGCGTTGTTCACCAACACGTCTAGCCGGCCGAACCGGCGCACTACCTCCGCGATCAGCGCTTCCGCCGCGCCCGCTTGCAGCAGGTCGGCGTGCAGGCGCGAGCAGCTCTGCGCGCGCGCGGCGTTCAGCTCCGCCTCGAGCGATTCCGCCGCAGCCTCCGAGCCCCGGTAATGCAGCGCGATATTCGCGCCCGCGGCGTGCAGCCGGCGCACGATCGCCGCGCCGATGCGCCGCGCACCGCCGGTGACCAGCGCCACTTTTCCGCCGAGGGATTCGTCCATCACGTTGCGAATTCTAGCGGACCGGGTAGGCTAGCCCGGCCATGAACGCAGCCCTGCCCGAGCCCGGTCCCGAGGCGCTCGCCGTCAGCCGCGCCCTGCTCGGGCGCATCGGCGCCGAACTTACCGCCCATGGCAACTGGATCAGCTTCGCGCGATACATGGAGCTCGTCTTGTACGAGCCCGGGCTGGGCTATTACGCAGGCGGCGCGGCAAAGCTCGGCGCCGCCGGCGACTTCGTCACCGCGCCCGAAATGGGCACCCTGTTCGCGCGCACGCTCGCGCGCCAGGTGGCCGACATTCTCGCGCCCGGCGAAGCGCTGCTGGAG
>JBAUTZ010000088.1:0-20116 GCA_049582445.1 Burkholderiales bacterium
GCCTACCTTGCAGCCGGCCCCGACACCGCTTTCGGCCACTGGCGCAGGCAATACGCGCCGCAACTCGCCGCGGGCGTGCGACGCGGCTGGAACGGCCTGGTGGCGGGCTTCGGCCCGGCGCTCGTCGATCGCGCGCTGCTCGACGCCCTGTGCCGCGCGCTCGGTGTGTCGTTCTACGACGCGATGCGACGCAACCTCGCCGGAATCGAGCTCGCGCAATTCGACATCGATGACTTTCTCGCCCGGCTGGCGTTCGCGCCGCGGATCGCAGCGCGTCATACCGTGGGACTGCTCGACCCGATCACCGGCGCGCGGCGCGTCGGCGACGGGCTGCCCGAAACGCTCGAGGAAGTCATCGAGCGCTACGGGCAGCGCTACTTCAAGCTGAAGGTCGGAGGCGACGTTGCGGCCGACGTCGAGCGGCTGTGCGAGATCGCAGCGGTGCTGGACCGCATTCCAGGGTCATACCACGCGACCCTCGACGGCAACGAGCAGTACGAGGACGTCGAAGGCGCGCTCGCGTTGTGGCGCCGGGTCAAGGGCGAGGCGCGGCTGAGGCGCCTCGCGCAGAGCGTCATGTTCATCGAGCAACCGATCAAGCGCGCCAGCGCGCTGGCGCAGGACATCTCCGCGCTCGCCGCCGAGGTCCCGGTGATCATCGACGAATCCGACGATTCGCTGGAGGCGTTTCCGAAGGCGCGCGCGCTCGGCTATACAGGAGTGTCGTCGAAGACCTGCAAGGGCCTGTACAAGTCGATCCTCAACCGCGCCCACTGCGCGAGGTGGAACGAAGAAGGGAAGAGCGAGCGCTATTTCATGAGCGCCGAAGACCTCACCGTGCAGGCGGGGCTCGCGCTGCAGCAGGACCTGGCGCTCGTGTCGCTGCTCGGCATCCGGCACGTCGAGAGAAACGGACATCATTACGTAAACGGCATGGCGGGCCTGCCGCCGCGCGAGCAGGAGGCCTTCCTCGCCGCGCACCCCGATCTGTACGAGAAGAGCCATGGCGCGGTGCGCTTGTCGATCCGCGACGGCATGATCGCGACCGGGTCGCTCGCCTGCGCCGGATTCGCCAGCGGCGCGCTACCGGAGTGGAAGGAAATGAGGGAGATGAATCCATGAAACAGAAGCGCATCGGCATCATCATGAACGGCGTCACCGGTCGCATGGGCACCAACCAGCACTTGGTGCGATCGATCCTCGAGATCCGCAAGCAGGGTGGCGTTGCGCTGAAGGACGGCACGCGCCTCATGCCCGACCCGATCCTCGTCGGCCGCAGCGCGGCGAAGCTCGAGGCGCTCGCCGCGGCGCACGGCCTGAAGCGCTGGAGCACCAGCCTGGAAAAAGCGCTCGAGGATCCGAACGACACTGTGTTCTTCGATGCCGCCTCGACGCAGCTGCGCCCGCGGCTGCTCAAGCGCGCAATCGCCGCCGGGAAGGACGTGTACTGCGAAAAGCCGGTGGCCACCTCGCTCGCCGAGGCCGTCGATCTGTACAAGGCTGCGAAGAAGGCCGGCATCAGGCACGGGGTGGTGCAGGACAAGCTATGGCTGCCGGGCCTGCTCAAGCTCAAGATGCTGCGCGACACGGGATTCTTCGGAAAGATCCTCTCGGTGCGCGGCGAGTTCGGCTACTGGGTGTTCGAGGGCGACTGGCAGCCGGCGCAGCGTCCGTCGTGGAACTACCGGAAGGCTGACGGCGGGGGCATCATCCTCGACATGCTGTGCCACTGGCGCTACGTGCTCGACAACCTGTTCGGCGCGGTGAAGGCCGTGTCGTGCCTCGGCGCAACGCACGTCCCGCAGCGCTGGGACGAGAACGGCAGGAAATACAAGGCGACGGCGGACGATGCGGCCTACGCCACCTTCGAGCTCGAGGGCGGCGTGATCGCGCATTTCAACAGCTCCTGGTGCGTGCGCGTGCGGCGCGACGACCTGCTCACGCTGCAGGTCGACGGCACGCACGGCTCCGCGGTGGCGGGTTTGCGCCGCTGCTTCACGCAGGCACGGGTCAACACGCCCAAGCCCGTGTGGAACCCGGATATCCCGCAGCCGATCGACTTCTACCAGGGCTGGCAGGAGGTGCCCGACAACGTCGCCTTCGACAATGCCTTCAAGGCGCAGTGGGAGCTGTTCCTCAGGCACGTGGCGGGCGAGGGCGACTTTCGCTGGGGCCTGCTCGAGGGCGCCAAGGGTGTGCAGCTCGCCGAGCTGGGCCTGAAGAGCTGGAAGAGCCGCAAATGGCTGGACGTCGGGGAGCTCAAGCCGTGAAACGGGACACCATTCTGACCATCAAGCTTCCGGCCGCGGGCGGCAGGCTGGAGGACTGCGCGGTGCGCGAGCCGCGCCGGTTCGCGCGCCCCGTACGGCCGTTCACGCGCAAGGCCCTGGCCGCCGCGCACGTCGTGGCGGATCCGTTCTCGGGCAGGGAGCCCTGGCTCGAGGCGGCGATCGATTGGGACGCGACCATCGCGTATCGCCGCCACCTGTGGTCTTGGGGCTTCGGGGTCGCGGAGGCCATGGACACGGCGCAGCGCGGCATGGGCCTGGACTGGGCGAGCTCGCTCGAGCTGATCCGCAGGTCGGTCGACGCGGCGCGGGAGGTGCCCGGAGCGTTCGTCGCTTCGGGCGCGGGAACCGACCATCTCACCGGAGCCGCAGGGATCGACGAGGTGATCGCGGCCTACGAGGAGCAATGCGCGGCGATCGAGAGGCTCGGCGGGCGGATCATCTTGATGGCGAGCCGGGCGCTCGCGGCCTGCGCCCGTTCCCCCGAGGACTACGGCAGGGTCTACGACCGCATCCTGTCGCAGGTGAAGGAGCCCGTGATCATTCACTGGCTGGGCGAGATGTTCGATCCGGCGCTCGAGGGCTACTGGGGGAGCAAAGACCACTCGGCGGCGATGGACGTCTGCCTGGACGTGATAGCCAGAAACCAGTCCAAGGTCGACGGCATCAAGATCTCGCTGCTCGACAAGGACAAGGAGGTCGCCATGCGCCGCCGGCTGCCGCGGGGCGTACGCATGTACACGGGCGACGATTTCAATTTTGCCGAGCTGATCGAAGGCGACGCGAGCGGGCACTCGGACGCGCTGCTCGGCATCTTCGACGCCATCGCGCCGGCGGCCTCGGCCGCGCTCGGCGCGCTCGCCACGCACGACCGTGCAACCTACCACGAGCTGCTCGCGCCGACCGTGCCGCTGTCGCGCCACATCTTTCGCGCGCCGACGCGCTTTTACAAGACCGGCGTGGTGTTCATGGCGTGGCTGAACGGGCACCAGGATCATTTCGTCATGGTCGGCGGACAGCAAAGCGCGCGCCACGTCGTGCACCTCGCCGAGCTGTTCCGGCTGGCCGACGCCGCCGGGCTGCTCGCCGACCCGGAGCTCGCCTGCCGGCGCATGAAACAGCTGCTCGCGGTCCATGGCGTCGCCTGACCCGGCGAAGTTGTCGCTCAACACCGCCACCACGCGCGGCAAGTGGGGGCTCGCGCAGGCGATCGAGGGTTGCGCGCGCCACGGCGTGCGCGGCATCGCGCCCTGGCGCGACCTGCTGCACGACATGGGGGTCGAGAAGGCGGCGCGCGCGATCCGCGCCCATGACCTGACGGTGACCGGTCTGTGCCGCGGCGGCATGTTTCCCGCGGCCACGGCGAAGCAGCGCAAGGCGAACATCGCCGACAATCTGCGCGCCATCGACGAGGCCCAAGCGCTCGGGGCCGAATGCCTCATCCTCGTGGTGGGCGGTCTTCCCGGGGGTTCCAAGGACCTGTCCGGCGCGCGCGAGCAGGTGAAGGAAGGCATCGCCGCGATCCTGCCGCATGCGCGCAAGGCCGGCGTGCCGCTCGCCATCGAGCCGCTGCACCCGATGCAGGCCGCGGACCGCGCCTGCGTCAACACGCTGGAGCAGGCGCTCGATCTTTGCGACGCGCTCGATCCGCGCGCGAGCGGCGCGCTCGGCGTGGCGGTCGACGTCTATCACGTCTGGTGGGATCCCAAGCTCGAGGCGCAGATCCGGCGCGCCGGCCGCAGGCGCATCTTCGCGCACCACATCTGCGACTGGCTCGTGCCTACCACCGACCTCCTGCTCGACCGCGGCATGATGGGAGACGGAGTGGTCGACTTGCGAAAGATCCGCCTCTGGCTCGAGCGCGCCGGCTACCGGGGCTTCCAGGAAGTGGAAATCTTCTCGGCGGCGAACTGGTGGAAGCGCGATCCCGACGAGGTGCTGAAAATCTGCAAGCAGCGCTATCGGCGCTGCTGCTGAGCGAAGTCCGCGATAAGCCGGTTGACCTTATCCGCCGCCTCGAGTTGCGGGAAGTGCCCGACGCCGGGCACGATCTCGACCCGCGCCGCGGGCGCCTGGCGTCGCACCAGGTCGAGCCAGGGCGTCGTGTCGCCGGGGGCAAGCGCCACCCTGATACGCTGGGCGTTGAGGTAGCTGCTCTGAATGACGAGCATCGGCACGCGTACGCCCGCGAGCGCGCGCTCCATGTTGGCCGCGTCCCAGGCGACCATGCGCGGAAACAGGGCGCTGCCGATCGCGGCGGGGAGCTCGAGCGCACGCTCGATGATCGCCGCTTTCAGCCGTTCGCTGCTCGATGCGACGAACATCTCCTCGAACAGCTTTCTGGCGAACGCCCCGTAACCGGTGGCGCGAATCTGTTCGCGCATGACGCGCCCGGCGGTCTGCGGATCGCCCATGCCGATGCGGCTGCCGTCGATCAGCACCAGGCCGCCTACCCGCTCGCCTTGCTGGTCCGCGACCTGCAGCACGACGCGGCAGCCGAGGCTGTGACCGACCAGGATCGCGCCTTTCAGATCGAGCTCGGCCAGCAGCGCGGCCACGTCGGCGCCGTAACTCTCGATCGAGCAGGCCGCGGGCTCGCCGGGCGTTGCCCCGTGCCCGCGAAGATCGCAGGCGACCACCAGGTGATCGGACGCGAACTCGTCGATCTGGGGACGCCAATCCGCGTGGCTGCACGCGAACCCGTGCACGAAGACCAGCGCCGGGATGCCGCGACCCTCGCGCACGTAGAACAGCGCGGGAGGCCCTTCGCTCAAGGCTCTTCTGCGGCAGGCCGATGCTGAGCGACGAGCTTTTGCTGCAACGGCAAGGGTGCTGGATCGTAGTGGCTGAACTCGAGCGTGTACGAGCCCTGGCCCGCGGTCAGCGCCTTGAGCCGCGCTGGGAAGCTCTCCAGTTCCGACAGCGGTGCCTGCGCGTTGATCCGCAGCGAACCCGGGCGCGGAGACTCGGAGCCCTTGATGTGGCCCCGGCGGGCGGAAAGGTCGCCCGCGATGTCGCCCATGTTCGACTGCGGCACCGCGACGGCGATGTCGACGATCGGCTCGAGGATGATGGACCGCGCCTTGGCGAGAGCGTCTAGAAACGCCTTGCGGCCCGCGGCGATGAATGCGACTTCCTTCGAGTCGACCGGGTGGCTCTTGCCGTCGTAGACCACGACGCGCAGGTCCTGCAGCGGATAGCCCGCGAGGAAACCGGATTCCAGGACCGCGCGAACGCCTTTTTCGACCGCGGGAATGTAGACCGAGGGAATGACGCCTCCCTTGACCGCGTCGACGAACTCGAAGCCCGCGCCGCGCGGCAACGGCTCGACGCGCAGAAATACTTCGCCAAACTGGCCCGCGCCGCCGGTCTGCTTCTTGTGCCGGCTGTGGCCGTCGGCCTTTGCGGTGACCGTCTCTCGAAAAGGCACCGATGGCGGCCGCGTGTCGAGCTCAAGCCTGTATTGCGCGGCGATCTTGTCGAGCACCGTCCTGAGATGCATTTCCCCCAACCCCCGGATCACCGTCTCGTTCGCCTGGGCGTTGTGCTCGATACGAAAGCAGGGATCTTCGGCAATCACCCTGTGCAGCACGTCCGAAACCTTCTGCTCCTCGCCGCGTTTCCTGGGTTGCACCGCGAGGCCGAAGATCGACTGCGGCAGCTCGAGCGCCCGCGCGTGGATGTTCGAGTCCTCGGGCGAATCGTGCAGGATGTGGTCGAAGCGAATCTCGTCGACTTTCGCGATGGCGCAGATGTCTCCTGGAAGCGCCTCGGCCACCTCGATCTGCTGCTTGCCGCGCAGCATGTACAGGTGCCCGGCCTTGATCGGTTTCCGGCCTTCGCCGATGTACAGCTGGGTGCCCGGCGTAATGCGTCCCTGGTGCACGCGAAACACCGCCAGCCGCCCGATGTACGGATCGATCTCGATCTTGAACACGTGCGCCAGCACGTGCTTGCCCGGGTCGGGCTCGGCGCGGATCTCGGCCGGCGCGCCGCCGCCGATCGGCGTCGTGACGTACACGGGCGGGTTGCCTTCCGCGGGGTTGGGCATCAGCTTGACGATGACGTCGAGCAGCTCGGCCACGCCCGCGCCCGTCTTCGCCGAGGTGAACACCACCGGAATAAGGTGGCCCTCGCGCAGCGCCCGCTCCAGGGGCTCGTGCAGCTGCTCCGGTTCGATGCTGCCCTGCTCGAGGTACAGCGCCATCAGCTCCTCGTCTACCTCCACCACCTGGTCGACCAGCTGCTTGTGGACGGTCTCGACCGACGAGAAGTCCGACTCGCCCGCGGGCGCGAAAAAGCAGTCCGACACGCGTGTCGCGCCGCCCGCGGGCAGGTTGATCGGCAGGCATTCCTTGCCGAAGGCCTGCTGGATCCGGTCGAGCAGCAATTCGAGATTCGCGCCGGCGTCTATTTTGTTGACCACGATCAATCGGTCGAGGCCTCGCCTGGCGGCCCACTGCATGAACCGCCCGGTCATCATCTCGATGCCGTTCTGCGCATTGATCACGATCGCCGCGGTCTCGACCGCGGCGAGGGCGGGCAGCGAATGGCCCAGGAAATCGGGATATCCCGGCGTGTCGAGCAGGTGGACCCGGACGTTGCGGGCCTCGAAGCTCGCGACGCCGAGCTTGAGCGAATGGCGGGACGCTTTCTCCTGCGGCGTGTAGTCGCACACCGTCGTGCCGCGTTCCACCGTTCCCGGCGAGGCGATTGCGCCGGCCTGCGCGAGTAGCGCTTCCGCGAGCGTGGTCTTGCCGCAGCCCGCCTGCCCTACCAGAGCGATGGTGCGGATGCCATCGGTCGCATGCTTGTCCACGCTACGCCTGCCTCCCGAGATTCCCCGAAGGAAAGGGCCGCGGCGTCTTGGTGCGCCTTAAGCCATTTATAGCAGCATTCGGGCGTGCAGGGGAAGCCTCGCCCCTAGCGCGGCGTGTGCCGCGGAGTGGTGACGGCGAGGAAGATCTCGCGCAGGAACAGCAGCAGGCAGACGATCAGCGCCAGCATCGCGAGCACGAACAGTGCCCCGATCATGCGCGACAGATTCATCGCTACGAAGGCGCCGATGAACGCGCCGGCGATCAGCAGGCAGACGAAGAGCCCGGACAGCACGGCGAACAGGATCGCGAAATACACGGTGCGCACGCGGCGGGCGATCTGCAGCAACTCCTCGCGCGCGTCCATCGCCTCGGCATCGCCGAGCCCGCCGAGCCGCTCCTCCAGCACGCGTCGCCGGTCCACGGCGCGACCGAGCCTGACGTTGAGCGCCGCGATGAGCGTGCCCACCGCCGTGAGCATGAACACCGGCGCCACCGCGAGCTGGATGACGTGCGCGATATCCGATATTTGAAGGCCGCCCACGGCAGAGGAGCCTCGTTGCGTGCGCCGGAGAGCGCCGTCAGTTCGACGGCGATACGACCACGATGTGGTCGCGGCTGACGTTGATGAAGTGAGCGGTGAACACCTGGCGGCCCTCGCGCTCCCACACCTCGGCGTCGGTGACCGCGATGAAGGCCTTCGCGTCGATCATGTAGTCGGTGACCCTCGCCCCGGGCACCAGCTCGATGTAACCCTTGATCCGGTAGGTGTCCGTCAGGATCACCACCTTGGTCTTGCTTTCCGGTGTCGCCATCTGCTCCGCTCCCTGTTCAACGAGCGGATATCATAGCAGCGGGCGGTGTCGCTACTTTTTCTTCTCGAGCAGATCCGGGCGCTTCTTCAGCACGTCCTCGAACTTGGACTTGTCGATGAGCAGCGTGTAGTGAGCAAGCGCCTTTTCCCGCGGCTTCACCTGCGCGCCATCCACCGTGAAGCGGACGTAATAGTTTGGGCCGTCGAGCTTGCCCAGTGTGAAATGGTACTCGAGCCCCTCGAGCGTGGTCGCCTCGATCGTCGCGCTGGGCTTGTCGAAGCCGGCATCCTGCGCCGTCGTGGATTCCGGCGCCACGTCCGCCAGTGAGAGCAGCGAGAGTGAATACGAGGCGGCATTCGCCCGGGTCACTTCCAGTTTCTCGCCGGGCCGTGCGCCGTCGAGCTTCCAGGCCGAGTTGTCGCCGGAACGCTCGATCTTCCAGTTGATTCCGTCCGCGGTGCGCACCTGCATCGTCTTGACCTTCTCCGCCTTGATGCCCGTGGTGTCGATCCAGTCTGCGCTCGCGGCGCTCGCCTGGACGAGGGGATCGGAAACGACGTAGGCGCTCCCGGGCTGGTCCGGCAGCAGGACGAACCGTCCGTCTGCCGGCGCCTTGTCGGGCTGCGCGGGCTCCCGCTTGAAGTACTTCTTCCCGACGAGCACGCGCGACAGCGGCTTGCCGTCGGAGGAAAGGAACTCGACCAGCGTGCCCGCGCCTTCACCCTTGCCGGGCTCGAGAAGGTCGAGCCGCGCGCGGTCCGACTCGGCGATCGGCTCGCTTTGCCCGATCTTCAACTCGATCGCCTTCAGCAGGAAGGCGCGCACCTTGCCGAAATCCGCCGGAAAGCCTGCGCGTTCCGCGATCGTCCAGCCTTCGTCGCCTTTCCGCAGAGTGAGGGTCGATTTCGGCGCCGCGATGCGCACGCTCGCGACGTCGGCCACGGTAAGGCCCTTGAGCAAGGGCTGACCCAGGACGTCTACGTTCGATGCCTGGCGCGAGCGCTCCTGCTGGTGATAGACCAATGCAACGCCGCCGAGCACGAGCAGCAGGACGAGCAGCATGGCGGCGGAGCGGAGGTTCATCTTTCGGCTCGTCTCATGCGCCCGTCCCGCGCTGGGCCCGGTCGCGCCTGACCAGCGCCACCATCACGCCGAAAAAGGCCACCAGCAGCGGCATCAGCGCGATGTTCGCCAGCTTGGTCCAGAACACCAGCGCCTCGGAGTCGCGCCGCAGGTTCTTGCGCACTTCCTTGAGCTGCAGCTTGGTCTGGACCACGGCCTTGCGGAAATTCTCGAGTTCCGCCTGTTGCTCGGCGGTGAGGATCTGCGAGGATTTCGCGGCGGGGCCCTGGGCCTTCTGCAGATCCTGCAGCTTGTCGGTGGTCCTCTTCAGCTCGTCCTCGAGGGCCCTGATCTTGCCGAAATACTGCTTCTGCGCGTTGGCCTCCAGTTCGCGCACGACGGTGAGCGGCCGGAACGAGGACGCGCGGCTGCGCAGCGAAATCAATTCGTCGCCCGCGGAGAACTGCTCCACCATGCCCAGGGCGAAGGCGAGATTGCCGTTGGACGGCACCACGATCCGGCGGCCGAGAACTTCCTGCACGTCGACTGCGGCGGCGTCATTGAGCATGTCGGTGTCGGCCACCAGGATGACCGTGTTGTCCTTGGCCGATTCACGCAGCCGAGGCTCTTGCGCCTTTGCGGACTTGCCAGGTTTCTCGCCCGGCGCGGCCGGGACGCCGTCGGGGAATGCCGTCTTGAACCTGCCCGTGAGCCGCAGCGCCAGCGGGTACGACTTGCCACCGGGCTTGAAGTCCTTGGTCGCCGCATCGCCCGCCACGGTCGCGCTGGCGTCGTCCTCCAGCATCGAATTCGGGGAGCTCGACACCAGGTCGGTGACCTTGAGGCCGGCGACGGGCGTCACCTGGAACGCGCCACCGAAGGCGTAGAGCAGCGTTTCGAGCTGGCCCGTGACGACGTCATCGCGATTGAAGGCGGTGCGGTTCAGGCTGAGCACGGTGGGCGTGTAGCGTTGCCCGCTGCCCGAGGCATAGACGACGTCGGCGATCACCTTGCCGGGATCCATCCCGATGCCCCAGGCCTTGAACAGCGACGGAAGCGTCGAGCTGGTTCCTCCCTGAGGCGGCATGCCGGGCATCACCGGGACCTGGTCGAAATACGCGTAGGGATCGACGAACGCGATCAGCTTGCCGCCCCGGAGCACGAACTGGTCGAGCGCATACTCGGCCTGCGCCGTGATGTCGCGCGGGTGGATCACCAGCAGCACCTTGATGTCCTTGGGAATCTCGGTCGCCGTCAGGTTCACCGCCTCGACGTCGAACTCTCGCTTCAGCTCGGTCGCGAGCACCCAGGGATCGGAGCTCGAGCGCGTCATCATGTTGAACTTCTCGCCCAGCACGGGAAGTGCGCTCATCACGCCGATCTTGGGTTGCTCGGGCGAACCGACGCGCAGGATGGCGCGTGCAAGGTCGTACTCGAGCAGCCGCTCGCGCTGCGGCGTGATCGTCGGAATCGCGTCCTTGCGGTCCAGCCGGCTCACCGCGACGCCGAGATAGAAGTTGTCGCCGCTCAGGAGCTGCTGCGGCTCGATGCCGTCGAGCTGCGCGGCGTCCTCTTCTTCCGAGTCCGGCGTCGGATGGTAGATCTGGACGTCCAGCTTGGGTCCCGCGGCGGCCTTGAATTCGTGCACCATGTCCTCGACGCGCTGCGCGAAGCTGCGCAACTGGACCGGGACGCCCTCGCCGCGCGAGATGTACAGCTTCAGCGTCACGGGAGACTTCAGCCCGCTCAGGATCTTCCGGGTGCCGTCCGAGAGCGTGTACAGCTTGCCCTCGGTCAGGTCGGCCTTCACCGCCGTGGCCGAAGCGAGGTAGTTGAACGCCACCAGGATCAGGAACAGCGCGACGATGCCGATGGCGGAATAGAGGAGGGTGTCGTACTTCTTCATCGCGTCATCCCGCCCTGTGGTTCCGGATGATGACGCTGGTCGTGAATAGCGAGAAACCGATCACCGACAGGAAGAAGAACAGGTCGCGCGTGTCGATGACGCCCTTCTGGAACCCGTCGAAGTGCGTGATCACCGAAAAGGCCGCGACCGTATCCACGAATGCGGGACTCGCCCAGCGCGCCAGCAGGTCGGTGACCGGATTGAAGCCGCACAGGATCAGGAACAGGCAGATCACCACGGCCAGGATGAACGCCACCACCTGATTGCGCGTCATCGCCGAAGTCATGCAGGCGATCGAGAGATAGGCGCCCGCGAGCAGCAGGCTGCCCAGGTAGCCGGCGGCGATGACGCCGTTGTCCGGATCGCCCAGGATGTTCACGGTGATCACCACCGGAAAGGTGAGCACCAGGGCGATGGCGAGGAAAATCCAGGATGCGAGGAACTTGGCGAGAATCGCCTGCCAGGTGGTCACCGGCATCGTGAGAAGCAGCTCGAGCGTGCCGGCGCGCCGTTCTTCGGACCAGAGACGCATGCCGACGGCGGGCACGAGCACCAGGTAGAGCCAGGGATGCCAGACGAAGAACGACGCGAGGCTCGCCTCGCCGCGCTCGAAAAAGCCGCCGACGGTAAACGTGAAGAAACCCGTCAGCAGGAGGTAAATGACCAGGAACACGTAGGCGACGGGCGAAACGAAGTAGCTCACCAGCTCCCGCCGGGCGATGGTGCGGACGGTTTTCCAGGCGGAGTTCATGCCCGGGCCGTGTCTGGCAGCGTAATGCGGCGGAACACCTCGTCGAGCTGTCCCTCCTCGGTGCGCAGGGCTTCCAGCCGCCAGCCTTCCCGGGTGGCGACCTCGACCACCGCGCGCATCAGCTCGCCGGGAGCGAACGCCCCGGCGGGAAAGACGCGGTAGGCACCGTCCACCGACTCGACGCGCCCCAGCGGCGCGAGCTTGTCCCGGCTCACGCCTTGCCCCGCCACGGTCACTGCGCCGGCAACGTCCGACATGGCGCGCAGCTCCTGCGGCGTGCCGTTCGCGACGATGCGGCCGCGATCGATGATGATCGCCCGGGTGCAGGCGGCATCGACTTCCTCGAGGATGTGGGTCGAAAAAACCAGCGCCTTGCGTCTGCCGAGCTCGCGGATGAGGTTTCTCACTTCGTGCTTCTGGTTGGGATCGAGTCCATCGGTCGGCTCATCGAGCACCAGTACCTCGGGATCGTGGATCAGCGCCTGCGCGAGACAGGTCCGATGCTTGTAGCCCTTGGAGAGCGTGTCGATGCCCTGGTGCAGCACCGACGACAGAAAGCAGAGCTCGACCACCCTGGCGATCGCCTTCTTCTTGGCGTCGCCGGACAGCCCGCGCATGTCGGCGGCGAACGTTAGGAAGCCGTGCACCGTCATGTCGGGGTAGGAGGGCGCGGCCTCCGGCAGGTAGCCGATCAGGCGCTTGGCCTCGAGAGGCGATTCGGTCACGTCGTAGCCGCCGACCGTCACCCGCCCCCCGCTTGGGGGGATGAAACCGGTGATCATGCGCATCGTGGTCGACTTCCCGGCGCCGTTCGGCCCCAGGAATCCGAGCACTTCCCCGCGCTCGACGTTGAACGTGAGGCCGTCGACCACGCGCCTCGGGCCGAACGACTTCACGAGATTTTCGATCCTTATCATGACGCTTGGCGTGCCTGCAGGCGGGGTCGCATTATCGCCGAAATCGCGCGGCGCCCGAGGTTTGCGCTTCGGCCTTAAGCGAAACTTAAACAGGCCGCTGAACGCCTGTAAAATCCGGTCTCGCAATTCCGGCAACATCCCACCACCGAGGATCAGCATGGACAAGTCGTTGCTTTCCAAAACCGCGGCCGCGATGGTCGCGAAGGGCAAGGGCATCCTTGCCGCGGACGAATCGAGCGGCACCTGCGAAAAGCGCTTCAAGTCGGTCGGCGTGGAGTGCAACGAGGAGAATCGCCGCGCCTACCGGGGATTGCTCTTCGGCACGTCGGGCATCGAGCAGTTCGTGTCGGGCGTGATCCTGTTCGACGAGACCATCAGGCAGAAGACGGGTGACGGGGTCGCGTTCCCGGATTACCTGGCGAAGAAGGGCATCGTTCCGGGAATCAAGGTCGACAAGGGTGCGAAGGACCTGGCGCTGTGTCCGGGGGAGAAGGTGACCGAGGGGCTCGATGGCCTGCGTGAGCGGCTGGCGGAATACTTCAAGCTCGGCGCGCGCTTCGCCAAGTGGCGCGCCGTGATCACGATCGGCGATGGCATCCCGAGCCACGCTTGCCTCTATGCCAACGCGCATGCCCTGGCGCGCTATGCGGCGCTTTGCCAGGAGGCGTCGATCGTGCCGATCATCGAGCCCGAGGTACTGCTCGACGGCGGCCATTCGATCGAGCGCTGCGAGGAAGTCAGCGAGGCGACCCTGCGCGCCACCTATGCGGCTCTCGCCGCGCACGGCGTTTCGTTCGAGCACACCATTCTCAAGGCGAGCATGGTGGTCTCGGGCAAGGAAAATGCCCGCCAGGCCGGCGCGGATGAAGTCGCCGAGCGCACGGTGCGCGTGCTCAAGCGCACCGTCCCGGCGGCGCAGCCCGGTGTCGTGTTCCTCTCGGGTGGACAATCCGACGTCGACGCCACCGCGCACCTAAACGCGATGGCGGCAATGAAGGGCCTGCCCTGGCCCCTCACCTTCTCCTACTCGCGCGCGCTGCAAAACCCGGCGCTCAAGACCTGGCGCGGCAGCCTGCAGAACGTCGCCGCGGCGCAGAAGGCCTTCTACCATCGTGCGCACATGAACGGGCTCGCCTCGCAGGGCAAATGGAAGCCCGAACTCGAGAGGCAGGCAGCATGAGCGCGGGCCTGTTCGAGTCGCACATCACGAGCCTGCCGCGCATCGGTCGCGGCAAGGTGCGCGACATCTATGCGGTGGGCGAGGACAAGATGCTGATCGTGGTGAGCGACCGGCTGTCCGCCTTCGACGTCGTGCTGCCCGATCCGATTCCCGACAAGGGGCGAGTGCTGAACGAGATGGCGAACTTCTGGTTCGCAAAGCTCGGCCACATCGTGCCGCACCAGCTGACCGGGATCGACCCGGAGAGCGTGGTCAAGGGCGAAGAGGAGAAAGCCCAGGTGCGCGGCCGCTCGGTGGTGGTGAAGAAGCTCAAGCCGCTGCCGATCGAAGCGGTCGTGCGCGGCTATATCATCGGCTCGGGTTGGAAGGATTACCAGCAGACCGGCAAGGTCTGCGGCATCGAGCTGCCGAAGGGGCTGCAGCAGGCACAGAAGCTCCCCGAGCCCATCTTCACGCCGGCCACCAAGGCGGCCGAGGGGCACGACGAGAACATCTCTTTCGAGGAGGTGGAAAAGCTGATCGGCAAGGATCTCGCGGCGAAGGTGCGCGCGGTCTCCATCCGCCTGTACAAGGAAGCCTCCGAGTATGCCGCCACCAAGGGCATCATCATCGCCGACACCAAGTTCGAGTTCGGCACCGACGCGAAGGGCAACCTCGTTCTCATCGACGAAGTGCTCACCGCGGACTCCTCGCGCTTTTGGCCGGCCGATTCGTACCGCGTCGGCATCAGCCCGCCGTCGTTCGACAAGCAGTACGTGCGGGACTACCTCGAGACGCTCGATTGGGACAAGACTCCGCCGGCGCCGAAGCTTCCCGCCGACGTGATCGCCAGGACAACGGAAAAATATCGCGAGGCGCTCGAGCGCCTCACCGGGAGAAAGCTCGCATGATCGGCATCGTGATGGGGTCGGCTAACGACTGGGACACCATGAAGGCCGCGGCGAAGATGCTGGAGGAGTTCGGCGTGGCCTACGAGGCGAAGGCCATGTCCGCGCACCGCACGCCGCACGCGGTCGCCGAATGGGCCGAAGGCGCAGCCAGGCGCGGCATGAAGGCGATCATCGCCGCTGCGGGCGGGGCGGCGCACCTTGCGGGAGTGGTGGCCGCGCACACCACGCTTCCGGTGCTCGGCGTGCCGATGCCCTCCAAGCACCTGCAGGGGCTGGATTCGCTGCTTTCGACGGTGCAGATGCCCAAGGGCATACCGGTCGCGACGTTCGCCATCGGCGAGGCCGGCGCGGCGAACGCCGCGCTCTTCGCCGTGGCGCTGCTCGCGCTCTCGGACACGGGCATGGCGAAGAAGCTCGAGGACTTCCGTCGCAAGCAGACCGAGGCGGTCCTCAAGGCCGCGCCGCTCAAGCTGTGAGCGACGAGGTCCGCCGCGCCGCGGAAATCCTCCGGCGCGGCGGGCTGGTCGCGTTTCCGACCGAGACCGTCTACGGACTGGGGGCCGACGCCTCCAGTGCGGCGGCCGTGGCGCGCATGTACGCGGTCAAGGGCCGCCCCGCCGCGCATCCGGTCATCGTCCACTTCGCCACGGCGGACGAGGCGTTCGGCTGGGCGCGCGAGATTCCGGAAGCCGCGCGCCGCCTCGCCGCGCGCTTCTGGCCCGGTCCGCTTACCCTGATACTGAAGCGCGCGCTGCACATCGGCGATTTCATTACCGGCGGTCAGGACACGGTCGGCCTTCGGGTGCCGGCGCACCCGGTTGCGCAACAGTTGCTGCGCGAGTTCGGCGCACCGATTGCCGCGCCGTCCGCGAACCGGTTCGGCCGCGTCTCGCCCACGCGCGCCGAGCACGTGCGCGACGACCTGGGAGGCGACGTCGACCTGGTTCTCGAAGGAGGGCCAAGCGAGGTCGGCATCGAATCGACGATCGTCGACCTGTCGCGCGGTCGCGCGGTACTGCTGCGGCCCGGGGCGATCTCCCGGCCCGAGCTGGAAGCCGCCCTCGGTGCGCCGGTGTTGCCGCCCGACGCGGGGGCGCCGCGTGCTTCCGGCACGCTCGAGCGCCATTACGCGCCGAAGGCCGCGTTGCGGTTAGTGCCGACGCACGCGCTAGACGCGGAAATCACGCGCGCGCACGAGCGGGTCGCGGTGCTGGCGTTCTCGCGTCCGGACGAGCGGGTCGGGCGCTGGCTGCGCATGCCGCGCGACGCAGCGGCCTACGCAAGCCGGCTCTATGCGGCGCTGCGCGAGCTCGACGCCTCGGGCTGCGCGCTGATCCTGGTCGAGGAGCCGCCCGACGAGCCCGCGTGGCTGGCGGTTCGCGATCGCTTGAAGCGCGCCGCGGCACCGGCCTGAGCCGCGCGCCTCAGTGCGACCTCAGTGCGACCTCAGTGGGACATCAACACCGGGACGGTCATCGACTCGAGAATCGTGCGCGTCACGCCCCCGAGGATGAGCTCCGAGACGCGCGAGCGGCCGTAGGCGCCCATCACGACCAGGTCGGCATCGAGATCGGAGACGCGCGATAGCAGCTGATTGCCGACGTCGATGTCGTCGGCCCGGTATTGCGACACCGTGACCTTCACGCCGTGGCGCGACAGGTACAGGCCGATGTCCGCGCCGGGAACTTCGCCGTGCTGCCCATTCGGAGGTCCCGGATTGAACGCCGCAACGTGCACCTGCTTGGCGCCCTGCAGCAGCGGCAGAGCGTCGGTGAGCGCACGCGTCGCTTCGCGGCTCGCGTTCCAAGCGACGAGGATGTTCACGCCGATTGGACGCTTCTCTCGGGCGTAGGGTACGACCAGCACCGGTCGCCCCGCCGCGAGCAGCAGGCGCCCGGCGAACTGGTCCGACACGCCGCTGGTGCCGGCGCCGTCATCCTGCGCGATGATGACCAGGTCGGCGTAGCGCGCGTGCAGCGTCACGACCTCGAGCGCATCGGCCGTCGAGCTGCGCCACTCGGCTTTCGCCCAGTTGGCGCGCCGCACCCCGGCGTCCCACGCGCCGCGCACTCGTGCCGCGATTTCGGCCAGCGCCTTCTTGCGCGCCAACTCCACGGCGACGCCCGCTTCGGCCATCGCCCAGCTCGGCGTGGGCACCACGGTGAGCGCATGCAGGCCGACTACGTGGGCGTCGAACTTCTGGGCCAGCGAGCAGGCGATATCGCTGCACGCGTCCGCGCCCTTGCCGGCGCCGAGGTGAACCAGGATGGTCTTGTAGGCCATGGCTTTCCTTTCTTTTCGGGAAATCACCCGCGAATCATGTTGTACCGGTCCGGCATCCCGCAATTGACGTGGATCAAGAATGCCATAGTGTCGGCGCGACGCTAGAATGCATTTTATGCGCAGGATCGTCGCCGTGCTGGCCCTATCTGCCTGCTCGGCGAATACCCAGATCGCCAGCAACACGGTGGTGAGCCCCGCCGTACCCCCTCCCCCGGGTACCACCGTCGTCGCGGGTGCCGCGACAGTGAGCGTGGTCAGCGGATCCGCCGCCGCGGCACTTGCCGGCGCGGTCGTTTTGGGCGCGCTGTTCTACTACGACGACGAGCCGCTAAATCGGCTGCCGCCGCCCCTGCTCGAAAATCGCAGCGTCAACGAGCACGACTGCACCACGCCGATCACGGACAGCGCGGCGAATTTGCGCTGCCGTTAGAGCAGTCAGGCGCGTTGCGGGCCGGGCCTGCCGTCCTCGACCACGAACGACGCGAGCGTCGAGCATCCGGCCTCGCGCGATTGCACCGTGTCCATCGACCGCAGGTCGGCATGCAGTTGCCGCGGGCGCAGTTCCATGCGCACGTAACCGCGCGTGCGGCCATCGGCGAGCTTCACGTGCGGATTGTCCGCGCGTGACGCATCAATTGACCTTTGCGAGCGCGACTGCGAGGTGATCGAGGTGCCGCAGAACTCGCTCGCCACCACGGGCGAGCCGGGGTCGTCGAAGTCCGGCTTGAGGTCCGCGACTGCGTGGAAGTGCACGTCGCCGCCGATGACGATGGGGTTGGCAAGGCGATGCGCGGCCACGCTTTCCAGGAGCTTGCGCCGCGCCGCGGGGTAACCGTCCCAGCCGTCGGTCCAGTAACGCCGCTCATTGGCCGCGCCGGCCGCGAACTGCGCCATCAGCGTTTGCTGGGCGATGATGTTCCATGCGGCACGCGAGTGCGCGAATGCCTGCTCGAGCCATGCCTCCTGCGCTTCACCGAGCATGCTGCGACGCGGATCGGTGCGCGCCGGGCATTCGCGATCGTCCACCACGTTGCTGCCGCCCGCCCGGCGCGGGCAGACCTGGTAGGCGCGGTACTGCCGGTCGTCGAGCACGAAAAAGCGCGCCAGAGACCCCCATCCGAACTGCGTATGCAGGCGCATGTGCGGCCCGTCCGGGCGCATGCGCGCGGGCAGCGGCATGTGCTCGTAATAGGCGCGGTAGGCGGCGGCACGTCGCTCGAGGAAGCGCTCCCTCGGCATGCCGTCCTCCGGACGGTCGGCGGCATAATCGTTGTCGACCTCGTGGTCATCCCAGGTCACGAGCCACGGACAGGCTGCGTGCGCGGCCTGGAGATCCGGGTCGCTCTTGTAGCAGGCGTAGCGCATGCGGTAATCGTCTAGGGTGTAGGGCTCGCCGGGGTTTTGCTTGCGTACGTGCTCGTGCCCCCAGGAGGACTCGTAGATGTAATCGCCGAGGAACACGATCAGGTCCGGGTCGTCCGCGACGATGTGCCGGTACGCGCCGTAGTAGCCCTGCTCGTATTGCTGGCACGAGGCGAAGGCGAAGCGCAGCCGGTCGACCGGGGCGCCGCGGGCGGGCGCAGTGAGCAGGCGCCCGACCGGGCTCGCCGCATCGCCCGCCGTGAACCGGTACCAGTAGGGGCGCGCCGGCTCGAGTCCCTTGACCTCGGCGTGCACCGAATGCGCCCACTCCGGTGCGGCCGTCTCCACGCCGGAGGCGACGATGTCGCGCATCGCCTCGTCGGCCGCCACTTCCCAGCGCACCGGCACCGCCACCGGGTCGAGCCCGCCGTCATAGCGCTCGAGGCTGGTGATCAGGCGCGTCCACAACACCGCGCCGGTGGAGGTCGGGTAGCCGCTCGCCACGCCGAGGCGAAACGGATCCATCGCGAAGCGCGTTGCGCTCGCGGCGCCGAGCGGCAGTCCGGAAGCGAGCGCGAGACCGGCGACCGACCCGAGGAAGCGTCGCCGCGAGCTCATTTGCCCAGGTCCGAGAAATACTCGTGCCCGGCGGTGTTCACCAGGCTGCGACGCAGTTCGACCGGCGCGTCGTGGTAGGTGTAGGCCACCCGGTTGATCTCGAGCAGTGGCGCGCCCTTTTTCACCCCGAGCAACTTCGCCGTCCCGGCGTCGGCCACCGTGGCGCGCAGCCGCTCGCCGGTGCGCAGCACGTGCACGCCGTAGCGCGTCTGGTACAGGTGGTAGATGGTGTTGTCGCGCGTGGTGAGAATCTTCTCGCTTAAGTCCGGAAACAGGCGTTGCGGCAGCACGAGCTCATCGAGGATCACGGCCTTGCCGGCGAGCGAGAGGAGGTTGCGGATGCGCAGCACCGGGTCGCCGGCCGCGATGCCGAGCTTCGCCGCCTCCGCCGCGGCGGCGCGGTCACGGCGGAAGGCGAGGGTCGCGGTGCGCGGGTACTGCTTCTCGCCATCGTGCGGCACGATGTGGAAGAAGTGGAACATCAGGCGCGTGGCGCCGTGCGAAGCGATGAACGTGCCGCGACCCTGCCGGCGCACCACCGCGCCCTCGGCCACCAGCTCGTCGATCGCCTTGCGCAGGGTGCCGATCGACACGCCGAAGCGCTTTGCGAGCTGCGTTTCGGAGGGCAGCGCCTCGCCCGCTCCCCACTCGCCCTGCGCCAGGCTGTGGGTCAGCAGCCGCTTCACTTCCTTGTAGAGCGGGGCGGCGATTCCTCGGTCGAGGACCTGGTTCATGGCGCGGGCCAGTCTAGCACGCTAGTCATACAACTCATATAGTTGACTCTGCGAGAATGGCGGGCTTAGACTGCGCCCTCCCCCGCAACAGCATTCCATTGGAACCGGAGAGGGTGATGATTCATTTCGTGGTGCACGAGCAAGGCGACGGCGTGGGCGTGGTCGTCGTCGAGGGCGTGAAGGCCGGGCAGGAGCTGGCCGGCTGGATCATGGAGGACGACAAGGACATCAAGGTGACCGCCAGGAGCGACATCCCGATCGGGCACAAGGTGGCTCTCAGGGACTACAAGCCCGGCGACACGGTGATCAAGTACGGCGTCGACATCGGCAAGGTCGTCGCGCCGATCAAGCAGGGCGAGCACGCCCACGTTCAAAACATCAAGACCAAGCGCTGGTAAATGAGGGTGGTGACAATGGATCTGTCGAAAGCGACTTTCTGGGGCTACCGGCGCGAGAACGGCCGCGTCGGCGTGCGCAACCACGTCATCGTCCT
>JBAUTZ010000089.1:0-1510 GCA_049582445.1 Burkholderiales bacterium
GGCTGGACGACGTCATGGTGAGCTACGCGGCGCCGGGGGGCGGCGTCGGCCCGCACGTGGACTCCTACGACGTGTTCTTGCTGCAGGGTCCGGGCCGGCGCGTCTGGCGCCTTGCGCGGCCGCAGAGCTTCGCCGAGGTGCACGGGGCACCGCTCAAGCTCATCGAAGGCTTCGCCGCCGAGGAGGAAATTCTCACCGAGCCCGGGGACTTGCTCTACCTGCCGCCGGGCTGGGGCCACGACGGCGTCGCGCTCGACGCCTGCTTCACCTATTCCATCGGCTTTCGTGCACCTCGCGGCGCCGAACTCGCCGCGGCGTTTCTCGACTGGCTGCACGAGCGCGGCCTGGCTGATCGCGGCTACCGCGACCCGCCGCTGCGCCCCGCCGCCCGCCCGGCGCGAATTCCCGAAGCCATGCTGGAACATGCGCGCCGCTCGCTCGAGACCATTCGCTGGTCGCGGCGCGACGCCGGCGATTTTCTCGGCGAGTACCTGAGCACGCCCAAGCCGCACGTCGTGTTCGCCCCGCCGCGGAGGGCGCTCGGGCGCGGCGCTTTCGGCCGCAGCCTCGAACGCGCAAACGTCGTGCTCGACGCGCGCACGCAACTCCTCTACCGCGGCGCACGCTTCTTTCTGAACGGTGAGCGGCTCCTGCCGGACGCGCGGCAACGCCCCGCTCTGACGGGGCTCGCCGACGAGCGCCGCGCCTCGGGACGACGGCTTGCCCGCGCCGCACTGGCCGATCTAAGCTACGAGTGGTACCGGCTGGGTTACCTGCATGTGGAGGACCTCGATTGAGCAGCGCCCCCGATCAGAGCGCTATCCACTACGAGCGCTTCGACACCGAAGCGGGCTTCCAGGCCGCCGTCGACCGACTGCTGGCGCAGGAGGGACGAGAGCTGCGCCTGTTCGATCCCGACCTGTCAGGCCTGCGGCTCAATACGCCGGGGCGTATCGAGCGCCTCGAGAGTTTCCTGCGCGCGAGCCGCACGCGGCGGCTGTACGTCGCGGTGCACGACACCGATTACCTCACCAAGTACTGCCCGCGCATGTTGGATCTGCTCGCGCGCCACTCGCATGCGGTGCAGATCAATCGCACGCACGAGGAAATCCGCAAGGCGCAGGACTCGTTCATGGTGCTCGACGCGCTGCATTACGTGCGCCGGCCGGTCGCCCAGTTCTTTCGCGGGGCCATCGGCGTGAACGACGAAAACGAGGCGCTCGCGATGCGCGGGCGATTCGGCGAGATCTGGTCGGCATCGTTTCCAGCGGTCGCCGCCACAACGCTCGGGCTTTGAGCTAGAATTCGCGCCCGGCTGCCTCGGTGGCCGTCAACCTGTCGTAATTGATCCACCTTAAAAAACCATAGGGAACGCACATGAACAAATCGCTGCTTATCGCCGCAGCGGTGGCCGTAGCTGCATTGGCCGCCTGCGGCAAGGCAGAATCCAAGCCGGCGCCTGCTCCGGCCGCGACGCCCGCTCCGGCGGCGCCCGCCCCGGCCGCGGCAC
>JBAUTZ010000090.1:0-12928 GCA_049582445.1 Burkholderiales bacterium
GCAGGCACTCGTCGACGATCTTGCACTCGATGTCGGAGCACCAGTACTTGCACATCGACGCTGTGGCGGTGTCGAGCTTCCCGGCCATCAGGAGCTCGATGCACTTGTCGACGAACACGCGCGCGATCTGCGCCTCGGTGGCGAGCTCGGCCAGCTTGAAGCGGGTGTTCTGGAAGCTCGCCACGGTCTTGCCGAAGGCCTTCCGCTCGCGCACGTAGTCGATCGTCCACTCGATTGCGGCTTCGGCCTTGGCGATCGCGCCGATCGCGATCTGCATGCGCTCCCAGGGCAGCTCCTGCATGAGGTAGATGAAGCCGTTGTTCTCCTGGCCGAGCAGGTTCTCGGCCGGCACCTCGACGTTGTCGAAGAAGAGCTCCGAGGTGTCCTGGCCCTTCAGGCCCATCTTCTTCAGCCGCTTGCCCTTGGTGAAGCCCTTCATCGAGGTGTCGACGATGATGAGGCTGGTTCCCTTGGCGCCCTTCGCCGGGTCGGTCTTCGCCACCACGATCACGAGGTCCGAGTGCCAGCCGTTGGTGATGAAGGTCTTCGAGCCGTTGACGACGTATTTGTCGCCCTTCTTCACGGCGGAGGTCTTCACCGCCTGCAGGTCGGAGCCCGCGCCCGGCTCGCTCATCGCGATCGCGCCGATCCACTCACCCGCGGCCATCTTCGGCAGATAGTTCTGCTTGACGTGTTCGTTGCCGTAGCGAAGCAGGTACGGCGCGACGATCTCGGAATGAAGGCCGAAGCCGAGCGACGAGGAGTTCGCACGCGCCTGCTCTTCGATCAGGATGATCGAGTAGAGCTTGTCGGCGCCCGAGCCGCCGTATTCCTCCGGCATGCTGGCGCACAGGAAGCCGTTCGCGCCCGCCTTTTTCCACACCTCGCGGTCGACGTAGCCCTGCTCCTGCCAGCGCTCCTCGTTCGGCTTCACCTCGGCATCCATGAAGCGCCGCACGCTGTCGCGGAAGGTCTCGTGTTCGGGGCCGAATATTGTGCGCGGGATCATGGGATGTCCTTGTTCGATCGGCAGATGATAGGCGAATTCTGGGATAATCCGCGCCTTCCCCTTGTTCCGAATTTCCCGAAGGATTCCGATGCTCATCCGCTACGCCGTCGCCGCGCTCACCTGTGCGCTGCTCGCTTCGCCGGCGCTGGCCGATTTCGAGGAAGGCGCGCTTGCCTACCGCAAGGGAGACTTTCCCGCCGCCCTGAAGGAACTCGAGCCGCTGGTGGCGCAGGGCGACGCCGCGGCGCAGTTCCTGGCCGGCTCCGCCTACGCCAACGCCAAGCCCCCACTGCAGGATTTCGCGCAGGCGGAGAAGCTGCTGCGCGCTGCCGCCGCTCAGGGGCACATCAAGGCGATGGTCTCGCTCGGCGAGCTGTTCCTTCTCTACAAGCAGCCGGCCGACGGCAAGCAGGCCTTCGAGTGGTACAAGATGGCTGCCGAGCACTGCGACTCCGAAGGTCAGTTCTGGATGGGGCTCGGCCACTTTGAGGGCAAGAGCCTGGCCAAGGACTTGCCGAGCGCCTGGATGTGGTTCACCTTGGCCTCGCTGCGCGGCCACCTGCTCGCGGCGGCGACCCAGCATTCGCTCAGGGACAAATTCTCCGATGCCGACGTCGCCGCAGGCACCCAGCGCGTACGGCAGTGGCATTGCCAATGAAGCTCGCCACTCTCAAGGACGGCACGCGCGACGGCACGCTGATCGTGGTGGCGCGCGACCTCAGGCACGCTCACAAGGCCGACCACGTCGCGCCCACGCTGCAGGCGGCGCTCGACGACTGGGCCTACTGCGCCCCGCAGCTGGAAGAGCTCTACCGCGAGCTGAACGAGAAGCCCGCGGGCCGCGCCTTCGAGCTCGAGCTGGCGCAGCTCGCCGCGCCGCTGCCGCGCGCCTACCAGTTCGCGGACGCCTCGAGCTTCCTCATCCACGCCGAGCTGATCCGCAAGTCGCGCAAGCAGGAGCTGCCCTCGTGGTGGAAGAGCGAGCCGCTCATGTACCAGGGCTGCTCGGACCCGTTCCTCGGGCCGCGCGAGGACATCGTGGTCGCATCGGAGGACTTCGGCATCGACCTCGAGGCCGAGATCGGCGTCATCACCGGCGACGTGCCGATGGGCATCGAGCGCGACAAGGCGGGCGAGCACATCCTGCTCCTCGTGCTGCTGAACGACGTCTCGCTCAGGAATCTCGTCCGCGCGGAGCTCGAGAAGGGCTTCGGCTTTTTCCAGTCGAAGCCCCCTTCGGCGATGTCGCCCGTGGCGGTGACGCCCGACGAGCTGGGCGAGGCCTGGGACGGCAAGCGCGTGCACCTGCCGCTCAGGATCGAGGTGAACGGCGAGCGCCTCGGCGAGCCGGATGCCGGCAAGGACATGCAGTTCCACTTCCCACGCCTGATCGAGCACGCGGCGAGGACGCGCCCGCTCGCGGCCGGCACGGTGATCGGTTCGGGCACGGTGTCGAACCGCGACCGCTCGAAGGGCGCGGGTTGCCTGTTCGAGCGCCGCGCCGAGGAGATCCTCGAAGGCGGCGAGGCGGTGACGCCGTTTCTCAAGTTCGGCGACACGGTCAGGCTCGAGATGCGCGACGCCGAGGGCGGGCCGCTGTTCGGCGCGATCGAGCAGAAGGTGGCTTCGCCTCGCTAGCCGGACCAGGCGAACGGCGCGAAGTGGCCGTTGCGCGTGCCGCTCGCATCGTCCCAGTTGATGCCGAAGGCGTGGAACTTGCTGCGGTTCGCCTTGGCGAGCGCGATCTTGGGAGTCACCGGATGCCCGGTGTTGTCCAGATACATCGGCTCGCCGGGGCGCGCGGGTCCCGCGACGCCTTCGCAGGCCTGGTCGATCAGCTCGCCCGCGCTCACGCTGCGTTTCATTCCGTCGACCGTGAACTTGATCGGCCGCTTCTCCACGCCCGCCACGCGGCCGACCAGCGGCGCGAGCGCGGCCATCGGTCCGCCCGCCGAGCCGGTGGCGATCGCGCCGATCGCTTCCGTCTGCTTGTCGCTCGCGCGCTCGTCGACGACGAGCCCGACGGTGAATTTGCCCTCCGCCATCGCGCCCGGCGAGTGCAGCAGCACGATGAACGAAAGGCCGTCGAGCTTGATGCCGTCCTTCTGGCCCCTGTCGATCTTCATCGCGATCGCCACCTTGCAGTCGCCCTCGGTGGGCCGCGCCGCCAGGTTCGAGCTAATGCAGGGACACAGGTAGTCGCAGTTGCAGGTCTCCATGTACTGTCCTTCGATGCGCCAGCCGGCCATACCGTCCTCCTCTGCGAAGAATGGTGGGAAGTGCCGATGCCTTGGAGCCTTTCGGACAGCTTACGCCCGCGATTTTTCGCTTACAAGGGCAGGTCGATTCCCGGCGAGACTTGAGTAAGGCGAATCAGGCGTGCCTGAGCACGGCGCCGATCGTCTCGGCGAGGATCTGCTTGCTGTAGGGCTTGGTGACGTAGCCGTCGGCGCCGAGCGCCAGGCCCCAGCGGATCTCGGTTTCCTCGTTCAGCGCGGTGAGCATCACCACGGACAGCAGCGCGAGCTTGGGGTGGCGGCGGATGCTCGAGAGCACGTCCCAGCCGTTGCCGTCGGGCAGCATGATGTCGAGCAGCAGGATGTCCGGCGGCTCGCGCGTGCGCTCCGCCGAGAGCAACCAGCGGCACGTGGCGGGCGAATACGACAGCTCGGACCGCTACCACCTCGTCGATCGCCTGCCCCCGAAAATCAAGAGCTGGCCGCTCGTCGTTCTGGTCGACCACGGCTCCGCCGCGTGCTCGGAGATTCTCGCCGCGGCGCTGCAGGACCACAAGCGCGCCAAGGTCGTCGGCCACGAGACCTTCGGGTATGGAACCGTTCAGGCTATCGTGCCATTCGGCAAAAACACGGCCTTCAAGCTCACGATCGGGAGGTTTTACCGCCCGAGCGGCGGCTCGATGGATTCCGACCCGGTGGTTCCGGACGTCGCCGTCGATGTTCCGAAGGAATTTCGAAATTTCGGCGCCGAAGGCGACCTCGCGCTAATGTCCGCGCGCCGACTCCTCGAGGAAGAGCGATCCCGTTAGCGGAAACACCGCGGCTTTGGCATTCGCGCGCGCGACGGATTACCATGGCGCATGCTTGCGATCCTTGAGCGCATTCCCCTGCGCGTGGCGTTCGCCCTCGGCGCGCTCGCCTGCGCGGCGCTGCTCGGCGCCGCCTATTACCTGCAGTACTTCCAGGGCCAGGACCCCTGCCCGCTATGCCTGGTGCAACGCGTGTTCTATCTGTGCGCCGGGATCGTGTTCCTCGTCGGTGCGCTGCACGGGCCGAAATCCTGGGGTGCCACCGTCTACGGCGTGCTCGCCATGCTGTTCGCCGCGGGCGGCCTCGCCACCGCGGTGCGGCAGGTCTACCTGCAGCACCTGCCGCCCGAGAAGGTGCCGGCCTGCGGCCCGGACCTTCCGTTCATGCTGGAGAATTTCCCCATCTCGCGCACGCTCACGTTCCTGGTGCGCGGCTCGGGCCAGTGCGCCGAGGTGAACTGGCGCTTCCTCGGCCTGTCGATCGCCGAGTGGTCGCTGATCTGCTTCAGCGGCTTTATCGTCTACGCACTGTGGATCGCGGTGCGCGGCGCGCGCAGAAAATAGGATCTGACCCTATTTTTCCGCCAGCGCGCGGATCTGGTCGGACTCGATGACGCCGGAGCGCAGGCGTTTGATCGCGGCATTGACCATCGCCGCGGCGACCAGCTCGGCCTCGATCGGGCGGTACTTGCCGAGCAGCGGCCCGAGCACTCTCCCCGCGATCTGACCGATCCTCTCGCCGAGGCGCGGCTCGTTGCGCGGCCCGATGAGTAGCGACGGGCGAAAGAAGATGGTCCGCGGCACGCCCGCAGCAGCGACGTCGGCTTCCATCTCGCCCTTCACGCGGTTGTAGAACACGCGCGAGGCGGAGTTTGCACCGAGCGCGGAAACCACCAGCAGGCGCCTCGCGCCGCCCTTCGCCGCAGCCTGCGCCAGCGCGACCGGGTAATCGTGGTCGACGCGCCGGAACGCTTGCTGCGAGCGCGCCTGCTTCATGGTGGTGCCGAGGCAGCAGAAGACGTGATCGGCCTCGACCTTGTGCGACGCGAGGTGCTCGAAGTCGAAGGTCTCGACCTTCAGCCCGGGCCCGCGCAGCGCGAGCGGCCGGCGCGCCCAGACGGTGACGCTGTTGTACAGCGTTTCGTCGAGCAGCCGCTCGAGCAGGATCGAGCCCACGAGGCCGGTCGCGCCCACCAGCAGCGCGCGGCGCCGCTCAGGCATGCTGCCGGATGAACTCCGCGATTCGTGGGCAGATGACTTCGCGCCAGCGCCGGCCCGAGAAGATGCCGTAGTGGCCAACCCTGGGCGCGAGATAGTGCTCGCGCCGCTCGCGCGGTATGTTGAAACACAGCAGGTGCGCAGCCTCGATCTAGCCGTTGCCCGAGATGTCGTCGAGCTCGCCTTCGATGGTGAGCAGCGCCGTGTCGCGGATCGCCTGCGGGCGCACCAGCTCCTCGCGCACGAACATGCGGCCCTTGGGCAGCGCGAAGTCCTGGAACACGGTCTTCACGGTGTCGAGGTAGTACTCGGCGGGCATGTCGAGCACCGCGTTGTACTCGTCGTAGAAGCGCCGGTGGCCTTCCGCCGAGTCGCCGTCGCCTTCGACCAGGTGGTTGTAGTAGTCCCAGTGCGCGTTGAAGTGGCGGTCGGGATTCATGGCGACGAACCCCATGTGCTGCAGGAAGCCGGGGTACACGCGGCGCATGAAGCCGGGGTACTTCTGAGGCACGCGCTCGATCACGTTCTGCTCGAACCACGAGTACGGCTTCGTCATGGCGAGGTTGTTGACCGCGGTGGGGCTGCGGCGGGCGTCGATCGGCCCGCCCATCATGATCATGGTGCTCGGGCGGCTCGGCTCGCGGCGCGAAGCGAGCAGCGACACCGCGGCGAGCACCGGCACCGTGGGCTGGCACACCGAGATGACGTTGACATCCGGCGACAGCAGCCGGATCCAGTCGCACACGTAATCGACGTAGTCGTCGAGGCCGAACTCGCCCTCGCTTAGCGGCACCATGCGGGCGTCGACCCAGTCGGTCGCCCACACCTCGTGCGCGGGCAGCAGCGCGCGCACCGTGTCGCGCAAGAGCGTCGCGTGGTGCCCGGAGAGCGGCGCCACCACGAGCACCTTTGGATCGTTGCGCGGCGTCTCGAGCTCGCGCCTGAAATGGATCAGCTTGCAGAAAGGCTTGTCGAGCGCCACGTCCAGGGTCACCGGCACCTGGGCGCCGTCGATTTCGGTCGAGTCGATGGCCCAGCCGGGCTTCTCGTAGCGCTGCGTCACGCGCAGGAACAGGTCGCTGCCGGCCGCGAGGCGGCGCGCGAGCGGGGAGTACGACAGCGGGCTGAACGGGTTACCGAACCAGCCGCGCGACAGCTCGGCCGCCAGACGAAACGGCGCGAGCGCCGCGTGCTGCGCTTCGTACAGACTGTAGAGCACCGAAGGGACCCCAACAAGTCAATGTAACCCTCTGCTTATAGCAGAATTGCCGCGGTGCCGCATTGGCGGATGTCACGCCCCGCGGGGTATCCTGCGGGGCGTGAGGCTGCTGCTGCGGACCGTATTGGCTGTCGTTGTCGTCGCTGGTCTGCTGGCCGGAGGCGGCTATGCCTACCTGCGCCGCTCGCTGCCGCAGACCGAGGGGATGCTCACGCTTGCCGGGCTCGACGCCCCGGTCGAAATCTTGCGCGACGCTTACGGCATCCCGCACATCTACGCGCGCTCGGCCGACGACGCCTACTTCGCGCTCGGCTTCGTGCACGCACAGGACCGCCTGTGGCAGATGGAGATGAACCGGCGGATCGCCTCGGGGCGCCTGGCCGAGCTCCTCGGTCCGAAGGCGCTCGATACCGACCGGTTCCTGCGCACACTCGGCACGCGCCGCGCCGCCGAGGCGAACCTGAATAACCTGGACCCCGCGACGCGCAAGACGCTCGAGGCCTACGCCGCGGGCGTCAATGCGTTCCTCGCGACAGGCCCGGTGCTGCCGCCCGAGTTCTGGATCCTGCGCGACAAGCCCGAGCCCTGGACGCCGGTCGACACGATCGCCTGGACCAAGATGATGGCCTGGGACCTGGGCGGCAACTGGAAGAGCGAGCTGCTGCGCATGGGCCTCGCGCGCACGCTGTCGAACGAGCGCATCGCCGAGTTCCTGCCGCCCTATCCCGGCGACGGTCAGCCCAAGCTGCCCGACCTGCACGCGCTCTACGCGGGACTTGGCGGCGACGCCGCGCGCCTCGCGGTGGACACCGGGCGCGTCGCCCGGCTGCTGCCGTCCTGGCAGGCCGCCGGCGTCGGCTCCAACAACTGGGTGGTGAGCGGCGCGCACAGCGCGAGCGGCAAGCCCTTGCTCGCCAACGACCCGCATCTGGGGCTCACCGCGCCGCCGGTGTGGTACTTCGCGCAGCTCAACGCCCCGGGGCTCGATGTCATCGGCGCGACCCTGCCGGGCGTGCCAGGGGTCGTGCTCGGGCGTAACTCGCGCATCGCCTGGGGCTTTACCAACACCGGTCCGGACGTGCAGGACCTGTACATCGAGAAGCTCGCGGGCGAGGACCAGTACCTTACGCCCGAGGGCCCGCGGCCGTTCCAGCGCCTGGAGGAGACGATCAAGGTGCGCGGCGAACCCGACCAGAAGCTCACGGTGCTCATCACGCGCCACGGCCCGGTCGTGTCGGAGGTGCTGCGCGCAGCCAAGGGACTCGCGCCGCGCGGCTACGTCCTGGCCTTCGCCTGGACCGCGCTCGCCGAGGACGACGCGAGCATCCGCGCGGTGTTGAAATACGGACGCGCGCGCGACTGGAACGATTTCGTCGCCGCCGCGCGTGACGTCACCGCGCCCCAGCAGAACGCGGTGTACGCGGACGTGGACGGCAACATCGGCTTCATCGCCGCCGGCCGCGTGCCGATTCGCAGGCCCGACAACGACCTGAGGGGCCTCGCGCCGGCGCCGGGCTGGCTGGCGAAGTACGACTGGAGCGGATACATCCCGTTCGACGATCTGCCGCGCAGCTACAACCCCGCGAACGGCGAGATCGTCACGGCCAACAACAAGACCGTGCCAACGGGCTACAAGTACTGGATCACCCGCGGCTGGCAGCCGCCCTACCGCGCGGACCGCATCACCGAGCTGCTCTCTGCAGTGCCCAAGCACACCGTGTCGAGCTTCGCGCGCATCCAGTCCGACGTCGTGTCGCTCCCGGCGCGCGCCATGCTGCCGCACCTGCTCGCCACGCAAGCGCGCACGCCCGAGGCGAAGCAGGCGCTCGCGCTGCTCGCGCACTGGGACGGCACCATGTCCGCCGACCGGACCGAGCCGCTGATCTTCGTCGCCTGGTGGCGCGAGCTGACGCGCGCGCTGTACGCGGACGAGCTCGGCGACGCGTTCCTTCCGAACTGGCTGCCGCGCGCCCGGTTCGTGATCGACGTGCTCGCGAACAAGGGCGGCGCGGCGCGCTGGTGCGACGACGTGCGCACCCCCGCGACCGAGACCTGCGGCGAGATCCTCGCCGCCTCGCTCGATGCCGCGCTCGCCGACCTGCGCAAGCGCTATGGCGCGAACATGACCTCCTGGAGATGGGGCGTCGCGCACGAGGCGCTGCACGAGCACCGGCCGCTGGGCAGCGTGCCGCCGCTTGCGAGCTGGTTCGACATTACCGTGCCGAGCCCTGGCGGCCCCTACACCGTGGACGTGGGCCGCAACCAGTTCTTCAACGACAAGCGGCCTTACGCCAACCGCCATGCGCCGAGCCTGCGCGCCATCTACGATCTCGCGGACCCGGAAGCGTCGCTCTACATCCACTCGGGCGGTCAGTCGGGCAATCCGCTGTCGCCGCAGTACCGCGCATTTGCCGCGGCCTGGGCGCGCGGCGAGTACATCCCGATGATCGCCGAGCGCGCGCGCCTGGAAGCGGCCGGCGCGCAGCGCCTTACGCTGCAGCCGCGGAAATAGCGCGCCGGCGCAGGTACAGGTTGTTCGCGACGAGCGCGCCGATGACCACGGCCGCGCCCGCGATCTCCACCGCGCTGAACCTGCGGCCGAGCGCCGCCTCGATCGCGAACACGATCACCGGCACCAGGTTCAGCATCAGCATGGTGTTGAGCGCGCCGAGCAGCTTCACGCCCGCGTTGAAGCACAGCACGCCGAGCACCACGGTGAACAGCGAGAAATAGGCGATCTGCCACTTCGCCGACAGCACCGCGTCCATGCCCGGCCAGTGCGAGTAGCCCGCCCACACCATCAGCGCGTTGATCGTCATCAGCCCGATCGCCCCCGGGACGCAGGTGAGCACCGTCATCCGTAGCGGCGACCAGCCGCTGAAGTAGCCGCCGGCCATGCTGTAGACGACCCAGCTCACCGCCCCGAGGAACACCAGCAAGTCGCCGATGAGCGCGCTCGAGCTCTCGGCGGCGAGCGCGCCCGGGTCGCCGCGCGTCACCACGAGGAACACGCCGCCGACCGCGCAGGCGATGCAGGCGATGGTGAACGACGCGGGCCGCAGGCCGCGCGTCAGCCACACCGCGATCGCGGCCATCGGGGTCTGCAGCGCCATGATGATCGCGGCGTGCTCGGGGCGCGTGTAGGTGAGCCCGAGCCACACCAGCACGTTGAAACCGGTGAAGCCGACCAGGCCGAACAGTGCCGCGGGCACGAGCCGCTTCCCGTAGCGCAGCGCCGCGCGCCCCTCGGTCGCCCACAGCAGCGCGACGAAGATCGTGGTGCCGATCGCGTAGCGGATGCTGCCGAGGAAATACGCGTCGAGGATCGGCAGCGTGCGCTTCGCGACCGGGAACATCGCGCCCCAGGACAGGATCGCGACCGCCAGGCAGCCCAGGCCCTTGAGCAGGTTGCTCTGGCTCATCGATAAATGGGGTCAGATCCCATTTACCTAAATGGGATCTGACCCCAATTATTTTTCGTCGCGCAGGGCGCGGCGCAGGATCTTGCCGACGTTGGTCTTCGGCAGCTCGGCACGGAACTCGACGTACTTGGGCCGCTTGTAGCCGGTGAGCTCGCGCTTGCAGTGCTCCATGACGTCCTGCTCGGTGAGGGCGGGATCCTTCTTCACCACGAAGAGCTTGACCACCTCGCCCGAGTGCTCGTCGGGCACGCCGATCGCGGCGCACTCGAGCACGCCCGGGTGCATCGCCGCGACTTGCTCGACCTCGTTCGGGTCCACGTTGAAGCCCGAGACCAGGATCATGTCCTTCTTGCGATCGACGATGCGGATGAAGCCCTTGTCGTCCATCACGCCGATGTCTCCGGTGCGCAGGAACCCGTCCTTGCCGAGGACCTCTGCGGTCTCTGCCGGCCGCTGCCAGTAGCCCGCCATCACCTGCGGCCCGCGCACGCAGATCTCGCCGGTCCCGCCGAGCGGCAGGTCCTTGCCCGCGTCGTCGCGGATCGCGATCTCGGTCGAAGGAATCGGAACTCAGATCGAGCCGGTGTAGCTCTTGAGATCGAACGGGTTCATGGTGGCCACCGGGCTCGTCTCCGTGAGCCCGTAGCCTTCGAGCAGAACGGTGCCGGTCACCTGCTGCCAGCGATCGGCGACCGCCTTTTGCACCGCCATGCCGCCACCGCTCGCGATCAGGAGCGCGGAGAAATCGAGCTTCGCGAAATCGGGGTTGTGCAGCAGCGCATTGAACAGCGTATTGACCCCGGTGATCATGTTGTAGCGGTGCTTGCCGAGCTCCTTGACGAAGCCGGGGATGTCGCGCGGGTTGGTGATCAGGATGCTGCAGCCGCCGAGCTTCAGCATCACCAGACAGTTCACCGTGAGAGAGTAGATGTGGTAGAGCGGCAGCGCGGTGATGATGTTCGGCGTTTTCCCCTTGAGCGCGAGCATCAGCCAACCCCCCACCTGCGCGATGTTGGCGAGGATGTTGCGGTGGAGCAGCATCGCGCCCTTGGACACGCCGGTCGTGCCTCCGGTGTACTGCAGGAACGCGATGTCGTCGTGGCCCACCTCGACCGCCTTCAGCTGCCGCCCGGCGCCCTCGGCGAGAGCGTCGTTGAAGCGCTGCGCCTTCTGCAGGTCGTAGGCCGGCACCATCTTCTTCACCTTGCGCACCACGAAGTTGACGATCAGGCCCTTCGCCCCGAGCAGGTCGCCGAGCGAGGCGATCACCACGTGCTTCACCGGCGTGCGCGCGAGAACGGCCTGGAGCGTGTGCGCGAAGTTCTCCAGGATCACGATCACCTCGGCGCCCGAGTCCTTCAGTTGGTGCTCGAGCTCGCGCGCGGTGTAGAGGGGGTTGACGTTCACGACCGTGCAGCCGGCCCGCAGCGTGCCGTAGAGCGCCACCGGATACTGCAGCACGTTCGGCAGCATGATCGCCACGCGTGCGCCCTTGCCGAGGCCCTTCGCCTGCAGCCAGGCACCGAAATCGCGCGAGCGCTGATCGAGCTCGCCGAAGCTGATCGACTTGCCCATGCACTCGAAGGCCGGCTGCCCGCGGTACTGCGCGGCGCTCTTGTCGAACAGGTCGCCGATCGAGCGATACTCGTCGTAGGCGACGTCCGCGGCGACGCCGGGCGGGTAGCTCTTCAGCCAGATGCGGTCCATCGGTCCCTCCTCTCCTTGCAATTTCCTGACGCGGCGCGCTAGTCTAACCCCGGGCGGCCCGCCAGGCGACGAACGACGAGGCGAGCGCGCCCGCGCCGATACCCGCGTACGCGATCACCCAGGCCCCGGCGCTGTGCCCGCCGCCCGCCGCGTCGAGCGCGGCGCCGAACACCACCGGCCCGATCATTCCGCCGGCGAAACCGAGTAGCGAGTAAAGACCCATCGCGGCGCCACGCAGCTCCGCGGGCGCGGCGGCGACCATGCCGGCGGTGAGCGTCGCCGACTCGGCCATGACCAGCATGGCATACACGACCAGAATCGCGAGCACCGCGATCCAGTGCCAGGGCGCCGACCATCCGAGCAGGATGCCGCCCGCGCCCGAGCCGAGCATTGCGATCGCAATCCACCTGCGACGGCCTATCTTGAGCGCGATCTCGTTACCGAGGATCGATGCCGGCACGGCGCATATGTTGACGAACGCCGCGATCACCGCGAGGTTCCAGGGAAAACTGTCGCCGCCGGCGTGCAAGCCGGCGGAGAACGCGAGGAACGCCACCATCCAGCCGCGCGAGCCGAACAGCTCCAGGCAATGCATCGCATAGCCGAGCGCGAATCCCGCGACCGGCCGGTTCGCAAGCAGCGTGCGCCACGCGGCGATGGGAAACAGCGTCGCGAGCGAAAACCGTGCCGCGGCCCCCGCGGCAGCGGGCGTGCGCGCGTCGATGCCTGCGAATACCAGAGCCCCTGCGGCGAGCGGTCCGGCGGCGCAGGCGATGAACGCCCACTGCCAGCCCGCGAGCGCGCTTACCGCGCCCGCCGCGGCGAGCGACAGCGCCGTGCCGATGCCGAAGAACGAGGTGTAGAAGGCGATATAGCGGCTCTGCGAGGCCCCGGAAGCGCGATCGGACAACAGCCGCAGCCCGGGCATGTACGTCGCGGCGACGCCGGTGCCGAGCACCACCTGAAACAGCACCGCGCTCGCGAAGCCCTGCGCAAGCAGGCCGAAGCCGGCGCTGCCCGCCGCCGCGAGCAGGCTGCCGACGACGTAAACACGCCGTCCGTCGATGCGGTCGGTGAGCGCGGTCCAGTAAGACACGGTCGAGGCGTAACCGGCGAAGAACATGCCGCCCACCACGCCCGCCTCGACGTTCGTGAGGTGCCACAGCGCGCGCAGCTCGGGAAGGAGCGCAGCGAAAGTGGAGAAGCCCGCCATCGACAGGATGTGGGCGGTGAGCATCAGTACCGCCGCCCGGCGGGCAGAAAAAATGGGGTCAGATCCCATTTTTCTCAAAAATGGGATCTGACCC
>JBAUTZ010000091.1:0-7821 GCA_049582445.1 Burkholderiales bacterium
AGGGCGCCGGTTCACTAAGTCTTACGAATGGGATCGATTCCGGCAGGCCGGCGCGTGAATTTGTGCATAGTAGCGCGCAACCCGTGCGTGCATAAATGCGCACATGGCGCAATCGACCGACGACCTCCCCCTCCGATCCGACCGGGTCGTGAGCCTTGCCGCCGCCGGTGCGGCGCGGTCTGTGCCGGCGGTTCACCATAAGACCGCCTCTGCGCCACAACCCCTCCCGTCGCCCGCCGATCACCAGCCCGTGAAGTTGCAGGCGGTGCCGCGCGACAACCTGCTCGCGAGCTGGCCGGCGCCGGCGATTTCGCCCTGGGCGGCCGGCGAACTGGACGACGGGCCCGAGCGCGCGTATCTCGAGGACACGCAGGGCCGCCCGGTGATGGGCGAGGTGCTCCTGCTGGGCGCGGGCGACGGGCTGCTGTTCCGGCCCGAGGGCGGCCAGAAAGCGTACTGGGTCGCGTTCTCCAAGCTGCGAAGCCTGGCGCTCACGCGCCCGCTCGCCCTCGTCGCGCCGCCCTCCCGTGCGGAGGAGTTGCGGCGTCGCTACCGTCTGGTACTGGCCGACGGCCTCGTCAAGGAAGGCGAGAGCGCCGGCGCGGTCCGCACCGAGTCGGCGCTCTTCCTCTATCCTCCGACGGGCGAGTCGGCCGTGACGCGGCTGCTCGTTCCGGCGGACCAGGTGCGATCGTTCGACCTGGCCGAAGGCGTGCGCGGGCCAATGCGGCTCGGGCCTCGAGAAATCGAGATGGAGGCCGATCCGCGCGCCGCGCCACTGGCCCGCAAGCAGATCGCGTCCATTCCTGCGTTGCTCGAGGCGCTGGACGCTGTCGGGCGCAGACCCCTGCGCCGGCTGGGTGAAGTGCTCGTCGAGCTGCGGCTCCTCACGCCGGCGCAACTCGAGCTGGCGCTCGAGCGCCAGCGCGTCGAGCGCCATCGCCGTCGCAGGCACGTGCCGCTCGGCGAGGTGCTGATCGAGCTGGGCCTCGTGAACCCCGAGCAGCTAAAGGCCGCGCTGGTGCAGAAGCTCGGCATCCTGCGCGTCGACCTCCGTAGCTTCGCGCCCGACCCCCAGGCTGTGCGCCTGATCCCCCTCGCGCACTGCCATCGCCACCACCTGATACCGCTCTGCCATGATGCGCGGGGACGCCTCGTCGTCGCGACGGACAACCCGATGTCGGCCGAGGGGCTGGAGGCGGTGCGCTTCACCTCCGGGCGACGCGCGGTTGCGGTTCTCGCCAACTGGAGCGACATCGGCGCCGCGCTCGGCTCGCGCGACGCGTGGGTGGCCAATGCGGTATTCGGCGTCGACGCGCAGGCCGCGGCCAAGCCGAACGTCGGTGCCGGCGTTCCCGATTCCTTCGAGTTCGACCAGGCCGGCGTCCACGAGCTCACGTCGCGGCTCACGCTGGAGACGCCCTCCGCAGGTGAGGCGGAGTCCGCGGACGTCGTGCGCGAGAGCGACTCGACGCTCGTGCGCCTGGTGAACAAGATCATCCTCGACGCGATGGAGAGCGGCGCGTCGGACATCCACTTCGAGTCGGCGCCGGGCAAGCGCCCGACCAAGATCCGCATGCGCCGCGACGGGGTGCTGTCGGACTACGCCGAGGTGCCGGCGCGCTTCCGCGCGGCGCTCGTCTCGCGCATCAAGGTGATGGCGAGCCTCGACATCGCCGAGCACCGTAAGCACCAGGACGGCAAGATCGACTTCTCGCGCTTCGGGCCCGCCAAGCTCGAGCTGCGCGTGGCGATCATCCCGACGGCGAACGGACTGGAGAGCGCGATCCTGCGCCTGCTTGCCTCCGCCGCGCCGCTGCCGGCGGAGAAGCTCTGTCTCGACGCGGGAGTGCTCGCGCGGCTGAGGCAGGTCGTCGAGAAGCCCCACGGACTGCTGCTCGTGTGCGGACCCACCGGCTCGGGCAAGACGACGACGCTGCACTCGCTGCTGTCGATGATCAACACGCCGGAGCGCAAGATCTGGACGGCGGAGGACCCGGTCGAGATCACGCAGGAGGGTCTGTCGCAGGTACAGGTGAACGCGAAGATCGGCTGGACCTTCACCGAGGCGCTGCGCTCGCTGCTGCGCGCCGACCCGGACGTCATCATGATCGGCGAGATGCGCGACCACGAGACCGCGCAGACGGCCGTGGAGGCCGCGCTCACCGGCCACCTCGTGTTCTCGACGCTGCACACGAACAGCGCGCCGGAGACGGTGACGCGCCTGCTCGACCTCGGGGTCGACCCGTTCAAGTTCGGCGACTCGCTCCTGGGTGTGCTGGCGCAGCGTCTGGTGCGTCGCGTGTGCCCGGCGTGCTCGAGGCCGATCGAGCTCGGCGAGGAAGAGGTTTCGCGGACCGCTCTCGAATACTCCGAGTACGGGATGCCGGACCCATCGGCTGTAGTGGCCGGATGGCGCAATCGCCTGGGCCACGAGGGGCGACTCTTCACCGCGCGTGGCGAGGGTTGCGACGAGTGCGGTGGCTCCGGCTTCAAGGGCCGCCTGGCCCTGCACGAGTTCATGGGCACCACCGCGCCGCTCAGGAAGCTCATCCACCGGCGCGGCGAACCCGAGTCGATCCGCGAACGCGCGCTCGTCGAGGGCATGCGCACGCTGCGGCAGGACGGCATCGAAAAGGCCCTCATGGGCCTCACCACGCTCGAGCAGGTACGCGCCGCCTCCGGCTAGCGGCTCAGGCGCCGTCGTGCCGCAGGGGTCGCGGCCTGAGAGGCTCACCCGGCGCGCACTCGAGGGCGCCGCAATCCCAGCCGCCTAGATCCGCCGCGGCGCGGTAGGTGCTTTCCAGAAATGCCATCAGCGTCGCTTCCGGGTCGCGCGCAGTGCGCACCGCGTCGTAAGGCAGGATGAACTCGCCCAGCGTGCCGTTGAACGCCGCCGCTTCCGGTTGCGCCCGTGCCTGAGCGAACCCGGCGGGCGCCGGGTAGGCGTACGAGTAGAACGCGGGAGAATCCACGCCCCCTCCTCCCGGCCAGAAGCCCGCGGAGGAAACTTCGTGACTGTAGGCCTCGCGCGTCACCGCGTCGGGCAGGCCCGGGACGCCGCCCGGGTGAATCGGCGCCGGGCGACCGGAAAAGCGCGTCACCGCCAGATCGAAGCTGCCCCAGAACAGGTGCACCGGGCTCGCCTTGCCGAGAAAGGCCGTGCGGAACCGCCTGAGCACCGAGTCGATTTCAACGAGCGCCCGGTGAAAACGCGACACTGCGTCGGCATCGTAGGGCCGCGCCAGCCGATCTTGCGCGAAGGGCACGGGATCGGGCACCTCGTTCGGCACGCCGTGCAGCTCCGGCGTGCCGCCGAGCGCGGCGACAAGATCGAGGAAGCGAGCGAGAAAGCCGACGACGGTCGTCGGCTCGAGCGCGAAGCGGGCCGTGCGCCCGTTCGCGGCGGCGCCGATCACGGCGTGCTCCAGCAGGTCGAACTGGATCTCGATCCCCCCTGGCCCATCGGGAACGAGGGACGTGGTGAGACCGCGCGCATTGACGTAAAGGGTCGCGTGCCACGAGTGGTTCAGCCAGGGCGTTCGCGCCAGGCGGTACTTGCCGACGATCTGGGTGTACAGGTGCAGCGCATCGCAGGTCTCGCGCCAAGGCGGATACGGGAGCTCGGGCCACGACGCTGTCATGTCATTTCAGACCAGATTTAGCTGCTTGAAACGGAGATATAGCTCGCGGCAGGCCCAGGCATCGGTCGCCGCGTAGGTGATCTGCTGCGGCGTCAGGCGGCGCGCGGCCCAGTTCGTCGTCTTCGCGCCTTTCGGGATCCGGGTGCCGAGAAATATCCCCGTGAGATTGCGCACGCCCGTCTGCTTCAGCCCGTGGCGCTTCGCGACCTTTCCGAGATCCACCACCGCCCTCTCCGCGAAATCGAACAGCTTCCTCAGGCCGCGCAAATCGTCGCTCACCGACACCCCGGCCTTTATGATCGCCTCCGACGAAAAGATTTCCCGCAACGGGCCGGAATAATCCCCTTGCTGGACCTGGAAAAGATACACGGCGTTGGCCGTGGCGAACTGCACGAGCGACGGGAGGTAGCTTTCGCCGGGCCTGAAGGCGGGCCGCGTCTCGGTGTCGAAGCCGACGACGCTTTCGTGGCGGATGTCGTGCAGCGCGCGCTGGAGGTCCGAGGGCTCCGCGACCAGGTGCACCGGACCTTCGTAGCGCCGGATGGGCAGATCGCTCATCTCCTCGCGCGAGATCTTCTGAGCGGTTTCGGACAGCAGTGCGGCAGCGGGATCCCGACTCATGGGCCGCATAGTAGCGAGTTTGACGAGCCGGAGTCATGGCGTCTCCCGAGACGGAGTGCCTTGATGAAACTGCATTTGCCACCGACCATCAACGAGCGTCCAGATTGAACTTCGCAGCGAATAGGTGGGCTGCTCGCCAGAGAGTCCGTACCGGATGGCGCGGTAGTTTGTCAGGACCACGCCCGGCGCCAACAGTGTAGCCTTGAAATCCAGAAGCGACCGTCGCACCGGAGATTCCGTCTGCAGGCTTTCAATGACCTGGTGCTTGTCGAATACACGCCCGGCGCTTCCGATCTCGACATAGTCCTCGGCCAACAACGCGTCGATGTTATCAGCGGACTTCCGCACCTCCGGTCGAAGCAGTCGTTCTTCCAACTCGCGAAGCTGTTGCTCGACAGGCCCAGAGGCATCCATGGCGTTCTAACGCCCGCACTCACCGGCCGGTGGACGATGATGCCTCTCCTGACGCCGAGCGTTTGGGTAGTCGAACATTGCGGTATTGCCTGCCGGATCAGTCATGATTTTGAACTGTCCCGTCACCGATCTACAAGTGATTGGATACGGGAGACCGGGACGGGATAGCTCAGTTCCTGGTGAAGAAGTAATAGTTCGCGGTGTAATCGACGCGCACAGACGTTCCGGCCGTGGCTTGGGAGCAGCCGGCCTTGGGCGCCATGCCACCCACCGTACTGATGCGCTGCACGCTCGTCACCCTGCTTAGCGACCCTTCCGCGCCGACCGACTTCGCGGTGAGTAGCAGCCAAGGGATGGCATCGGCCGCGGGCGCGTCGGCATGCTCCTTCACCACGCCGAGGATCCTGCTGCCATCTATCGACTCCCAACGTGGGCCGGCATAGTGCCGGCCGATCCGGTTTCCGCCCGCGTCGAAGAGATCGGCTTCGGGAGCCACAAATGCCCACTCGTAACCCCCTGTTCCATCCTTTCCGGCACGGCATTCATAAATCTGCACGCCCTTTGCGGAAGCGATCATCGCCAGAGTCTCGTTCGCACCGGGTTTGAGCTCGTCCGGCACATGCACCGTAGACATCGCTGCTTGCGCGCTCGCGCATACGGCGGCGAAGAGCGCGAGCAGGAGGACCGTGACCTTCGTCGTTCTATGCATCGGGTCCTCCGTGGGCTCAGTAAGGGCTGCTGTAGGACCAGGGCTGGGCGGCACGCGAAGCGGCCGCGGGCTTCGCCTCCGTGCGCTTGCCCTCGCCGCGGATGACGTGCCACACGCCACCCCTGCCGTCGCCGGTCGCATCGCCCGACTGGCCGTCTCCAGCGAAGAAGTACAGGGGCTTGCCGTTCATCGCCCACTGCTTCGCGCCGTCGTCGCGCGTGATCACGTTGAAGGTCGCGGGGGCGCGATCGCCTTCCTTCACCATGAACGGAGGCCAGGCCACGGCGCAGCCGCCGGTGCAGTTGCTCTTGTTGCTCGCATCCTTGTCGAACGTATAGAGCGTGCGCCCGGACCCGTCGGCGAGAAGTCCGTTCGCTTCGGTGACCGACGCCGCGATGGCGACATTGGCGGTGAAGGCCGTCGCAACGGCGGTGAGTATCAGCTTGTTCAAAATCGTCTCCTGTCTATGGATAGGGCAGCGCGTGATTGCGCAACCTATGCCGATATACGGAGCGACCCGCCGGATCGGAGACACCCCCGGCGCAGATTTATTTCCCCGCGCGCGGGCGGGGCGATGGCTACCAGAGCTTGACGCAGTTGCCGGTGAGCACGTACGGCCCGGGCGCCGTCCCCGCGCGCGCCGGGGCGTCCTCGACCGACACGGCGAGCCGCGGCACGCCGGACAGCAGTTTTTCCGAGGTATCCGCCATGCGGAAGGAGCCGTGGCCTTCGGCCGGCACCACGCCGAGCGGGAAGGCGGCCCCTTCCTTGGGCAGCGCCCAGAGCTGCAACACCTTGCCGGGAGGCACGTCGACCTTGCGCAGCATCTTGATCGACATGGTCCTGCCGTAGCGGGTCGAGCTGGCGAGAACCACCGGATAGTTGGCGTCGTCCGTGAGCAAGCCGACATAGCTCTCCGGCAACGTTCCGCGCTGCTGCACGAACTCGTCCACGGGCACCACGGCAGTCGGGTAGAGCCTCGCCAGTCCGAGGGTGACGATCACCCCGAAGGCCACGCCGAGGGCAGGCTTGAGCCAGGCGAACCGGGAGGTGGCCCGCGCGGCCGAGCGCGACTCCTGGCCGCCGGTCCTGCGATCAATCGCTTCCCACGCGGCGGCGGAAGGCTGCGCCGGCGGCACCGACCTCGCGAGGGGCGTCAATCGCCGCTCCCATGCCTCGACCGCCCGCTGCGCCGCCGGCAGCGCGCGCTGCACCGCCTGGAACCGGCGCCGCACCCGTGCGCTCATCGCGCCGAACACGTACTCGGCGGCGAGTCGATCGAGGAGCTCCGGGCGATCGTAATTCATGCCAGCGCCTCCACGCAGCGCTTCAGTTTGTCCAGCCCGCGCCGCAGCCAGACCTTGACGCTGCCGATGGGTGAGCGGATACGGTCGGCGATCTCGGAATGGCTGAGCCCATGGTAATAGGCAAACGCCAGGCACTGACGCTGCGGCCCATCGATCGCATCCAGGCAGCCGCGGATCGCGAGGGCGTCTGCCGCCTGCTCCAATAACCCCAGCGGATTCGGTCGCTCGTCCTCGATGTCAGCCGTGGCTCCGCCCTCCGCGTCTTCCAGGGATTCGGCGTCGTGGCGAGTGCCGCTGCGCAGCTCGTCCAGGGCGCGATGGCGCACGATGGCCGTCAGCCAGGTCATCGGCTGGCTCAGCGCGGCCTGGTACCCGGCGGCACGGGTCCATGCATTGACGAACGCATCCTGCAGCACCTCCTCCGCGCGATCCCGCTGTCTGACTATACGAAGCGCGACGCCGAACAGAGACGGCGCCGTCGCGTCGTACAGGTGCCGAAACGCCACCCGGTCGCCCAGCGCCACGCGAGCGAGGAGCTTCTGCAGGTCGCCCGCTGCGATCATGGCTAGGGGAATTTGTTCGAAGACATCAAATGTCAGTTCTCGACGAACCGATATGTGGCGTGACAGGCGATGCAGTTGCCCATGGCCACGCTCAGCTGGGTGAAGACGCGATTGCTGTCTTTCGACTTCTCCGCCTCGGCGGCGATGTCGTCGAACTTCCTGCGCGTGTCGAAGCCGAGCGTCTTCATCTCGAGCGGAATCTTCCTGAAGAGCGAGGCCGGCGTCTCCGCCTCCGCGGCCATGCCCGAGGCCCTGGCCGCCTTGATCACCTCGCCGAAATCGTTTCTCGCCGCGGCGGCCAGGATGCGCTGCGAGCTCTCCAGCCAGGTGCGCATCTCCAGTAGCAGCGCGTTGCGCTCGTCCTTGGTCAGGACGACGGCTGAACGGCCGTCTTCCGACGGCCGCACCTCGCCCACGGTGAACTTGTAGGCGAACCCGGCGACGACGACGGCGAGCACGACGGTCAGTGTCCAGCACAGCTTGCATGACTTCATGGCGCCTCCGGAAGATTTCGAAACAATGTCCTCGCCCCGCGGCAGGTTGCTATCCTACGCCCCGCATGA
>JBAUTZ010000092.1:0-2753 GCA_049582445.1 Burkholderiales bacterium
GCTGCGCACCTCGAGATCGGCCTCGCCGGCGATGGCGCGCACCGCCGCGGCGAGTTCGTTTACGGCCGCCCGGTTGACCAGCTGCACGCCGAAGCCGAGCGCCACGCCGAGCGCGATACCGGCGACCGAGAGCAGCGTCCTGCCGCGCTGGCGGGCGTGGCGGGCATTTAGCGTGGCGAGGAGTCGCAGCATGGCGTGGCCGGGTTCGCGCTACTATACCGATGCGATGCTGCGATTTCTGCTTCGTACGATCCTGCTGCTCGCCGCCGCGGCGCCCGCCGCAGCGCAGAGCGTCGCGCCGAACGCGATCGAACTCCCGGCGTGGTTCAGCGACAGCTTCCTCGACCTGCGCGATGACGTACGGGAAGCGGCGCGGGCGGACAAGCGCCTGATGCTGTATTTCGGCCAGGACGGCTGCCCCTACTGCAAGGCGCTGATCCAGACCAATTTCACCCAGCCGCAGATCGCCGACAAGGCACGCCGGCACTTCGTCGCGCTCGCGCTCAACATCTGGGGTGACCGCGAGGTCACCTGGTTCGACGGCCGCACGATGCGCGAGAAGGAGTTCGCGCAGTTCCTCAAGGTGCAGTTCACCCCGACGCTGGTGTTCTTCGACGAGCGCGGCGAGGTCGCGGCGCGGCTGAACGGCTACTACCCGCCGCATCGCTTCGAGGCGGCGCTCGACTACGTCGCGGGGCGCATGGAGGGCAAGACCACGCTCGGCGAGTACCTGCGCAGCCACGTTCGCGACGCCGCGAGCGAAACGCTGCACGACGAGCCCTTCTTCATGCGACCGCCCTACGACCTGCGCCGCGGCAAGGCCGCGAAGCCGCTCGCCGTGGTGTTCGAAACGCCCTTCTGCTCCGGCTGCGACGAGATGCACCGCGAAGGCTTCAGGCGCCCGGAGGTGAAGGCGCAGCTCGCGAAGTTCGACGTGGCGAGAATTTCACTCCTGGAGAATGAAAAGATCATCACCCCGGACGGAAAGACCGTCCCCGCGTCAGAATTCGCACGGCTGCTGAACATCGCCTACACGCCGAGCATCGTGTTCTTCGACCGCTCCGGGCGCGAGGTGTTCAGGATCGAGGCCTACCTTCGCCCGTTCCACCTCGCGGGCTCGTTCGACTACGTTTCATCCGGCGCCTACGCGACGCAGCCTTCGTTCCAGCGTTTCCTGCAGGCGAAGACCGAGCGCCTGCGCGAGCGCGGCGAGCCGGTCGACCTCTGGCGCTAGCGCGGCTTGTCGCCGGCGAGCGTGATCCGGTGCATCAGGCGGCGAAAGCCGTGGTAGTCGTTGACCGGGTTGTGCTGCGTGCAGCGGTTGTCCCACATGGCCAGCGACCCGACGCGCCAGGCGAAGCGGCAGGTGAATTCCGGCCGCGTCACGTGCCGGTGCAGGTAATCGAGCAACGGCGCCGACTCTTCCTCCGTCATGCCGCCGAAGCGCGCGGTGTGCGCGACGTTGACGTAGAGCGCCTTGCGACCGGTCTCGGGATGGGTGCGCACGACCGGGTGCTCGGCGACGTATTCCTTCCTCGCTTCCTGGCGGCCGTCGGAGCTGATGCGGTCCTCGCGCGTCCTGGTCACGTCGGCGCGGGACGAGGTATTGATCGCGGTGAGCGGCTCGAGCACCCTGCGCAGGCCTTCCGAGAGCGTCTCGTAGGCGAGGTAGGCGTTGGCGAACAGCGTGTCGCCGCCGTAGGGAGGCACCTCGCGCGCGAGCAGCAGCGACGCCATCGGCGGAACTTCCAGGTACGCGGTGTCGCTGTGCCAGACGCCGCCGAAGTTCACCTTCTCGTGCTCGAGCTTCTTCACTTCGATGATCTCGGGATAGCCCTCGATCCCCCGGACGAACGGGTACTCCACCGGCCGGCCGATGCGGCGCGCGAACGCCATGTACTGCGCCGGCGTGAGCGGCTGGTCGCGAAAGAACAGCACCAGGTGCTCGAGCCAGGCGGCGCGCAGCGCCGCTGCCTGCCCGTCGTCGAGCGGCCGCGACAGGTCGACGCCGCTCACCTCGGCGCCGAGCGCGCCGGCGATGCGCTTAACTTGAATTGCGGGGGCCATGATTTCGCCTATCATACGCGCCGCGAAATTCCTGCGGCGCAAGGCTGGCTTAAGCCAGCCTGAGCACAATCCGGCAGGACCGGACATCGTTCGAGAGGACCACGTGGATACACAAGACGGATACCGATTGACGCTCGCGGCGCTGCTCGGGCTGGTGCTGAGCGCCATCACGACGGGCGTGTTCCTGGAAAAGCACCTGCTCGCCGCGACTACCAAGCCCGATTTCGCCGTCATCGCGCGGGCCTGGAACCTGATCGAGAGCAACTACGTCGACCGGGCCGCGATCCGGCCGGAGCGCATGACGCACGCCGCGATCCGCGGCCTGGTCGACTCGCTCGGCGACACCGGCCACAGCGCGTTCCTCACGCCGCAGATGGTACGCGTAGACAGCGAGCAGATGCGCGGCCGCTTCCCGGGCATCGGCGCCGAGGTGCAGATGCGCGACAAGCAGGTCGTCATCGTGGCGCCGCTGGACGGCTCGCCTGCGCAGAAGGCGGGCCTGCGCGCCGGCGACATCGTCTTCAGGGTCGACGGACGGGACGTCGCCGGCGAGACGCTCGAGCACGTGGTGGGCAGCATCCGCGGCCCGGCCGGCACGACGGTCGTGCTCTCCGTCCGCGATCCGGGCAGCGACCGCACGCGCCGGGTGGCGCTGGAGCGCGCCGTGATCCACGTGCAGAGCGTCA
>JBAUTZ010000093.1:0-8944 GCA_049582445.1 Burkholderiales bacterium
CCCTGACGATGTTCATGGCGGTCAATGCAAACGGGGCGACCTATAACGGCCCCGGCACGAAGCGCTAAGGGGGAGGACATGACCAAGAAAACGATTTGCCTATCGCTCGGTGCGCTCGCGGTGACGCTGGCCGCGGCGCAGTTTTCGATTGCCGAACCGACGCCAAAGGAGCTGCAGACCGTCCTGCACCGCGACTTCCACGCGAAGGGACAGGCGAAAATGGACCGCGTCGATCAGGATCCTGTGCAGCGGGTATGCACCGAAACGCACGACAAGCCACCGGTTGGATTGGAAAAGGCGCTGGAAGCCGATCAGTTGAAGACCATCGTGCTTCCGGCCGACAACCAGCTGATGGGGGACTGGAAACGCGGCCAGAAGATCGCCGAGAGCGGCTCCGGTATGACTTGGAGCGATAAGCCTGGCGCGGCGACTGGCGGCAGCTGCTACAACTGTCACCAGCTGTCCTCTGCCGAGTCCTCGTACGGCACCATCGGGCCCAGCCTGACGGGCTTCGGCAAGAAGCGCGGCCACGGCCCGGACGCGCAAAAGTATGTGTACAGCAAGATCTACAACGCCAAGGCGTTCAACCTGTGCTCGCAGATGCCGCGCATGGGATACTCGGGCACGCTGACGGAGCAGCAGATCAAGGACCTCACGGCCTACGTGCTCGATCCGACCTCGCCGGTGAACCAGTAGTAGCTCCAGGCGTCGAACGAGGGGGCTTGGCTCTGGCCAGCCCCCTTTTTTCTAGCAGCGAGGTGCGCAATGCAAAGACGTGAATTCTTGCGCCTGCTCGCCCTCGCCGCGGCCGCCGGCGCGAGCCTGCGCCCGGGAGCGAGCGAAGCCGAGGCAGCGGAGGAGCTGTACGAGCTGCCGGCGTTCGGCAACGTCTCGCTGCTGCACATCACGGACACGCATGCGCAGCTCCTGCCGGTGTATTTCCGCGAGCCCGACGTCAATATCGGTATCGCCGCTGCCGCGGGCCAGCCACCGCACCTGGTCGGCGAGGCGCTGCTCAAGCACTTCGGCATCGCGCCGGGTGGCACGCAGGCGCACGCTTTCACTTTCCTCGATTTCGAGGCCGCGGCGCGCCGCTACGGCAAGGTAGGTGGCTTTGCCCACCTCGCCAGCCTGGTGAAGCGAGTGCGCGCGTCGCGCCCGCACGCCCTGCTGCTCGACGGCGGCGACAGCTGGCAAGGCTCGGCCACCTCGCTTTGGACCCAGGGCGCCGACATGATCGGCGCGCAGAAGCTGCTGGGCGTGGAGGTGATGACGGCGCACTGGGAATTCACCTATGGCGCGCAGCGCGTGCAGCAGGCGGTCGGCAAGGAACTCGCGCCGATCGAGTTCATTGCGCAGAACGTGAAGACGGTGGATTTCGAGGACCCGGTATTCAAGCCGTACACGCTGAAGAACGTGAACGGAGTGCCGCTGGCGATCATCGGTCAGGCGTTCCCGTACACGCCGATCGCGCATCCGCGCTACATGATGTCCGAGTGGAGCTTCGGCATCCAGGACAAGCACCTGCAGCAACTGGTCGACGAAGTGCGCGCCAAGGGCGCGAAGCTGGTCGTGCTGCTGTCGCACAACGGCATGGACGTCGACCTGAAGCTCGCCACCCGGGTGCGCGGTATCGACGTCATCCTCGGCGGCCACACGCATGACGGCGTGCCCGCCCCGACGGTGGTCGGCAACGCCGGGGGACAGACGCTGGTTGCGAATGCCGGCTCGAACGGCAAGTTCCTCGGCGTGCTGGACCTGGAGGTGAAGACGGGCGGCGTCGCCGGCTACCGGTATCGACTGCTGCCCGTATTCGCGAACCTCCTGCCGGCCGACCCCGAGATGGCGCGCTACATCGATGGCGTGCGTGCGCCGCATCGCGCGAAGCTGGAGGAAAAGCTCGCCGTGACCGAGGGGCTGCTGTATCGGCGCGGCAACTTCAACGGCACTTTCGACCAGCTGATTCTCGATGCGCTGATGACGGTGAAGGGTGCCGAAATCGCGTTTTCCCCCGGCTTCCGCTGGGGCACCTCTCTGTTGCCGGGAGACGCGGTCACGCGCGATCACCTGATGGACCAGACCGCGATCACCTATCCCTACACTACGCTGAACGAGTTCACGGGAGAGCAGATCAAGGCGATTCTCGAGGACGTGTGCGACAACCTGTTCAATCCGGATCCGTACCTGCAGCAGGGTGGCGACATGGTGCGCGTCGGCGGCATGACGTACGCTTGCGACCCGCGCCAGAAGATCGGCGCGCGCATCTCCGACATGCGTCTCGGGGGCAAACCCGTCGCGGCCAACCGGACCTACAAGGTGGCGGGCTGGGCGCCGGTCGCCGAGGGAGCGAGCGGCGAGCCGATCTGGTCGATCGTCGAGACCTACCTTCGCGCGCACCGCACGCTCGCCCCGCGCCGCCTCGACCTGCCCCGCGTCATCGGGATGCAAGGCAATCCCGGCCTGGCATAACGCGCTCCTTGCCACCCAGCCGCGCGCGGGCCCGGGCCGGGGTGCTCTGCTACTATCGCTTGAGAGCGCCCCGACACCGCGCGGACGGATTCCGTTGACGAGTTTGGTAGCGAACAAGAAGGAAACCTGGCTGCGCGCGGTGACTGCGGCGGTCGCGATCGTGGTGGTCGCGCTGCTCACCTTCGTCCCACCCAGCACGAACGATCTCTGGCTGCACGCCGCGATCGGCCGCATCATCTGGACGCAGGGCGAGATTCCCCACACCGCGCTGTTCCCGTTCACTGAGGCAAGCCAGTACACGTTCCACGCCCATGAATGGCTGTCGTCGGTCGGGCTGTATCTTCTCCTGGATCATCTCGGCATTGACGCGCTCGTCTTCGTGAAGGGCATTCTCGGCCTGGCTCTGTTCGGACTTTGCTGCCGCCTGTCGTACCGCCTGACGCGCGGCTACACCGCATCGCTCGTCTTGTCTCTCGCCGTCATGGCCGTGGCGAACTACCGCTATTACCTGCGGCCCGAGCTCTTCGCGTTGTTCTTTACGGTCGCAGTGCTCAGCCTGCTGGTCGAATATCGCGCGAGCCGCAATTGGCGCTACCTGGCAGCTTGCGCGCCCGTGGCTCTCGTTTGGGCAAACTGCCATGGCTCATTCCCCGTTGCGCTTGCGATTGCCGCCATCTTCGCCTGCGGAGCGGCGATCGAGGGCCTGCGCGCGCCGCCGGGCGCGCGATTGCGCGAAGCGGCGGTGGCGGCCAGGCCGTACGTGATCTGCACCGCGCTGATGGCGCTCGCCATGCTGGTCAACCCCTACGGGCTGAATCTGTACCGGTTTGCCTGGGATCTGCAGAACACGACATTCATCCGATCGTATATCTACGAGTGGATGCCGACTTTCTCGCACCCGTTCATGGACTCGCGCGGCTTCTGGGCGTTTGTCGTCTATCTCGCGCTGGGCGGCACCGTGCTTTACGCCGGCCGGAAGAGCGTGACGCCCGCGGGCTGGTTGCTGCTGCTCGCCTTCGGCTATCTCGCGCTCGGCGCGCAACGCCACATTGCGTTCTTCGCCTTCGCGTCCATCTATCCGCTGTCGATGGCCATCGCACCGCTCGCATCCCGAATTGAGCGGACACCGCTGGTGCGTGGCGGGATCCTCGCGTTGCTCACCGGATGCGCGGGACTGCTGGTCGGCTTCGGCAATCTGTATGGCGGTTTCCCGTATTACGTGCCCTCCAGTTACTTCTCCCCGCTTCTCGTCGAATACCTGGAAAACGACCGGGTGCGCGGCAACGTGCTTAACTCGTACGTACTGGGCGCCGAGCTCGTTTATCGCTTCTATCCGCGACTTCGCCCCGCCATCGACTCGCGCATCGACGTTTACGGCGAGAAATATTTCGTCGATCTGCTCCGGCTGAACACGGATGAGCGCGCTCTCGAGCAGTTCGTGACCCGCTATCGCGTCGACTACATGCTCTTGCTTTGGCGGGATTTCAACGAGGGGGTCCAGCGCATGCCTCACATCCGGGACTCCGGCTGGCGCATCGTCTTCGCCGATCAGAAGGTGGTGCTGCTCGGGCGCCCCGGGTCGACTGCTGTAGCGCCACGATAGTCGCGCTTCTCTCGGAGCCGGGTCCTCATCTCCGGCGCCGCCGGGATTGCGCTATGCTCGCGGCTTTGCGCCTGACGAGCGGTAAGCGTGTCCAAATCAAAAACGGCCGGGCGTCTGCGAGTCGCAGCGGTCGGTCTGGGATGGGTCAGCCTGAATCGCCATCTGCCGGTCATGCGGCGCGACCCTGCCTTCGAGATCGTCGGCGTAATCGACCGGCGAGCAGGTCATGCCGAAGCGGTCGCCCGCGGCCTTGGCCTGCGGCGGCACCACGCCGGTGCGCTTCTGAGCGAAGTACCATGGCTCGAGGAAGTCGACGCGATCGTGATCGGCGCGAGCCCGGTAGCGCATGCCGAGCTGATCCACGAAGCGCTGTCCCTCGGACGGCACGTCCTGACCGAAAAACCGTTCGTGATGGAACCTGCCGAGGGTGAGCGCCTGGTCGACCTGGCGAGGGCGAAAGGGCTCATCCTCGCGGTGGTCCATAACTTTCAGTTCGCACGCTCGACACAACGCCTAATCGCGGACCTGTCGGCCGCGCGCTACGGCGAGCTGCGGTTTGTGCACGCGCGCCAGCTCGGCAACCCGCTGCGCCGCCTTCCCGCCTGGTATGACGAGCTCCCGCTCGGCCTGTTCTACGATGAGAGTCCGCACATGTTTTATCTGCTGCGCGCGCTCGCGCCCGCGCCGCTGCGCTTCCTACGCGCCGAAGTACACCCGAGCACGAGCGGCAAGCGTACCCCCGCATGGATTTCCGCGCACTACGCAGCCGGTGAGAAAGGGATCCCGGTCAAGCTCGACATGGCCTTCGAGGCGCCGCTCAGCGAGTGGCACGTGGCGGTCGCGGGCGAGCGCTGCCTCGGTGACGTCGACGTATTCCGCGACATCTACGTCAGGCTGCCAAACGACGGCCTGCACACCACTTGGCCGGTGCTCAGGACCTCCCTCGCCGCCACCTGGTCGCATTGGACCCAGCACCTGCTGAGCGGCCCGCGCCACCTTGCAGGTGCACTGCACTACGGCAACGAGGAGGTGTTCCGGCGCTTCGCCGCGGCAGTCCGCTCCGGCGTTGCGCCCGAGGGGATCGCCGCGGACGATGCGCTCGCGGTCCTGCGCATGCAGCACGAAGTCATCGAGCGCGCCGAGCGCGTTGCCGGATGAGCGCGCGCCGGAACCTGCTGCGCAGCCTGCTGTGCGAGAACCCGTTCCAGCCCGCGACGAGCTGGTGGCGCGCGGTGGAACTCGCGGTGGTGATCGAACACGGCCTTCCCTCCGGTACGGGCCTCGATCTTGGATGCGGCGACGGCAAGCTGATGCGCATCCTACTCGAGGCGTCCCGCGTATCACCTTCGCTGGTCGGGGTGGACATCGACCCGCTCGAGACACGCGATGCAGTCGAGTCCGGGGTGTACCAGCGCGTGCACACTGGCCCGGCCGACCGGATTCCAGAGCCCGACGCTGCCTTCGACTTCGTCTATTCGAACTCGGTCCTCGAGCACATCGACGATATCGAACCCGTGATCGCGGAGGTCGGCCGGCTGCTGCGACCGGGCGGCACGTTCCTGTTCACGGTTCCCGGCGCGGGGTTCCACGAGTGCCTCGCCGGGCCGCTTCTTCCGTGGAGCGACCGCGGTGACTACCTCGAACGGATTGACCGGCGCTGCGCGCACCGTCGCTATTGGGGAGAAGCGCAATGGCGCGCCTGCCTGGGCCGCCACGGCCTCGAGCCGGTGCGAACAGTCGAGTACCTCACCGCCCCAGAGACGCAACGCTGGGAAACGCTGTCGCGCTTCACCGCGGGCATCCTGTACGCCGTGTTCGGCGAGCGCAGGCAGCCGATCGAGATCCAGCGCGCGCTTCGTCTGCGCAGGAGCGGGCTGCGGCTGCCCGTATGGGCGGCCGGAGCACTCGCCGCCACTATCTCCGCAGGCGTCGGTGTCGACCATAAACAGCAGTTCGGCTGTCTCCTCGTCGACGCGCGCAAACGACCGTGAAATTCGTCACCTACGCGATGATGGGTGGAGTCTGCGCGTTGCTCAACTTGCTCGTGCTGTGGGTCCTGACATCGGTGCTCGGCCTGCACTACCTTGTTTCGACCATGATCTCGTTCTTCACTCTCACCCCGGTCGGTTTCTGGCTGCAAAAGCTGGTGACCTTTCGTACGCCGCGCGCGGCGGCGCGCATCGAATGGCCGCGCTATTTCGCCACGATGGGATCGAGCTTCGCCGCGAACCTCGGACTAATGTACCTGCTAGTGTCGATGCTCGGGCTGTGGTACCTGGCCGCGAGCGTCGTGGTGACCCTGCTCCTACTCGCCACGAACTTCCTCGTCAACGACCGCTGGAGCTTCGCGCTGCGGCGCTGACCGGATGCGGATCGCCCTGGTCACGCACTACTACCCTTCGCACCGCGGGGGCATCGAGCTGGTCGCCGCGGCGATCGCGGAACGGCTCGCCGCTGAATACGGCGCCGAAATCTGCTGGCACGCGAGCGACTGTGACCCGCCGCCGTCGCTGCCGGGCGTGCAATGCGTGCCTGCGGCGTCTTGCAACGTGATCGAGCGGCGCTTCGGCTTCCCGTATCCTGTGTGGTCCCCAGCCGCACTATGGCAGGTGGGCAAGGCGGCACGTAGCGCAAACGCGGTTCACTTGCACGACTGCCTGTACCTGCCTAACCTCGCGGCCTACGTGGCGGCGCGACTCGCAGGCCGGCCGGTGCTCGTGACACAGCACGTGGGCATGATTCCCTTCCGCAATCCGGTGCTGCGCGGGATGCTGTACGCGGCGTACCGCGTGCTCGCGCGCGTCGTGCTCGGCGGCGCGACGCAGGTCGTGTTCGTGAGCGAGTCCGTCAGGCGCTATTTCAGCGAATTTGTCCGCTTCAAGTCGGCGCCAGAGCTGGTATTCAATGGCGTGGATACCACCGTGTTCCACCCGGTGGACGCAAAGCGACGACGGGAGCTGCGTGCCGCGCTCGGAATAGGGCCTGACGTCCCGCTGCTGCTGTTCGTCGGCCGATTCGTCGAAAAGAAAGGGCTGCCCGTGCTGCGGGAGCTGGCCGCGAGGATGCCCGAGGCACGCTGGCTATTCGCGGGCTGGGGCACGCTGGACCCCGAAGGTTGGGGACTCGCAAACGTGAGCGTGGCGCGCGGGCTGACGGGCGCGCAGCTCGCGCCGCTCTATCAGGCGGCCGACCTGCTCGTCCTGCCGAGCCGCGGCGAGGGATTTCCGCTGGTGGTTCAGGAGGCGATGGCGTGCGGCACGACGGCTCTGATCGGCACCGACACCGCGGCAGCCTGCCCCGATGCCGCCGCGGTGCTGCCGAGTGAGGACGCCACGGGCGCGGACGTCGCGGCGCGCTGGGAGCGTCGCATCCGCCAGCTGATTTCCGAGCCCGAGGGTGCGCAGGAAATGCGCGCAGAGGTCGCCGCGTACGCGACCGTCAACTGGTCATGGGAGAGGTGCGCCGCGCGTTATGCCGAGCTATTCGCGAGGTGCTCTCCGACGTGAGTACCGCGACGAGGTCCTGGAGGCAGTGGTCGAGTGATCCCTGCGCACGCGGGCTGCTGGCGGCCTGCGTGCTGGTCGCCGGTCTGTCGGTGATCTTCATCCTCGACTACTCCGGCTACCCCTTCGCGCCGTACCACTTCTGGCTGGTCGAGTATTTTCTGCGCACCCAGGATCTGACAGGATCAGCCCTAGTCGTCGCCATTGCCCTCGCGGCGTACTTCACGCCGACGCGAAACGCGGCACTGGCGCTGGTCGATGCCCTGTCGCGGCATCCATGGCGAATCGCCGCTGTCACGTTCGTCCTGCTCTGCCTCGGCAGCCTATATGTCGAACACAATCATCCTCTCGCCCAGGATGAATACGCCGCGCTATTCCAGAGCCGCGTGTTCGCCGCGGGGAAGCTCACCGGGCAATTCCCACCGGACCTGGTCGGCCACCTGATCGCGCCGATGTACTTCAACCGGTTCCTATACTCCTCGTTCGAGACTGGCCAGGTCGCATCGGCCTACTGGCCAGGCTTTGCGCTGCTTCTTACCCCGTTCAGCCTCGCGCACGTGCCTTGGGCTTGTAACCCACTAATCGCCTCGCTCGCCCTCGTGCTGATGGGGCGGCTCGCGGTCCGCCTGACCGGCGTGCCGCAAGCCGGCGGCTGGGCCATGCTGCTGGCGCTCGCCTCGCCGGGGTTCGGTGCGATGGCGATTACCTACTTCTCAATGCCCGCGCATATGTTGTTCAACCTGGTCTTCGCGTGGCTGCTACTCGAGCGTACGAAGCTGCGCCTGTTGACAGCGGGAATGGTCGGCTCGTTTGCGCTCATCCTGCACAACCCGTTGCCGCACACGCTGTTCGCCCTGCCGTGGCTAGTGTCGATTGCGCGGCAACCGGGACGCCGCCGCGACCTGCTGGTGCTGGGCGCGGGCTACGCGCTGTTCGCGCTTCCGCTCGGCTTCGGCTGGCCGTTGCTGCTGAGCGGGATCCAGGGACACACGAACTACGGACTCTTCCCCGCCGGGACGGTCGACCCCGCGCACCGCATCATGGATTTCTTCTGGGACTGGCATGTGAAGCTTCGAAGCGCGATCGACTTGCCGAGCCTGTTCATTCTCACCGAGCGCACTGCGGACCTGACCAGGCTGTGGAACTGGGCCGTGCCCGGCCTTCCGCTGCTCGCTGCGGCAGGCTGGTGGCTCGGCCGGCGCGACCGGGGAGTCCGGCTGCTCGGCCTGTCGATGCTCGTCACCCTCGCTGGGTACATGTTCGTGTGGTTCACCCAGGGAAATGGCTGGGGGGCGCGCTACTTCTACCCCGCGTGGGGGACCCTGCCGGTGCTCGCCGCCGCGGCGCTGGTGCGCGCGCGCCCGGGCGG
>JBAUTZ010000094.1:0-3508 GCA_049582445.1 Burkholderiales bacterium
GCGCGCCAATATAGAGCTCCGCGACTTTGAGGTTCGCCGCCTGCAGCCCGCCTTCCTTGCCGATCGCGGTTGCAACTGCTTCCACCGCCGCCGCAGTCGCTTCCGCCACGACGCGCAGCGCGGTCGCTTCGCCCTGCGCCTTGTTGATCGCCGATTGCTTCTGGCCCTCGGATTTGAGTATCGCCGCCTGCTTCTCGCCCTCAGCCAGGTTGATCTCCTGCTGCTTCTCGCCCTCGGACTTGGCGATCAGCGCGCGCTTCTCACGCTCGGCGGTGATCTGCGCCTGCATCGCGCGCAGGATGGTCTCAGGCGGGGTCAGGTTCTTTACCTCGTAGCGCAGCACCTTCACACCCCAAGAGCGCCCCGCCTCGTCGAGCACGTTGACGATCTGCCGGTTGATCACGTCACGGCTTTGCAGGGATTGGTCGAGTTCCATCTTGCCGACCTCGCTGCGCAGCGTGGTCTGCGCGAGCTGCACGATCGCGGTGACGTAGTCTGAGGTACCGTAGGAGGCCAGGCGCGGGTCGGTGACCTGGTAATAGATGAGCCCGTCCACCGCGAGCTGGGTGTTGTCCTTGGTGATGCATACCTGCTCGGCGACGTCCGCCGGCACCTCTTTCAGCGAGTGCTTGTAGGCGACGCGGTCGAAGAAGGGGATGATGACATTGAGCCCCGGCTCCAGCACCTGGTGAAATTTCCCCAGACGCTCGACGATCCAGGCGTTTTGCTGCGGCACCACGCGCACGCCTTCGATCACGAACACCGCGGCCAGCGCGACGATGAAGAAAGGGATCGCGAACGGCCGGGATTCCGGAATGACGGCAATGATGATGGTGGCGATGACGATACCGAGGACTTTCGCAAACATGCTGTCTCCCGTCGAACGCGAGAATTGATTAAGGGCCTGCGTCAGGTCAGGCGGGCCGGGTCTTGGAAACTTTGAGCGCGTTGCCATCGATTGAAGTGACGTAGAGAATTTCACCGCGCTCGCCGGCGACATCGCCCGCGATCTGCGCGTCCCAAAGCGTGTCGCGGTATTTGACGCGCGCCTGGCCGGCGTCCTTGTTCACCCAGGAATCGAAGGCGGCCGGCTGGCCGAAATCCAGCCCCTGCATTCGTTTGGGTTCGATCGTCTTCTTGTACCGTCGCACCCAGACTACTCCGGCAACCGCGACCGCCGCCGCGACCAGCGCCTGCCAGGCGAAAACGCCGCCCGTGTACGCCAGGCCCGCGCCGGCGAAACAGGCGATACCAAGCACGAGCAGATAGAACGTGCCCGTCACCAGCTCGACGATGACGAGGATGAAGCCGGCAATCAGCCAGACGAGGAAATGGTCTATGGGCACTTGCGGGGGTTCTTGATCTCGAGACCTGTTTCATTTTACTGCCACAAATAGGCTCGGGCCTATCGCGGCGGGCCCGCATGCAATAATCGCGATCGATCGGAGGTTCGCTTACCTTGGAAAAGATCAAGATCCAGTTCACGCTGTTTTCCGCCTTTTACTCGCCGCTCATCTCGACGATGTCGGGCGGATTCCTCAAGGCCGAAGGCCTCGATCCGGAGTGGTCGGTCTCGCCGCCGGGCGTGTCGGCGATCGCGGCGCTGCAAGACGGCGCCGCGCACGTCGTGCAGTCGGCCCTGAGCTACAACTTCACCGCGCTGAACGAGGGAAAGACCCCACCCGCGCTCCATTTCGCCCAGGTGAACGAAATGGATGGCTTCTTCCTCACTGCGCGCAAGCCCGACCCAGCGTTCGCGTGGAAGAAGCTCGAAGGCGCCGAGGTCGTGATGTTCAAGGGCGGCCAGCCGCTCGCCATGTTCAAGTACGCCTGCCACAAGGCGGGCATCGACTTCTCCAAGATCAAGCCGATCTGTCCCGGCGGCGCGGCGGACATCGACCGTACGTTCCGCGAAGGCCAAGGTCAATATGTCCAGCAGCAAGGACCCTTCCCGCAACAGCTTCAAGCCGATGGCGTCGGGCACATCGTCGCCCAGGTCGGCAAGCAGATCGGCCCCTGCGGCTTCTCCAGCCTGGCGGCGACGCGCGAGTGGCTCGCGACCGACATGGCGCGCGCGTTCATGCGCGCCTACCGCAAGACCCGCATCTACATGAACGAGACGCCGGCGGCGGAGATCGCCAGGGCCGAGAAGCCGTTCTTCCCCAAGATCGACGAACCCGTGCTCGCCGAGTGCATCGCCACCTACCAGAAGCTCGGCTGCTGGACGCCGCACGTGGAAATCACGCGCGCCGCGTTCGAGAAGACGCTCGATGTGTTCGAGTACAACGGCTTGATCAAGCAGCGCTACCGCTACGAGCAGGTCTGCGCCGCGCCGCCGGCTTAAGAGCCGTCACGCTCACCAACCCACTTCCCACGGAGGCACGGGCGCGAAGCGCGCCGCGAGAAAATCAATCAGCGCGCGCACGCGCGACGAGAGCGTCAGGTTGGGCAGGTAAACCAGGTAGATCGCGCTCTCCGGTACGACCCGAAACTGGCGCAATAGCGGCACCAGTTGGCCCTGCCGCAGGGCGTCCCCCGCCATATAGACCGGCAGGATGCCGATTCCCAGCCCGGCCGCGATGGCCGCGCGCACCGCATCCATTTCGTCGGTTTCGAAGACACCGGCGACCTCGACCGAATATTGCCGCCTGCCGCGGCGCAGGGTCCAGCGCCCTTTCGGCGCCAGCGGAGGAAACAGCACGCAGTCGTGCTTGCGCAGGTCCTCGATCCGGCGCGGCGTCCCGCGCCGCTCGAGGTATGCCGGCGCAGCGCAGAGCACCGACCGGTTGGCGGCGAGCTTGCGCGCCACCAGATCCTGGGCCGGATCGAAGGAGACGCGGATGCCGAGATCGAATCCCTCGCCGCCCAGGTCGAGCGCGCGATTGCTGCAGGAGAGCTTGACGCGGATCTTCGGATACTTCTGGTGGAACTCGGCGAGCGCGGGCAACACATGCCGTACCGCGAACGCCTGGACGGCGGTCACCCTCACCAGGCCGGCGGGCTCGGATTGAGTCCGGGTCAGGCGCTCCGCGGCGAGCTCCGCCTCCTGCACGATCCTGGCGCAATGTTCGTAGAACACGGCGCCGGCTTCGGTCAGGCTGAGCTTCCGCGTAGATCGGTTGAGCAGCTTGACCGACAGCGCGCGCTCCAGGGCGCTCACGTGCCGGCTCGCGAGCGACTTCGACATGCCGAGCTTGTCCGCGGCGGCGGAAAAGCTCTTCGCTTCCACCACCTGCGCGAACACGCGCATCCCGTTCAGGCGGTCTTTCATTGCACTCATTCCTGCAACAATATGTTTCCTTAGACCTTATTTATCCGTTCTTTGCAACTCTATACATTGCCTTCGCCTCCCGCAACTCACCAAGGAGATCGTCATGAGCCAACAGGTCGTCAAAGTCGGGCAATTGGAGATTCGCTACCTGGTCGAAGGCGCAATAAGCGGTGGACTGGGGCTGTTCGAGATGACGGTTCCGGCCGGTGCCCGCGTGCCCCCGCCGCACAGCCACAC
>JBAUTZ010000095.1:0-33205 GCA_049582445.1 Burkholderiales bacterium
GTCCACGGATGAGGAACGCGGTCGAGAGCGTTCCCGCGAACGCGTCCCCGAGCTTGTACAGCACGATCACCAGCAACAGGGTCCAGGCGCCATCGCGCGCGAAGAATTCGGCGAGCGGCTCGCGCACGGCCTCCTGGAGCGTATGCGGGGCGCGCGGCGGCGCGGCAGGCTCTTCCGCGCTCGCAACCGCAGCCACGCCGACCAGCATCAGCGCGGCCATCAGCCAGTAAGTCCCGGTCCAGCCGAGCCAGGTGTCGGCGAGGATCAGCGCGAGCCCGCCGGACACGAGCATCGCAATCCGATAGCCGAGCACCGATACCGCGGCGCCGGCGCCGCGCTCCTCCGCGTCAAGGATGTCGGTGCGGTACGCGTCGAACACGATATCCTGCGAAGCCGACAGGAATGCGACTGCGAGCGCGAGGCCCGCCAGCAGCCAGGGCGAACGATCGGGCGCGAGCGTGCCCATCCAGGCGATCACCACGAGCAGGGCCGCCTGCGTCAGCACGAGCCAGCCGCGCCGCCTGCCCAGCAGCGGTACCGCGTAGCGGTCCATCAGCGGCGCCCACAGGAACTTGTAGGTGTAGGGCTGGCCCACCAGCGCGAACATGCCGATGGTGGTGAGATCGACCCCGCTCACGGTGAGCCAGGCCTGCAGCGTGGCGCCGGTCAGCGCAAGGGGCAGGCCCGAGGAGAAGCCCAGCAGGAGCAGCAGGAATATTTTCCTGCTGCGAAAGACGCCCAGGAGCTCAGTCCCCCAGGCGCCACTCATAGTCGATGATCAGTGGCGCGTGATCGGAGAAGCGCCGCCGCTTGAAGATCGACTCCCGCGTGGCGGTTTTCGCGACGCCCGGCGTGGCGATCTGGTAGTCGATGCGCCAGCCGACGTTCTTCGCCCAGGCCTGGCCACGGTTCGACCACCACGTGTACTGCTCGGGCTTCTGGTTGATGCGTCGGAACACGTCGACGAATCCGACCTCGTCGAACACCCTGGTGAGCCAGGCGCGCTCCTCGGGCAGGAAGCCCGAGTTCTTCTGATTCGAGCGCCAGTTCTTCAGGTCGATTTCCTTGTGCGCGATATTCCAGTCGCCGCACAGGATCACCTCGCGACCGCCGCGCCTCAGCGCTCTCAGCTTGGGTAGGAACGCCTCGAGAAAGCGGAATTTCGACTCTTGCCGGTGCGGGCCGCTCGATCCCGATGGCACGTAGAGAGATACGACCGACAGACGCCCGAAGCGCGCTTCCAGATAACGCCCTTCGTCATCGAACTCCCGTACGCCGAAGCCCTCGCGCACGGAATCGGCCGGCACGCGACTGTAGAGCCCGACCCCCGCGTAACCCTTCTTGTCCGCGTGCGAGAAATATCCGCTCAGGCCGCGCGGGGCTCGCATGGTGGCATCGAGATCGGCTTCGTGCGCCTTGATCTCCTGCAGGCACGCGACGTCGGCGCGCTGCGTCGCAAGCCAGCGATACATCCCCTTGCGCGCGGCCGAGCGGATTCCGTTCACATTGAGGGTGATGACCCTCACGCGGAAGGAAAGCTCGACACACCGCCGTGCGCCGCCGACCATTCGGCGGGCGAGTGGAGAAACTTCTCGACCTCCGCAACCTGCTCGGGCGCCAGGTAGCCGCCGCCTTTGACCACATCGAGCACGTCCCACCAGGTCGCGAGGTAATGCAGGCGCACCTTGAGCTCGCCCAGGATCTTTGTCGATTCCGGAAAGATGTCGTAGTAGAAATTGACGAACACGTGCTCGACCAACGCGCCCGCCTCGCGCAATGCCTTGCAGAAGTTGATTTTTGAGCGCCCGTCGGTCGTAAGGTCCTCCACCAGCAGCGTGCGTGCGCCCTCTCGAATGTCGCCCTCGATCTGCGCGTTGCGGCCGAATCCCTTCGGCTTCTTGCGGATGTATTGCATCGGCAGGCCGAGCCGGTCCGCGATCCAGGCCGCGTATGGTATTCCCGCCGTTTCGCCGCCCGCGACGACGTCGAATTGCTCGAAGCCGGCGTCCCGCGCCAGCGTCGTTTGCGCGAACTCGACAAGTTGGGATCTGATGCGGGGATAGAAAATGAGCTTGCGGCAGTCGATGTACACGGGGCTCGCCCAGCCCGACGTGAAGATGAAAGGCTTGCCTTCGGAGAACAGGACTGCCTTTACCTCCAGCAGCATCCTTGCAGTGGTCTCGGCGATGAAGCTTCGGTCGGCGGAGTGCATGAGTGACGGCGCGCGGAGGGTGGCGCGGATTTTAGCAGGGTCAACGCAGCACGGCGCGACGCGCTAGAATTGCGAGGATCCGTTCGTCGTGAGGGGAAAACGGGATGTACCGGGGAATCATTTTCGGCACCGCCATCGCCACCATCGCGGCAGCCGTGCTGCCGCAAGATGCAGCAGCGCAGACCTACCGCTGCATCACCAAGGAAGGCAAGGTCTACTATGGCCAGACGATGCCGACGGCCTGCATCGGTCAGGTCGTCGAGCAGCTAAACGCGCAAGGACTGGTGATCAAGCGGATCGTCCCGAACAACGTGCAGATGGAGGATTCCGCAGCCAAAGAAGCCGAAGAGAAGAAAAAGATGGAAGAGGCCGCGCGAGTCAAGGAAGAACAGCGGCGCAACCGGGCTTTGCTCGCGACCTACACCAGCACGCGCGATATAGACGAGGCTCGGGCTCGGGCACTTTCAGAACCGACTACAAGGGTGAAGGAGATCGAGGCTCGGATCGACGAACTGAAGAAAAAGCGGGCGACGCTCGCGAAAGAACAGGCCTCCTACACGGGCGACAGGAAGCCACCGAGCAGTCTCGTGGAACAGATGACCGACACCGATTCCGAGCTTACCCTGCAGAGCGGGCTGCTGGATTCCAAGCGTCGCGATATCCAGAACATCAATGACAAATACGACGCCGACAAGAAACGCTATGTCGAGCTGACCGGGCGTAAGTAACGCCGCCCGCTAGGCGAGCCTGCGCCTGAGAATCTCGTTTACCTGAGCGGGGTTCGCCTTTCCCCTGGAAGCCTTCATTACCTGGCCGACCAGCGAGTTAAACGCCTTCTCCTTGCCCGCGCGGAAGTCCTCGACCTGCTTCGGATTCGCCGCGAGCACCTCGTCGACCAGCTTCTCGAGTGCACCCGTGTCGCTGATCTGCTTCAGGCCGCGCGCCTCGATCACGGCGTCCGCCTCCCCCTCGCCGCGCCACATCGTCTCGAACACCTCCTTCGCCATTTTCCCCGACAGCGTGCCATCGGCGATTCTTCTGAGAAGCGCCGCGAGCGACACCGCCGAAATCGGACTTTTCTGGATCGGGCGGTCGTCCCGGTTCAGGGCCGCGGCGAGGTCCCCCATGATCCAGTTCGCGCACAGCTTGGGCGCGGTGCCCGAGGCCTCGACCAGCGTCTCGAAGTAATCCGCCGTCGCACGTGAGGCGGTAAGAAGGGCGGCATCCTGGACCGGCAACGCATACCGGGCGGCAAAACGGGCGCGGCGCGCGTCCGGCAGCTCTGGCATCGACACCCGCATCCGCTCGATATCGTCCTCGGCGAGCGCGAGCGGCAGCAGGTCCGGATCCGGAAAATATCGATAGTCCTGCGCGTCTTCCTTGGTGCGCATCGCGCGCGTTTCGTCGCGCTCGGGGTCGTACAGGCGGGTTTCCTGCACCACGGTGCCGCCCTCCTCCAGCAATGCGATCTGACGCTGGGCCTCGTGCTCCATGGCGCGTTCCATGAACCGGAACGAGTTGAGGTTCTTGATCTCGCAGCGCGTGCCGAGCTCCGTCACGCCCATACGGCGCACCGAGACGTTGGCGTCGCAGCGGAACGACCCTTCCTGCATATTGCCGTCGCAGATGCCGATCCACGTGACCAGGCCGTGCAGCGCCCGCGCATAGGCCACCGCTTCCTTGGCGCCGCGCAGGTCGGGCTCGCTGACGATCTCGAGCAGCGGCATCCCGGCGCGGTTCAGGTCGATGCCGCTCATGCCATGAAAATCCTCGTGCAACGACTTGCCGGCATCCTCCTCGAGGTGCGCGCGCGTGATGCGCACGATCTTCTCGCCGTCGGGGAGAACGACCTTGAGCGAGCCGCCCTGCACGATCGGGATCTCGTACTGGCTGATCTGGTAGCCCTTCGGCAGATCGGGATAGAAGTAGTTCTTGCGTGCGAAGACCGAGCGTCGGTTGAGCGTGGCGCCGATCGCCAGCCCGAACCTGATGGCGTACTCGACCGCGCCGCGATTGAGGACCGGAAGCACGCCGGGTAGCGCGATGTCGACCGCGGAAGCCTGGGTGTTGGGTGCGGCGCCGAACGTGGTCGACGCGCCCGAGAAGATCTTGCTTCGCGTAAGCAGCTGCACATGCGTTTCGATGCCCACGACGATTTCCCAGCTCACAGCGGCGCCTCCCCTGGCACCCGTAGGTGCCAATCGGTGGCCTGCTGGTAGCGGTGCGCCACGCCGAGCAGTCGCGCCTCCGAGAAGTAGTCGCCCATCAGCTGCAATCCGACCGGCAAGCCCTTGCCGTCGAACCCGCAGGGGATCGACAACCCCGGTAGCCCCGCGAGCGGCGCAGGGATCGTGAATATGTCGTTCAGATACATTTGCACCGGGTCGTCGACCTTGGCTCCGATCGGGAACGCCGTGCTAGGCGTCGTCGGGCCGAGGATCACATCGCATTTTTTGAACGCCGTGACGAAGTCCTGGGCGATCAGCCGCCTGAGCTTCTGCGCCTGAAGATAGTAGGCGTCGTAGTAGCCGTGCGACAGCACGTAGGTGCCGACGAGGATCCGGCGCTTGACCTCCGCGCCGAAACCCTCCGCGCGCGTGCGGCAGTACATGTCGATCAGGTCGTCGTACTGCGCCGCGCGATGCCCATAGCGTACGCCGTCGAACCGCGACAGGTTGGACGAGGCCTCTGCGGGAGCAAGCACGTAATAGACCGGCACCGCGAGCCGGCTGTTGGGGAGCTCGACCGGGACCGTCGTCGCCCCCTGGGACTCAAACCAGCGCACGGCCTCATCGACCGCGGCACGCACCCCCGGCTCCAGGCCGTCGCCCGAGAACTCTCTTGGCAGGCCGATGCGCAGGCCCCGCAGGGACAGGCTCAGCTCGCGCGCGTAGTCCTCGCGCGGGCGGTCGAGACTTGTCGAATCCCGCGGATCGAAGCCCGCCATGACGCTCAGCATCAGCGCCAGGTCGGCCGCGCTCTTCGCCATCGGTCCGGCCTGGTCGAGCGACGAGGCAAACGCCACCATGCCGTAGCGCGAAACGAGCCCGTATGTCGGCTTTAGGCCGCAGACGCCGGTCAGTGCGGCAGGCTGGCGGATCGATCCCCCGGTGTCGGTGCCGCTCGCCGCGGGCGCCATGCGGGCGGCCACCGCAACGGCGGAGCCCCCGGAGGACCCACCCGGAACCAGGCGCCGGTCCCACGGGTTGCGCACCGGCCCGAACCACGACGTCTCGTTCGACGAGCCCATGGCGAACTCGTCCATGTTGGTCTTGCCGAGCAGCACCGCGCCGGCGGCGGCGAATTGCTCGATCACGTGCGCATCGTAGGGACTGACGAAGTTGGCCAGCATCCGCGAGCCGCAGGTCGTGAGCATGCCCTGCGTGCAGAATATGTCCTTGTGCGCGACCGGGATCCCGGTGAGCGGCCCGCCCTGCCCGGCCGCCCGCCGTCGGTCCGCGCTGCGCGCGTCATCGAGGGTGCGCGTTTCATCCACGGTGATGAAAGCGTTCAGGGCGCCGTTGAGGGCCCGGATACGGCCGAGAAAGAGCTCCGTGAGTTCGACGCTCGAGACGCGGCGTTCCGCGAGCGCCGCGCTGAGCTCGGTCAGGGTGGCGTTCAGCACCCGGCTACTCGATGACTTTGGGAACGAGGTAAAGCCCGTCCTCGACCGCCGGGGCGACCGCCTGGAAGCGTTCGTGCTGGTCCTGCTCGGTGACCTCGTCCGGGCGCAGACGCTGCACCACGTCGAGCGCGTGAGCCATCGGGTCGATTCCGCCAGCGTCGGCCGCGCGCAATTCGTCGATCAGGCCAAGCACTCGGTTCAGTTGGGCCATCACCGCCCCGCCCTCGTCGGGGTCAAGCGCGATGCGCGCAAGCCGCGCGAGGCGTCGGATCTGGTCAGGGGAGAGCGACATTGCGATGCAAAAAAAGGTCGCCCGACAAGCCTACGCCGGGGTTGCCATTAGAGTATCATAGGGCGCAGTATCTAAGGGAGCGCAAGCTCCCGAACCCTAATCGGGACACGGCCTTAGCGGACGAAGTTAAGGCTTGACGAAAACGCCCTACGACAGCGAAGCGTTACGCACATGTTCGGATTCCTGCGCAGCTACTTCTCAAACGATCTCGCCATCGACCTCGGCACGGCGAACACACTGATCTACGTTCGAGGCAAGGGCATCGTCCTCGACGAGCCTTCCGTCGTTGCCATCCGCCAGGAAGGCGGCCCAAATGCGAAGAAGACCATTCAGGCCGTCGGCAAGGAAGCCAAGCAGATGCTCGGCAAGACTCCGGGCAACATCACTGCGATCCGCCCGATGAAGGACGGCGTAATCGCCGACTTCACGGTCACCGAGCAGATGCTCAAGCAATTCATCAAGAAGGTGCACGACAACAAGCTCTTTTCGCCGAGCCCGCGCATCATCATCTGCGTTCCCTGCGGCTCGACGCAGGTCGAGCGCCGAGCGATTCGCGAATCGGCGATCGGCGCCGGCGCCGGTCAGGTATACCTGATCGAAGAGCCGATGGCCGCTGCGATCGGGGCAGATCTTCCGGTCGCCGAAGCAACGGGTTCGATGGTGGTAGACGTCGGCGGCGGCACGACCGAGGTTGGCGTGATATCGCTCGGAGGCATGGTATATGCGGGCTCGGTCCGCGTCGGCGGCGACAAGTTCGACGAGGCCATCATCAATTACATCCGTCGCAACTACGGCATGCTGGTCGGGGAGACCACCGCCGAACTGGTGAAGAAGGAAATCGGCTCGGCGTTCCCCGGCAGCGAGGTACGCGAGATGGAGGTGAAGGGCCGCAACCTCGCCGAAGGGATTCCGCGCAGCTTCACGATCAGCTCGAACGAGATCTTGGAAGCGCTCACCGAGCCCCTCAACCAGATCGTATCGTCCGTGAAATCCGCGCTCGAGCAAACGCCGCCCGAGCTCGGCGCCGACATCGCCGAGAAGGGCATGGTCATCACCGGCGGAGGCGCGCTGCTGCGCGACCTCGACCGTCTGCTGATGGAAGAGACCGGGCTGCCGGTGATCGTCGCCGACGACCCTCTCACTTGCGTGGTGCGCGGCTCGGGCAAGGCGCTCGAGAAGATGGAGCACTTCGGTCCGATCTTCACGAATGACTGAGTGAAGGGGGGATGGAGCACAGCCCCCCGCCGTTCTTCAAGCGCGGGCCTGCACCAGTCGTCCGGCTTGCGTTCTTCGCGTCGCTGTCCCTCGCCCTGCTGGTCCTGGATGCGCGTTTTCACTATGCCGAGGGACTAAGGCGCATCCTCGCGATCGTCGCCTACCCGCTGCAACTCGTCGCCACCGCGCCGCTCGAGCTGGGAACCCGCGTCGCGGGCTACTTCACCAGCCAGACCGCGCTGCGCGAGGACAATGCGGAACTGCGCGCCCGGCTGCTTGCCTCCGAGCGCGATGCGCAGCGCTATCAAGCTGCCGAAGCGGAGGCTGAGCGCTTGCGCCGGCTGGTCGGTGCAGCCGAACATATCCAGCGCAAAAGCATCCCGGCTGAGATCGTGTACGCGGGGCGCGATCCGTACAGCCTGAGAGTAATCATCGACAAGGGCTCGCAGCAAGGCGTTGCCGCGGGCAGTCCGGTGGTCGACGACACGGGGGTCGTCGGCCAGGTAACACGCGTATTCCCGCTGACCGCGGAGGTGACCTTGGTCACCGAGCGCGATCATGCGATTCCGGTCGAGGTCGTGAGGACCGGCTTGCGGGTAGTTGCGTTCGGCGGCGGCTCGTCCGGCCTGCTCGAGCTGCGGTTCATCGCACCTAACGTCGAAATACGCAACGGCGACTTGCTGGCGACTTCGGGCATCGACGGCACCTATCCAGCAGGGCTGCCGGTGGCGACCGTGTCCCGGGTCGAGCGCGACGCGGCGCATGGATTTGCCCGCATCCTGTGCGAGCCTGCCGCGGGAGTGAATCGCGGACGATTCGTGCTCGTTCTCAGTGGCGAGCGCAAGTTGCCGCCCTATCCCGTAGAAGCGACGCCCGCCACCGAAGGGCGGCGCGACAAGTCGCGACGCCCGCCACGCAAGAAGGACCAAAATGGCGCCGGATAGGCCGCAGCACATCCTGCTTCCCGTACGCGCGAGAACGATCGTGGCCTCTTTCGCGATCGCGTTGGTGCTCGACTTCCTTCCCTGGCCAAACCTGCGTCTGGTGCCGGAGTTCGTCGCCCTGGTGCTCACGTTCTGGTGCGTGCGCCAGCCGCGCCTGGTCGGCCTGGGCGTCGGCTGGACGCTCGGGTTACTCATAGACGCGGGAAACGGCGTGCTGCTCGGGCAGCATGCCCTCGCCTACTCGCTGCTCGCATTCTTCGCCATCACGCTGTCGCGCCGCATCCTGTGGTTTGGACTGCTGCAACAGGCGCTGCACGTGGCCGCGCTCCTGGTCTTCGCCCAGGCCGTCACCGTGCTGGTGCGCCTCGCCGCCGGTGCCGAGCTTCCCGGCTGGTCGGTGCTCGTCGGCCCGCTGATCGGCGCGGCGCTCTGGCCACTCGTGAGTTGGGTGCTCCTGCTCCCGCAACGAAGGCCGGTGGAGCCCGAACAGCCGAGAGCCCTGTAACACGATGCGCCTCTCGGAGTTGCGCAACCACGAGCGGGAGCTCTACCGATTCCGCTTGCGCGTGGGATTTGCAGGAATCGTGGTGCTGCTCGCATTCGGCGCGCTGCTCTCGCGCATGTTCTACCTTCAGATCGTGCGGCACGACTACTATCAGACCAAGGCTGAGGACAATCGCATTACCATCGTGCCGATTCCGCCTAACCGCGGCCTGATCATGGACCGCAACGGCGAGGTGATGGCACGCAACGATTCCGGCTATACCCTGGAAATCTCGCCGGCGAAGGTGGATAACCTCGATCGCACGATCGACCAGCTCTCGGAGCTCGTGGAGATCGCGCCACGCGACCGCGGCCGTTTCAAGAAGCTGCTGTCGGAGACGCGCCGGTCCGACAGCATACCGATTCGCACCCGGCTCACCGACGAGGAGGTGGCCCGGTTCGCCGCTAACCGCTTCCGCTTCCCGGGCGTCGAAATCCAGGCACGGCTGTTTCGCTCGTACCCTTACGGCGAGAGCGCATCACACGTCATCGGCTATATGGGCAGGATAAACGAGGATGACCAGGATCGGCTCGAGGAACTTGGCGTCGATGCCAATTACCGCGGCACGGAAAACATCGGTCGGAGGGGCATCGAGGCGAGCTACGAGCAGGATCTGCACGGCACCACCGGATTCGAGCAGCTTGAGATCGACGCCGCGGGGCGGGCCATCCGCGCATTGTCGCGCACCGCTCCTCGGCCCGGCAACGACGTATCCCTTACCCTGGACATCGGCCTGCAACAGGTCGCGGAGCGCGCGTTTGGCGACCGGCGCGGGGCCCTGGTCGCGATTGAGCCGAGCACCGGAGCGGTGCTGGCGCTCGTGTCCGAGCCCGGCTTCGACCCGAACCTGTTCGTCGATGGCATCGACCCCCAGAGCTGGGATGCGCTCAACAACTCCCCCGACTTGCCTTTAAACGACCGCGCGATTGCGGGGTTGTATCCGCCCGGCTCGACCCTCAAGCCCTATCTGGCGCTGGCGGCACTCGAGCTGGGCAAGAGAACGCCCAAGAGCTCGATCAACGACCCGGGATATTTCGTGTTCGGCGATCGCCGCTTTCGCGACGACAAGCCCGGCGGACACGGCGTGGTCGATTTGCACAGGTCGCTGGTCGTGTCCTGCGACACCTATTACTACATGCTCGCCAATGACCTCGGCATCGACGCGATCGCGAATTTCCTCGGCCCTTTCGGTTTCGGTTCGCGAACGGGCATCGACGTCGATGGCGAGGCCAGTGGCGTGCTGCCTTCCCCCGAGTGGAAGCGCAGGCGCTTCGCGCGCCGGGACCAGCAGAAATGGTTCCCGGGCGAGACCATCTCGATCGGCATCGGGCAGGGATACAACGCCTACACGCCGATCCAGCTCGCGGTCGCGCTCGCCACTCTCGCCAACGGTGGCGCCATGTACCGGCCACACCTTGTCGACCATATCGACAACCCGCGCACCGGGGAACGTCGTTACATAGAGCCGCAACTCGAGCGACGCATACCGCTGCACGAGGCGAACGTTGATTTCGTCAAGGAGGCCATGGCGGGCGTCAATCGGGAAAAGGAAGGAACGGGCGCGGGGGCCTTTGCAGGCGCCCAGTACACGAGCGCGGGCAAGACCGGTACCGCCCAGGTGGTCGCCATCAAGCAAAACGAGAAATACAATGAAAAGAACGTCGCCGAGAGACACCGCGACCACTCGCTTTTCATCGCCTTCGCTCCCCTGGAGAGTCCGAAGATCGCGCTCGCCGTCGTAGTGGAGAACGGGGGCTTCGGTGCACGTGCCGCTGCTCCCATCGCGCGCACCGTGCTCGACTACTACCTGCTCGGCAAGCTTCCCGCGCAGCCGAGCACTCCCGCGCACGAGGACGAGAACGCGAAGGGGAGTGACTGATGATGCCGGGAGCGCTCACGCCACGCCGCATCGCGGCGCGCCTGTTCGACGGGCTGGACGCTCCGCTGCTCACGATCGTGCTGCTGCTCGCCGGCATCGGCCTGCTCACGCTGTTCTCTGCGAGCCACGACACGCCTTCGCGCGTCACCGCGCAGCTCGTCAATTTCACCGTCGCACTGGTGGCGATGTGGGTCGCAGCGCAGATTCCGCCGCAGACCCTGAGGCGCTACGCTGTGCCGGCCTACCTCGTCGGCCTGGCGCTACTGCTCGGAGTAGCGCTTTTCGGCGAGGTCGTAAACGGTGCGCGTCGCTGGCTGCACGTCGGGGTCGCGCGCATTCAGCCCTCCGAAATGATGAAAATAGCCATGCCACTGATGCTGGCATGGTACTTCGAGCGCTACGAGGCGACGATCAGGCTGCGGGACTTCGCGTTGGCCGGTCTGCTTCTCGCGGTCCCGGTCATGCTGATCGCGCGTCAACCCGACCTAGGGACGGCGCTGCTGGTGGCGGCAGCGGGTTTCTACGTGATCTTCTTCGCCGGGATTGGCTGGAAGGTGCTCGCGACGCTCTTGCTGCTCGCGCTCGGCAGCGCGCTGCCGCTGTGGGGCATGCTGCACGAGTACCAGCGGAAGCGCATTCTGACGCTGCTCGATCCGAGCCAGGATCCGCTCGGCGCCGGCTATCACATTATCCAGTCGACGATCGCGGTGGGCTCCGGAGGCCTCGCTGGCAAGGGGTGGCTGCACGGCACGCAGGCGCACCTCGAATTCATTCCGGAGCGCAGCACGGATTTCATCTTCGCGGTATTCGCGGAAGAGTTCGGCCTGATCGGCAGCTGCGTGCTGCTGCTGCTTTATGCGCTGCTCATCGTCCGCGGCCTCATGATCGCCGCCAACGCGCCGACGTTCTTCTCGCGACTGCTTGCGGGATCGATCACGCTCATCTACTTCACTTACGCCTTCGTCAACATGGGAATGGTCTCGGGGATCCTGCCGGTGGTCGGAGTGCCGCTGCCTTTTGTCTCCTATGGCGGCACCGCGCTGGCGACCCTCTTTATCGGGATCGGCATCCTGATGAGCATCCAGCGCCATCCCAAGCTGGTGAAGACCTAACACGCACATTCATTTTGCGCAGCAGCAATGGCTTGAAATCCGCCACCGCATGGTGAAACGCGGGTGCGCTAACTATTTGTAAGCACTTGTTTCCTACTAGGTTACTCCAGGGTGTGCGGATTGTTGCTGCGCGCCATTTGCATGGGGTAACGTCCTCGTTAATCGCGGTCCGACGCACTTGGCACGGCACCGCGGGCACCCCCGAGGACCATGACCACCACACAGGAACGACGATGAATCAACGAGAGCAACAGATCGACGCACTGAAAAAAGACTGGGCTGCAAACTCCCGCTGGCGCGGTGTGAAGCGGGGTTACACCGCCGAGGAGGTGGTGCGCCTGCGCGGGAGCGTTCACATCGAGCACACATTGGCGAAAAGCGGTGCCGAAAAGCTCTGGAACATGGTCAATGAGCGGCCGTTCGTGAATTCCCTCGGTGCGCTAACCGGCAACCAGGCGATGCAGCAGGTCAAGGCTGGCGTGCCCGCGATCTACCTCTCCGGCTGGCAGGTCGCGGCCGATGCGAACGACTCGTTGTCCATGTATCCGGATCAGTCGCTATACGCAGTCTCGAGCGTGCCCACCGTGGTCAAGCGCATCAACAACGCGCTGGTGCGCGCCGACCAGATCCAGTGGATGGAAGGCAAAGGCGACGTCGACTACATGGCGCCTATTGTTGCGGATGCCGAGTCGGGGTTCGGCGGCGTGCTGAATGCGTTCGAGCTGATGAAGGCGATGATCGAGGCCGGCGCAGCCGGAGTGCACTTCGAGGACCAGCTCGCATCGGTCAAGAAATGTGGCCACATGGGCGGAAAGGTGCTGGTTCCCACGCAGGAGGCGGTGCAAAAGCTGGCCGCCGCACGCCTGGCGGCGGACGTGATGGGCGTACCCACACTGCTGCTCGCACGCACCGACGCGGAAGCGGCCGACATCGTCACCAGCGACGTGGACGAAAACGACAAGCCCTTCCTGACCGGCGAGCGTACTCCGGAGGGCTTCTACCGCACGAGAAAGGGCTTCGACCAGGCGCTTTCGCGCGGCCTTGCCTACGCCGAGTATGCCGACATGGTGTGGTGCGAGACAGGCACGCCCGACCTGGAGTTCGCGAAGAAGTTCGCGGAAGGCATCCGCCGCAAGCACCCGGGCAAGATGCTCGCGTACAACTGCTCGCCCTCATTCAACTGGAAGCGAAACCTCGACGACGCGACCATCGCCAAGTTTCAGCGCGAGCTCGGCGCGATGGGCTACAAGTTCCAGTTCATCACGCTCGCGGGTTTCCACGCGCTGAACTATTCGATGTTCGAGCTCGCGTACGGCTATGCGCGCAACAACATGACCGCCTTCGTCGAACTGCAACAGAAGGAGTTCGCGGCCGCCGAGAAGGGCTTTACAGCGGTCAAGCATCAGCGCGAAGTCGGCACCGGCTATTTCGACGAGGTCACGCAAACCGTGACCGGCGGCAAGGCTTCGACCACCGCGCTGCACGGCTCAACCGAGGACGAGCAGTTCTTCGACGAGAAGCTGGCCAGGAAAAAGGTGGCCTGAGCCCAGTGAACACCGGCGCCAGCCTGCTCCGCGTTCACGAGGAGCGCGCCGACCTCGCCCAAGGGGTCGCGCGCGCCATCCTTGAGGGGTTCGACAAGCACTATCGCCTGTTCCGCGAGGCCGCGGGGCTGGCACGCAGTCACTTCGAGAGCGCCGATTGGAAGGCGATGCGCGAGCTGTCGCGGGAGCGCATCCAGATGTACGACCGGCGCGTGCACGAAGCCGTGGAATCGGTGCTCGCGGCCTACCCGGAGGCCGCCCGCGCGGAGTCGCTCTGGCCGGCGATCAAGCTCGCCTACATCGGCCTGCTGCACGAGCACCGCCAGCCCGAATGCGCCGAAACCTTCTACAACTCGGTCGCCTGCCAGGTGCTGCACCGGCGCTACTACCGCAACGAATTCATATTCTGGCGCCCCGCGGTCGCAACCGAGCACCTGGAGGGGGAGGAACCGACCTATCGTTGCTACTACCCCAGGGCGAAGGGCCTGCGCACCACGCTGCGCGCGATCGTGGCGGACTTCGGCCTGAGCAATCCGTTCGAAAACTTGGAGCGCGACCTGCGAAGCCTGCTGCGCGCGCTGCGTGCGCATTTCCCCCGTCCGACCAGAACCTACCCTAGCCTGCAGGTGCAGGTGCTTGGGTCGCTGTTCTTCCGCAACAAGGCCGCGTACGTGATCGGCAAAATCGTCAACGGCCACCGCGAGCACCCCTTCGCCGTGCCGATCCTCCAGAACGATCGGCGCGAGCTCTACCTCGACACCCTGCTGCTCGACCCCGACCAGCTGCTGCTGCTGTTTTCCTTCGCGCGCGCGTACTTCCTGGTCGACATGGAAGTGCCGGCGGCCTACGTTTCGTTTCTGCGACAGCTCATGCCCAAGAAGCCGCGCGCCGAGCTCTACATGGCCGTCGGGCTGCAGAAGCAGGGCAAGACGCTGTTCTACCGCGACCTGCACCACCACCTGAAGCATTCGACCGACAACTTCGTGACGGCGCCTGGCATCAAGGGCATGGTCATGCTGGTATTCACCCTGCCGTCCTTTCCGTACGTGTTCAAGGTGATAAGGGACCGTTTCGCTCCTCCCAAGGAGATGGACCGGCAGACGGTCAAGGACCGGTACCTGCTGGTCAAGTATCACGACCGCGTTGGGCGCATGGCCGACACGCTCGAGTACTCGCTGGTCGCGCTGCCGCGTGACCGCTTCTCGCACGAGCTCATCGAGGAGCTCAAGGCAAATGCCGCCTCATCGATCGAATTCGAAGCCGACCAGATCGTGATCAAGCACATGTACATCGAGCGTCGCATGGTCCCACTCAACCTGTACGTGGAGGAAGCTGCGCGCGAAGGCGATGAGGCGCGCCTGCAGCACGCGCTCATCGAGTACGGCAGCGCGATCAAGGAGCTCGCAGGGGCCAATATATTTCCCGGCGACATGTTGCTGAAGAACTTTGGCGTCACGCGCCACAACCGCGTCGTGTTCTATGACTACGACGAGATCGCCTACCTGACCGACTGCAACTTCAGGCGCATCCCGCCGCCGGCGAGCTACGAAGACGAGATGGCCGCCGAACCGTATTGGTCAGTCGGGGTGAACGACGTGTTCCCGGAGCAATTCGAGCGCTTTCTGGTCGCCGACCCCCACTCGCGCGCGGTGTTCATGCAGTTTCACGGCGATCTCACCGACCCGGCCTTTTGGGTCGGCAAGCAGGAACGCATTCGCAGTGGCGTGCAGGAAGACGTATTCTCGTACCCGGAGTCGATACGCTTCCGGCGCCGTCCTCAGACTTCGCTATAAAGCGCCTCCGGGCCCCGCTTCGCGCCCCGCACCACGACGCGCTTGATGCGCGCACCCTCACCGGCTTCGATCGTGACGTCGCGCCGTGCGGCGCCAAGTCGTTCGGCGATGAATTCGACCAGCGCGGCGTTTGCCCGCCCTTCCACGGCGCGCGCCGCGAGGCGCAGCTTGAGCCGCCCGCCGTGCAGTCCCGCCACCTCGGTACGTGCGGCGCCGGGCTGAACGTGCAGCTCGAGAACCAGGGTGCCGGCCTCGGTCCGATGCCAGCTGCTCAGAAGGAGCCCCCTGCCATGGTACGCAGATACCAGATCGGAATCAGCAGCACCTGAAGCAGGATCAGCAACACCAGCGGCGACAGATCAACGTTTGCGATCGGCGGCAGCAGCCGGCGCACTGGCCGCAGGAACGGTCTGGTCACCGCATCGAACACCGGGCCGACAGGCGTATATGGATTGACCCACGACAGGACTGCCTGCACCACCACGGCGAAGCTTAGGATGTAGAGGCTGAAGCGCGGCAGGTCTATCAGCGCGACCAGAGCCAGCGTCGCAAGGCCGCCTCCCGCACGCGGGCTCAGGGCTCCGAGCACGACGAGTGCCACGAGCTGCAGCAGCCATGCTGCCACGGCCGTCGCCAGATCGAGGCCCGCAATCGGCGGGATCAGGCGGCGTGCGGGCTGAACGATCCAGTTGGTCGTGACGACAATGAATTCACCAACCTGATTGCGAAACGGCACGCGCAGCCACTGAAAGTGGAACCGCGCCAACAACAGGTAAACGAAGAACGCGGCCAGCGTCTCGATCAGGAAGTGCAGAATTTGCTGGAACATTCAGTGGTCCTTGCCCAACTGCTCGCCGAGCTCAGACCCGCGGCGGCTTGCTGCCTCGAGCGCGCGCATGAAACGCTCCGCGAGATGCTCCTCCGCAAATACCCGCAACGCAGCCTCGGTGGTGCCGCCTTTGGAGGTGACCTGCCCGCGCAACGCTCCGGGTGCCTCGCCGCTTTGCGCGGCAAGCTGCGCAGCGCCAAGCACCGTGTGCAGGGCAAGCTTGCGGGCAACGTCGGGCGCCAGGCCGAGCTTCTCGCCGCCGAGCGCAAGGTGCTCGATGAACCAGAACACGTAGGCTGGCCCGCTTCCCGAGACGGCGGTCACCGGATCGAGCAGCGCTTCGTTCTGCACCCAGACCACCTCACCGACCGCGGCCAGAATTCGCGCCGCATGGCTGCGCTCCTCCTCGTTCACGCCCGGGAGTGCGTAAAGAGCGCTGATGCCCGCACCGATCAGCGCCGGCATGTTCGGCATGCACCGTACGAGTCGCGAATGCCCTCCGAGCCAGCGCGAGAGATCCGCCAGCCGCAGGCCGGCGGCAATGCTGATGAGGAGCTTCGACGCGGTGCTGCTACCGAGCGAGGCGAGCGCAAGCTTCATGTCCTGCGGCTTCACGGCGAGCACCAGCGTATCGGACGCCAGCGTGGCGGCATCCGGTGCGCTGCTGACGTGCACACGATGAAGCCCGGAGATCTTCTCACGTGCAGCCGGGTTCACCTCGATCACCGAGATCGCAGCCCGGTCGAACCCCTGTGTGATCAGGCCGCCGACGAGCGCGCCGGCCATGTTGCCGCCGCCGAGAAAAGCGATCCTCATGCCGCTGATTTCACGCTCTCGCGCGCCCCGAAAATGGCAGTGCCCACTCGGACCAGTGTCGCGCCCTCTTCGATTGCGACCTCCATGTCGCCCGACATGCCCATTGAAAGCGTGTCGAGCGCGAGCCCGTCGCGTTTCAGGCGCTCGTACAACTCCCGCAACGCGCGAAAGCGCACGCGTTGGACCGCCGCATCGTCGCTCGGCTCGGGAATGCCCATCAGCCCACGCAGCTCGATCCGAGGCATAACTGCGAGTGTCCTTGCAAGCGGCGCGACATCGCCCGGCACGACGCCGCTCTTCGTCGCCTCGCCCGAAACATTGACCTGGATGAGCACTTTGAGAGGTGCCAAGTCGGCGGGACGCTGCTCGGAGAGGCGGCGCGCGATTTTCTCGCGATCGACCGTATGCACCCAGGCGAAGCGCTCGGCCACCACGCGTGTCTTGTTGCTCTGGAGCGGCCCGATCAGGTGCCATTCGAGCCCGCGCGCCGCCTCGGGACCCAGGAGCCGGGCCAGCGCATCCATTTTCTCGACTGCCTCCTGGACATAGTTCTCGCCGAAGGCCGTCTGGCCCGCCGCATGCGCTTGCGCAAGCAACGCCGCAGGGTGCGTTTTCGACACCGCGATCAGGTGCACGCTGTCGGGACGGCGCCCTGCCCGCGTCGCGGCGGCAGAAATGCGACTTTTTACAGCTTGCAAATTACCCGCAATTGTTGCCATAATTCTTTGAATGTGTGCGAGAATTTCATCTCGCCTAACATGCCCCGCGCGCTGATGGGAGGATTGTAATGGATCTCACCGAGCTGCTTGCCTTCGTCGTCAAGAACAAGGCGTCCGACCTGCACCTGTCGGCAGGCCTGCCGCCCATGATCCGGGTGCATGGCGACGTGCGGCGCATCAATGTCCCGCCGCTGGAACACAAGGACGTGCACGGGATGATCTACGACATCATGAATGACGGGCAGCGCAAGTTCTACGAGGAAAACCTCGAATGCGACTTCTCGTTCGCGGTGCCGAACCTCGCGCGGTTTCGCGTCAACGCCTTCGTGCAGCAGCGCGGTGCGGCGGCGGTCATGCGGACGATTCCGTCGAAGATCCTTTCGCTCGAGGATCTGAAGTGCCCCAAGATCTTCAAGGACATCTCCGAATATCCGCGCGGCATCGTGCTGGTGACCGGGCCCACCGGCTCGGGCAAGTCCACCACGCTCGCCGCGATGGTCAATCACATCAACGAGAATGAGTACGGCCACGTCCTGACCATCGAGGATCCGATCGAGTTCGTGCACGAGTCCAAGAAGTGCCTGATCAACCAGCGCGAGGTCGGTCCGCACACTCTTTCTTTCGCGAACGCGCTGCGAAGCGCCCTGCGCGAGGACCCGGACGTCATCCTGGTGGGCGAGATGCGGGATCTGGAGACCATCCGCCTCGCCCTGACGGGTGCCGAGACCGGCCACCTGGTATTCGGCACGCTGCACACCTCCTCGGCCGCCAAGACCATCGACCGAGTAGTCGACGTTTTCCCGGCGGCCGAAAAGGAGATGGTGCGGGCCATGCTCTCCGAATCGCTGCGGGCAGTGATTTCCCAGACGCTGCTCAAGACCAAGGACGGCTCGGGGCGCGTCGCCGCACACGAGATCATGATCGGCACGCCCGCGATCAGGAACCTCATTCGCGAGAACAAGATCGCGCAGATGTACTCGGCGATCCAGACCGGTGCGCAGCAGGGCATGCAGACGCTCGATCAGAACCTGCAGGACCTGATCAGGCGCAACGCCGTCTCGGTGGCCGAGGCGCGCGGCAAGGCTCAGAACAAGGACTTGTTCGGAGGCTGAGCGCCGTCGCCATAGAGACGCAGGCAACCCGCTCAAACGGAGGCAATGCATGGAACGTGAACAGGCGACCAAATTCATGTACGACCTCCTTCGCGCGTTGCTCGCGAAGAAAGGCTCGGACCTTTTCATTACGGCGAACTTTCCGCCGGCGATGAAGATTGACGGCAAGTTGACGCCGGTGTCGCAGCAAGCGCTCACCGGTCAGCACACCGCAATGCTGGCGCGTTCCATCATGAACGACCGCCAGGCCGCGGCCTTCGAAGCTACCAAGGAGTGCAATTTCGCCATCCATCCGGCGGGCATCGGCCGCTTTCGCGTCAACTGCTTCATACAGCAAGGCCTGGTCGGAGTCGTGCTGCGGGTGATCACCACCGCCATTCCGAATTTCGAGGGGCTGAATCTGCCCTCGGTGCTCAAGGACGTCGCCATGACCAAGCGCGGTCTGGTGATCTTCGTCGGCGGGACGGGTTCCGGCAAGACGACCTCCCTCGCCGCGATGGTGGGTTACCGCAACGAGAACTCGCACGGCCACATCGTTACCATCGAGGATCCGGTCGAGTACGTTCACCCGCACAAGAACTGCATCGTCACGCAGCGCGAAGTCGGCGTGGACACCGACTCGTGGGAAGCCGCGCTCAAGAACACGCTGCGCCAGGCGCCGGATGTCATCCTGATCGGCGAGGTTCGCGACCGCGAGGTCATGGAGCACGCGATCACGTTTTCGGAAACCGGTCACCTGTGCCTGTGTACGCTACACGCCAACAACTCGAACCAGGCCATGGACCGGATCATCAACTTCTTTCCCGAGGACCGTCGCCCTCAGCTGCTGATGGACCTGTCGCTGAACCTCAAGGGCGTGATCTCGCAGCGCCTGCTGCCGCTCAAGGAAGGCAGGGGGCGCGTGCCCGCGGTAGAGGTAATGCTCAACTCGCCGCTGATCTCCGACCTGATCTTCAAAGGCGAGGTGCATGAGATCAAGGAGGTCATGAAGAAATCGCGCGAGCTGGGAATGCAGACCTTCGACCAGGCGTTGTTCGACCTGCACGAGGCCGGACGCATCAGCTACGAGGATGCGCTGCGCTTCGCCGACTCGACCAACGAGGTCCGGCTTGCGATCAAGCTCCGCGGCAAGGAAGCCAAGGACCGTGATCTCAGCAAGGGCATCGAGCACCTGGACATCGTCTAGCGTGCGCCGCCCGGCGAGGGCATGACCCTGGCCGCCTTACACGGCGTATTCCCGTACCTCGTCTCGCCGGTCGATGCGTCGGGAGAAGTCGGCGCAGAGGTCCTTGCGCGTCTGTGTGACGATCTGATCCGTGCCGGGGTACACGGACTGACGCCGCTCGGCTCCACCGGAGAGTTCGCTTATCTGTCCTTAGACCAGCGTCGCCGCGTGGTCGAAATCGTCGTGCAGGCGGCGCGGAAGCGGGTTCCGGTCGTGGCGGGCGTGGCCTCGACGACGATCGCGGATGCTGTGTCCCAGGCGCGTGAATGGGAGCGGCTGGGTTGCGACGGTATCCTTGCCATCCTCGAGGCGTATTTCCCGGTGCCGGACGAGGGCGTGTATCAGTACTTCAAGGCGATTGCGGACGCCGTTTCGCTCCCGGTGGTGCTCTACACCAATCCCAACTTCCAGCGCTCGGACCTCAGCCTGCCCGTAATCGAGCGCCTGAGCCATGTGCCCAACATCGGCTACATCAAGGATGCGTCCGTGAATACCGGGCGCTTGCTATCGATCATGAACCGCATGGGCGGGCGCATGCAGGTGTTCGCGGCTTCCTCACACATTCCCGCCTGCGTGATGCTCATCGGGGGCGCGGGCTGGATGGCTGGGCCTGCCTGCGTGGCGCCGCGCCAGAGCGTTGAACTGTACGAGCTGTGCCGTCGGGGCGAGTGGCAGGCAGCGATGGCGCTGCAGCGCCGACTCTGGGGCCTGAACCAGGCCTTCGCGAAATACAACCTCGCCGCTTGTGTAAAAGGCGGCCTCGAACTGCAGGGCTATGGGGTCGGCCTTCCGTTGCCGCCGCAGGCTCCGCTCGGCGCCGAGGGCGTCGAGGAGGTACGCCGCGCGCTGGTGGCCGTCGGAGCGCTCTGAATTGCTCGGGGTCTCCGATCGACTGTCGATTCCACTTGCGGAGATCGAGCTCACCGCGGTGCGCGCCCAGGGCGCGGGCGGGCAGAACGTCAACAAGGTTTCGAACGCCGTACATCTGCGGTTCGACATCCGGGCCTCCTCACTGCCAGAAGCCTGCAAGCAACGGCTGCTCTCGATGCGCGATCAGCGCATCACGCGCGAAGGGGTCGTGGTCATCAAGGCCCAGCGCCACCGCAGCCTCGAGCTGAATCGCCAGGAGGCGCTTGAACGATTGAGGGAACTGGTGCAACGCGCGGCGCACGTGCCGCGAAATCGCCGACCGACGCGGCCGACGCGCAGCTCTCAGCTCAGGCGCGTGGAGGGAAAGATGCGCCGCTCGCGCATCAAGGCGCTGCGCGGTCGGGTGCAGGATTGAGTTTAGGCCGTCGGTGGCTGCCGGACACGATGCCGAATTCGTACAGCCGGCACTCCAGAGCACCGTTGTAAAGCGGCAAACGGCGAGCCGGCTCGAGCCGTATCAGCTTGGGTAGACGCAGATCGGCAGTGAATATGAAGCAGCGCCAGCCGGCGAAGTTCCGCTTGAGCGCGTCGCCCAGCATCGGATAGAAGTGCGCCAGCTCCTCGCGCGAGCCGATTCGCTCGCCGTAGGGCGGATTTGCCACCAGTACGCCGGCGGACGCTGGTGCCCGCCGGTGAAGGACGTCTTGCTGCTCGAGGGTGACCCACCGCTCGACGCCAGCTGCCGCGAGGTTGCGGCGCGCCGCAGCGAGCGCCCTGGGATCGCTGTCGCTGCCGTAGAGTCGCGGCGAGGCGGCGGGTACTTTCGGAGACTCCTGTTTGATTCGCTCCCAGGATTGCTCATCGAAGCTTGCGAGCGTCTCGAATCCGAACGTGCGCTTCGCCCCGGGCGCCCGACCCCGCGCAATCGCCGCCGCCTCAACCAGCAGGGTGCCACCGCCGCACATCGGGTCGAGCAACGGTTCCTCACCTCGCCACCCGGTCAGCATAACGATGCCCGCGGCGAGATTTTCCCGTAGCGGCGCCTCGACCACCTCGCCGCGCCAGCCCCGCTTGAATAGCGGCTCGCCCGACGTGTCGAGGTACAGCGTTCCGCGGCGCTCCTCGAGAAACGCATGAACGCGCACGTCGGGGTGCACCCGCTCCACGCTCGGGCGACGGCCAGTCGCCGTGCGGAAGCCGTCGCATATCGCGTCCTTGATGCGCAGCGTGGCGAACTCGAGGCTCTTGAGCGGGCTCCTGTGCGCCGTGACGTAGACACGCAGCGTGCGATCGACGGAAAAGAGCCGGGTCCAGTCCACCGAGTACGCCGCGCGATAGACGTCGTCCTCGTTGGCATAGGGGAACTCGGCGATCCTGCACAAGACACGCGAGGCGATGCGCGACCAGAGATTCACGCGGTAGCACAGCCGCCAGTCGCCCGCAAAGACTACGCCACCGGCGAGCGCCCGCACCTCGTGCGCACCGAGCGCGCCGAGCTCGTCCGCGAGCAGCGCTTCCAGTCCGCGGGGACAGGGGGCGAAGAACTGCTGCTCAGAACGGCTTGAGGACAACCAGGATCACCACGCCGAAAAGAATCAATACCGGCAATTCGTTGAACCAGCGGAACCAGACGTGGCTCTTGGTGTTTCGCTCGTTCTTGAAATCAAGGAGCAGCTTGCCGCACCACAGGTGATAGCAGATCAGCAGCGCCACGAGCGCGAGCTTCGCATGCAGCCAGCCGCCGCTGAAATTCCAGCCCAACCAAAGCCAGGTGCCGAAGACGAGGGTGAGAATCGCGCCGGGGGTCATGATGCCCCAGAAGAGCTTTCTCTCCATCATCTTGAAGCGATCGATCGACGGGCGATCCTGCGACATGGCGTGGTACACGAACAATCGTGGCAGGTAGAACAGCCCGGCGAACCACGTCACCATGAAGACGATATGCAGTGCTTTAACCCAGAGCATCGCGGGATTATCGCGTCAGGCGGCGGCGCGTGAGTACCACGGCAGCATAAAAGCCCACCATAGCATAGGTGGCGAGCACGGCCGCGTGGCCGAGCATCGCCGCCGACAGCTGGCCCGAAAGCAGCGGCCGAACGATCGACACGCCGTGATACAGCGGCAGCGCCATTGCGATCGCCTGAACAGCGCCCGGCAGGCGCTCGATCGGGAAGAACACACCGCTCAGCATCATCATCGGCGTCAATACCAGGGTCATGTAGTAGCTGAAGAAATCGTAGCCCGTCGCGAGCGCATTGATCGTCAACCCGAGGGCCGCAAACGCCAACCCGGTCAGCAGCACCACGGGGATCGCGGCAAGCGCGAGCGGCACGCTCGAGTAGCCGAACGCGCAGATCACCGCCAGCATGCATATGCCTGCGGCGAGCGACTTGGTTGCCGCCCAGGCCCATTCCCCGGCGACGACGTCCTCGAGCGTCATCGGCGCATTGAGGATCGCATCCCAGGTCTTCTGCACATGCATGCGGGAGAACGCCGAGAACAACGACTCGAAGGTGGCCGCATACATCGTCGCCGATGCGACGAACCCGGCGGCGAGAAACGCGAAGTACGTCGTACCCTGGATCGTGCCAAGGACCGCTCCCAGGCCGTAGCCGAGGCCGAACAGCATGATCAGCGGGTCGGCGAGGTTGCCGAGAATCGAAGGTATTGCAAGCTTCCTCCACACCAGCCAGTTGCGGAGCCAGACGGCGACGAAGCGCAGGCTTAGCGCCGGCGGAGCGAATAGGCGCGCATGGGACATGTCAGTCGCGCAGGTCGCGCCCGGTCAGCTTGAGGAACACATCCTCGAGGTTCGCCGGGCGGTGCAGGTAAAGGAGCTCGCTCTGTCCGCGCAGGCTCGCGATGAGCGGCTCGACATCGTCCGCGTAGCAGAACACCGTCTCTCCGGCGCGCTCGACGCGCGGCGCGATGCGCCGCGCGTTCTCCATCCACCCCTGCACCTCGGGACCGTGCACTTCGACCACCTGTGCCTCGACGTGCGCGGCGATGAGCGCGCGAGGGCTGCCTTCGGCGACGATGCGGCCATGGTCCAGGATTACGAGGCGAGAGCAGAGCCGCTCGGCCTCCTCCATGAAGTGTGTGGTCAGGATCAGCGTCTTGCCCTCCTGCGTAAGCCGGCGCAAGCGCTCCCAGATGAGGTGGCGCGCCTGCGGATCGAGTCCGGTCGTCGGCTCGTCCATGAATACCAGGCTCGGGTCGTTGACCAGCGCCCGCGCCAGTGTAAGGCGGCGTTTCATGCCGCCGGACAGCGTATGGAGCTTCGCCGCAGCGCGGCCCTCCAGGCCGGCGTACTCCAGCAGCATCGGGATACGCGCCTCGATGTCGCGTGCACCGAGCCCGAAATAGCGGCCGAATACCAGCAGGTTCTCGGCCACGCTGAAGTCTGGGTCGAGGTTGTCGAACTGGGGCACGACGCCCACCCGCGCGCGCGCCTCGCGCGCCCTGCGCGGCACCGGTTCGCCGAGCAGCTCGATTTCGCCGCCGTCAGGCTCGATCAGGCCGAGGCAAAGTTTGAGAATCGTAGTCTTGCCGGCGCCATTGGGCCCCAGCAGCCCGAAGCACTCGCCTTGCGAAACACGCAAATCGACGCCGCCGATCACCTCGAGCCCCGCGTAGGACTTGCGCAGCCCCTGCGCGGCGAGCACCGGCCGGCTCATCGGCCCCAGCGTCCCTGCACAATCGTACGCAGCACCTGCAGCTTGCGATGGAAGAAATGGTCCGCGCCCGGCACCACGACCACCGGCAATTCTTGCGGCCGCGCCCAGTCGAGGACGGCCGCAAGCGGCACGGTTTCGTCCTGCTCACCGTGGATGACGAGAGTTCCGGGGGGCACCTGCGACACGTCGAACCGGCCGACCGCGACGCCCACCAGCGCCATGCGCTGCGGGTGGATACGCTGCGCCAGCTTGGTCTGCATCGCCGCACCAAATGAAAATCCGGCGAGCACGACCGGAAGCTCGCCGAACTCGCGCCGTCCCCACGCGAGCACCGCGGCGAGATCCTCGACCTCGCCGCGCCCCTCGTCGTAGGCCCCCTCGCTTGAACCGACGCCGCGGAAATTCGGGCGCAGCGCGACGTAGCCCAACTCGACGAAGGCCCGTGCCAGCGTCTGCACCACCTTGTTGTCGAGTGTTCCGCCGAATTGCGGGTGCGGATGCGCAACCAGCGCGATGCCCTCCACTGCTCCTGCCGGCGCGTCGATCGCGCACTCGATGCGGCCCGCAGGACCGGCGACGAACTCGCGCCGGGTGCTCGCCCGCATCAGATCCTGAGCCGCTCGACGATGCGGCCGTGGCGGACGTGCTCCTCGATGATCTCGTCGACGTCGTCCCGGTCGACGTAGGTGTACCAGACCGCTTCGGGATAGATCACGATGCAAGGGCCTTCCTCGCAGCGATCGAGGCAACCTGCCTGGTTGATGCGCACCTTGCCCTGGCCCGCGAGCCCTAGCTCCTTCACGCGTCGCTTGGCATAGTCGCGCATCTCGGAAGCTCCCTTGACGTTGCAGGAGGTGCGCTCGGCCGGGTCGCGCTCGTTACAGCAGAAAAAGACGTGGCGTACGTAAAAGGACATGGCGTGAATTTTACCCGAGCGCGCCGCGCCGCGACGCGAGCCAGGTCAGGTAGCCGAGCGCAGCAAAGGGCCAGATTGAAGACACGACCCGCGTCAGGCCATTGAAATTGAGAAAGTGCCCCTGCTGCCATACCGTCAGGGTCGCCGCTACGTACGGATTGGGCGGAGCGAGGTTGACAAGCACCGTAGCCGCCATGAGCAGCATTGCGGCCAGTGCTAGGCGCACCGGCCTCGGGAGCGCAACGGCCATGAGCGCGGCGAGCACGCCGATGCCCAGACCCTGCATGGCGCCCGGGGTCAACCAGACGAACACGTGCTCGGCACGCATCAATATGGCGAACGCAGCGGCCTTCACCGCGAGCGCGACGAGTACCAGAACCAAGACCATGGCGCGAACACGGCTGCCGGGTGACACGATCGCGGAGAGTAGCAGTGCCGCAGCGACGAGGTTGGCCGCGGCAGTGAATGCCTCAACCGAAACGAACAGCTCCGGCGCGTGTGGCGCGCCGCCCGGCGCAGCGAGCAGATCCCTCAGGTCGCCTGCGCCAAACAGCAGCATCGCGGGGTTCAGCTGCGTGAACAGCCACAGGGCGACGAGTACGAGACCAAGATCGGCAGCGGCGCCGGGAAGGAACGCTCGCGCGCGCAAGCGCCTGAGCGGGCCGGCGTCGAGCAACCAGGGCGAAAACCGCGTGGATAGGACGGCCCCCGCAAGTGCCCCGCCAACGTTGCACAGCACGTCCAGGTTTGAGGCGACGCGCGCTGGCAGGAAGCTTTGTGCCGCCTCCAGACACATCGAGAGCAGCGCACCACTCGCCGCTGCAGCGGCGAGTGCCCTGTGGCGCTGCAAGCGCGGATGAACGGCCAGCACGCAGAGGAACCCGAAGGGCACGTAGCCGAGGATGTTCGCGACCACATCGAAGGCCGTAACGTAGGCTGGTGGGGGCGCGACAAGGTAGGCGAACGCCGGGAGTCCCTGGTCGCGCCAGCCGGAAAACGGATACAAGGAGGCGTAGACCACCAGCAACGCGTACACGGCGAAGGCGGAGCGCGCCAGTAACGACGCGCGGGCGCGCATTAGCGTACCTTGATCTCCACCCATAGGCGGTTGAGCATGCGCCGGGTCCGGCGGTCGTAGTCGCGCAGCATCTCCAGGTGCTTGAAATGCTCGGCGTCCGGAAAGATGGCCTCGTTCCGGGCAATCTCCGGGTCGATGAGCGGCATCGCGGCCTGGTTCGGATTGCCGGCGCCGATGAGGTTCGTCAGCTCCGCCGATGCACGCCCTTCAAGCCAGTAATTCATGAACATCTGGGCCAAGTCCGGGCGCTTGCCCGATTTGTGCATCACCAGATTGTCGAGCGCAAATACCGCGCCCTCCTTGGGGGTCGAATAGGCGATGCTGAAGCGGCGCCCCGCCTTCCTCGCATCCTGCTGCGCGGTGTACAGGTCGTTCGAATAGCCCTGCACCAGCCAAATGTTGCCGACCGTGAGTTCCTTGAAATACGAGGCGGCGTTGAATGCCGCCCAGTATGGCTTGGCGCGAAGGATCAGGTCGCGTGCCTCCCGGAGCCTCACCTCGCTGGTCTCGTTGACGGAGTAGCCGAGGTACTTGAGTGCCGCAGCGAACAACTCACGCTGCGAATCGAGCACGGTCACCCTGCCCCTCACCTTCTCGAGATAGCGAGGCTCGAAGATCACCGCCCAGGTGTCCGTCGGCAAGCCGAGCTCACGCATCTTCTCGACGTTGTAGCCGAGGATGGTGAGCGAATAGGCATAGGGCACGGAATAGCGGTTTCCGGGGTCGAACCAGGTGTTGAGGTATTGCGGCTTGATGTTGCGCAGGTTCGCGATCTTGGACGCGTCGATGGGACGCAACTGGCCCGACTTGATCAGCGCTTCGACCGCGTTTCCCGTCGGGACGATCAGGTCGTAGCCGGTGGCCCCGGCGGCGAGCTTGGCGAGCATCTCCTCGTTGTCCGAGTAGTAGTCCTGCACCAGCCGGCAGCGGCACAGCGCCTCGAAGCGCGTGACCGCGTCGTCGGTCATGTAGTTGTTCCAGTTGAACATGCGCAGCACGTCCTGCGGCGCGGCGCGCGCCACGCCGGCGACGAGGACCAACGCGGCGGCGAGCGCTGCCCAGAACGCCCGGCCGTACATCAGGCCTTGGCCCTCATCAGGTCGGGCGCAAGCTTGCCGGCCGTGATTATCATGGCGAGCGTTAGAACCATGAGAAGAGCCGATACGGCGTTCACCTCGGGGGTCACGGCCACCTTGATCATGGTGTAGATCTCCAGCGGCAGCGTCTTGGTTCCCACCCCCGAAGTGAAAAAGGTGATCACGAAGTCGTCGATGGATAGCGTAAAGGCCATCAGGGCGCCCGCGATGACGCCCGGCAGGATGAGCGGCAGCGTCACCAGGCGGAAAGTCTGCCAGGGGGTGGCGCCAAGATCGCGCGCCGCCTCGAAGATCGATTCGTCCATGCCGGCGAGCCGCGCACGCACGATGATCGCGACAAAGCCGATGCAGAACGTGATGTGCGCCAGCACGACCGTCGTCAGGCCGAGTTCCACGTCGATGCCAAGAGCGCCGAGTAGCGGCTTCGCCGTGTTGAGGAAGAAAATGAGCAGCGACACACCCAACAGGATCTCGGGCATCGCGACCGGCGTGAGCACGAGGAACGGCAGCAGCCTCGGCCTGAATCGGTGCATCGATATTCCCGCCATGGTGCCCAGCACCGTGGCGATCAGCGACGCGACGCAGGCGATCGTCACGGAGTTGAGCGCCGCCTGGAGCATTTCCTCGTCGGCGAAAAGCTTGGAATACCAGCTGGTTGTAAACCCCACCCACTCCGCGTTGAGCTTTGAATCGTTGAACGAGAAGATCACCACGATGATCAGCGGGATGTAGAGAAACGCGTAGACCAGGAGGCTCGCGAACCAGAGCCAGAAGTTCTCCACCTCGCGGCGATTTCCGGCGAACCCCATCCCGAGCGCGAGCGCCAGCAGCGCGAATGCGATTCCCGCGAGTACCATCTTGCCGCCGGAGGCGAGGAAGCTGCCGAACAGCACGGCGATCGCCAGCCCCTCGACGTAGAGGGCGAGCCTACGCACCAGGGTTTCCGAGCCCGATCACGCGCGCCTCATGCCACGTGCGGCAAGCCAGCTCGCCGCCCCCGCCACCGCGAGCACCGCCACGGTCAGCATGAGCGAGAGCATGCTGCCGAAGGGCCAGTCCCGGGTGCCGAGGAAAGACTCCTTGATCATGTTGCCGACGATCCAGTCGTCTTTGCCACCGAGGATCTCCGGAATAGCGAACATGCCCAGGACGGGAATGAACACCAGCGCCGAGCCGGAGAAGATGCCGGGAAGCGACAGCGGAAAGGTAACCCTCCAGAAGCGCTGCCAGGCATTGGCGCCGAGGTCCTGGGCCGCGTCCAGAAGCGTGAGGTCGTGCTTTTCCAGGTTCGTGTATAGCGGCAGGATCATGAACGGCAGGTGAACATAGACCATGCCGCAGATCACCGCGAAGCGGTTGAACAGCAGATCGAACGGTCCGAGGATGATCATCCACGCATAGACCCGCACAAGGAAGTTGGATGCGAATGGCAGCACCACCAACAGCACCATCAGATTGCGGGTGCTCTTCGGCCTGCGCGCAATAAGCGCGGCCAGGGGGTACGCCATCAGGAGACAGACGAAGGTCGTCAGGGCAGCCACGCCGAACGACTTGGCGAAGATCTCGAAGTACACCCAATCGCCAAAGAATACCGAGTAACTCTCGGCGGTCAAGCCGGCCTCCTCCCCCGGCTTACTTTGGAAAAGCGGTGCCAGCCCGCCAAACTCACCCGGGTAGCGGAACGAGGCCACCACCATGATCAGCGCCGGCAGAAGAAAGAACAGGACCAGGAACAGAAACGGCGGTCCGCCGACCACCCACCTGAGCGCGCGCTGCGAGCGCATTTACTGGGTAAGCACCACGCCGGCTTCGGACGGCCAGGCAATGGCGACGGCGTCGCCCACCTCGAAGAACTTGGCGCGACCCGGCGCGGAATTCGGCAGCAGCGCCTGCAACTGCTGGCCGTTCGGGAGGTCGACGATATAGGTCGTGACGTCGCCGACGTAGAGGAAATCGTGCACCTTGCCGCGATAGCGGTTGGGGAGGTCCAGAGCCGCGTCGGGGGCCGCGATCTTCACTTGCTCGGGGCGCAACGCAACGGCCGCCGAAGCTCCAGCGCGCAGGGTGGCGTCGCCGCGCGCTTCGATTTCACCGAGTCCCTGCACCTTGAGCCTGATGCGCCCGCCCCCGGACTCGGCCACCTCGCCCTCGAGCATGTTGATGTTGCCGATAAAGTCCGCCACGAAGCGGTTTTTCGGCATGCCGTAGATCTTCGAGGGCTCGTCGAGCTGCTCGATGTGGCCCTCGCTCATCACCGCGATGCGGTCCGACAGCGCAAGCGCCTCGGTCTGGGAATGCGTCACGAATACGAACGTGATGCCGACTTCCCGCTGCATCTCGAGCAGCTCGACCTGCATCTCCTCGCGCAGCTTTGCATCGAGAGCGCCGAGCGGCTCGTCGAGCAGCAGCAGTCGAGGACGATTGACGAGGCTGCGGGCGAGCGCGACGCGCTGCTTCTGGCCCCCGGAGAGCTCGTGAGGATACTGATGCTCCTTCTCCTCCAGGTGCACCAGCGCAAGGGTATCCCTGACCCGCGCCGCGATCCGGTCCTGCGCGACTCCCGCCATGCGCAGCGGGAAAGCGACGTTCTGCGACACCGTCATGTGTGGAAAGAGCGCGTAGCTCTGAAAGACGGTGTGGATCGGCCGCCGCTCGGGCACCGTATCGGCCATATCCACGCCGTCGAGCACTATGGCGCCCGCGTCCGGCTGATCGAAGCCCGCGATCATGCGAAGCAGCGTCGTCTTGCCGCAACCCGAGGGGCCAAGCAGCGTGAAGAACTCTCCGGATTCGACTGAAAAGCTGACGTCATCGACCGCGGTGAGCGAACCGAAGCGGCGGGTGACGTTGCGGATCTCGAGTAGCGCCATGCTGCCTGTCAGGGTAGACCACAGAATACTAGCAAAGATTGCCGCGAAGTCGGTGCGCCCTTTCAGAACAGCGTGAAGAGCTGCACGGCGAGCAGCGCGGCGAGCAGCGCGATGAGCGCGGCGAGCAGCCGGTTGCGGCGGGAGCTTTGCGCGGCTAGCCGGGCAAGCGCCTGGTCCAGCCGCCCGAGCCGATCCTCGGCGAGCGCCCGATGCAGCAGGCGGGGAAGCTGAGGCAGCGTTGCGGCCCAGTAAGGGGATTCGTGCTTGAGCGACTTCACCAGACCGCGCCAGCCGATCTGCTCGCCCATCCAACGCTCGAGGAATGGCTTCGCGGTCGTCCACAGGTCCAGGTCTGGATCGAGCGCGCGGCCGAGCCCCTCGATGTTGAGCAGGGTCTTCTGCAGCATCACGAGCTGCGGCTGGATTTCCACGTTGAACCGCCGCGACGTCTGGAACAGCCGCAGTAGCAGCTTGCCGAAGTAGATTTCCTTCAGCGGTCGCGCGAAGATGGGCTCGCACACCGACCTGATCGCCGCCTCGAACTGATCGATGCGCGTGTACTCAGGCACCCAACCGGCATCCAGATGCGCTTGCGCGACGCGTCGGTAGTCGCGATTGAAAAATGCGACGAAGTTCTGCGCCAGATAGTTCCGGTCGACATCCGTGAGAGCGCCCATGATGCCGAAGTCCAGCGCCACGTAACGACCGTCGTCGGCGACGAAAATGTTGCCGGGATGCATATCGGCATGAAAGAAGCCATCTCGAAAAACCTGCGTGAAGAAGATCTCCACCCCGGCACGCGCGAGGCGCGGAACGTCGATGCCTTTCCCGCGCAGCGTCTCGACTTGGGAGACCGGTGTACCGCGCATGCGCTCCATCACCATTACGCGTTGCGAACACCAGTCCCAGTAGATCTCCGGCACCTGGAGCAGCGGCGAGCCGGCAAAGTTTCGCCGTAGCTGGCTGGCGTTCGCCGCTTCGCGCATCAGGTCGAGCTCTTCCTCGAGGTGGTGCGAGAACTCCGCCACCACTTGCCGCGGCTTGAGACGGCGGCCGTCCGGCCAAAGCCATTCGACCAGCCGTGCTCCCGTCTCGAGCAAAGCAACGTCCTTGGCAACCGCATCCTCCACGCCGGGGCGCAGAACTTTGACCGCCACCTCTCGGCCGTCATGGAGCGCGCCGAGGTGTACCTGTGCGATCGACGCGCTCGCCACCGGCTCGCGCTCGAAGGTTGCAAACAGTTCGTCGATCGGCTTGTTGAGCGAGCGCTCGATCTCCGCCACGGCCAGCGAGGACGCGAACGGCGGCACCTGGTCCTGCAGCTTGGCCAATTCGTCCGCGATGTCGCCTGGCAGCAGATCGCGCCGAGTCGAGAGCACCTGCCCGAACTTCACGAAGATCGGGCCAAGCGTCTCCAGCGCGCGCCGCAGCCTTTCTGCACGCGGTGCGTGCCGCCCGGGCGCGAAGGGCCTCAGGAGGCGATTCTGCGCCAGGCGGGGGACGAACTCGTACAGGCCGAAGCGTAGGCCGATCCAGAGGATGCGCAGGAACCGGAAGAGCGCCGAAGGCATCGACTTCAGTAAAGCCGCTCTATGCGCTTTTCGAGGCGCTCGAGGGCGTCGCGCAGGCGCGCGGTCTGCGCCGCCAGCTGGTCCAGCTCGACACGATCAACCAGCACGCGCTGCTCTTCGACTGCGTACTCCATGAGGCTCTTGGCCATGCGCTTCACGGAATCGGCCTGCCAGGCAGCGAATTTCCTGGCCAGCCCGACGAGCCGGTGAGCCGCCAAGTCGCCCACGAGCTTGGAGAGATCCTCCTCGGGGTCCCACCGCAGGTGGCGCACCAGTTGCAGTACCTCGCCGGCGAGGCGCGCGTTGCCGGTCACTTCCACCGAGCGCATGAAATCCTCTTCTCCGCGGGCGAGCGCCGCGAGCGCGTCGCGCTTCAGCCTGACGGTAAGCGTAGACTGCGCGCCCTCCGCGGCGGGCGCGCAGCGCCCATCGGCAAGAATCGTGAAGCGCAGCTCGGGCAAGGGGGGCGTGGCCAGCGCGATGGTCTCCCCGGCGAACGGTGCAAGCCGCGTGCTCGCCCAGGTTTCTGACTCGATCAGGTGGTTGAGAACCGCCAGAAACGGGGTTTCGAGAGCAATCATGTGGCTGAATCAAAAAAACAAAGGCCACCTCGCGGTGGCCCGGGCTCGCCTCCAGCTCCCTCAGTGCATCTGCTGGATGCCTGCGAGCAGCCAGCCAGATGAATCGTCGATCGGCTTGGCGAGGTTCCATACTTCTGCGAACCCCGCCGGAGCGGCGCCTGGCGACTCACGGATCATTCCCGAGAATCGCACGCTCGCAACGTGCGAGTCCCCTTCGGTCGCCACATCGAGCAGCTCCGCGGCAAGTGCCACCACGTCCGTGTGCTGCGTTGCCCCACCCCGTTCGGCGAAATCCTTGTGCAGTTCATCGTACATCTGCGTCGTGGTGAACTGCCGGATCTCGTCGAGATTACCGATGTCGCTCGCGACCTGCAGCTTGATGAAATTCAGCTTTGCCGCCCGCAGAAAGCCGGCGACGTCGAAATCCGCAGGAACCTTCGGTCCAGCTTGCACCGAACGCGGCGCGGCTGAACCGAGCGCCTGAGACGGGGGTGGCGCGACCACGGTTTCGTTTCCGAGTCCCGCATATCGCAGGGGTGGCAACGCCGCAGCGCGCGGGCGTGCCCGCAACCAAAGATAGGCAATGACGATGAACGTCAGCACCGCCAGCAGAAACACGCCGCCGAAGCTGCCGCTGCCGAATAGGCTTCCAAGCAGCCCGCCCATGGCGAGCCCGCCCAAAGC
>JBAUTZ010000096.1:0-3569 GCA_049582445.1 Burkholderiales bacterium
TCCACCCCCAGAGAATCATGATCGCGATCGAAAAGACGTAGATGAAGATGAAGGACGGGATGAACTCGTTCAGCTTGTAGCCCATCGCCTTCACGCTGATGCAGAAGATGATCAGCCACATGACGAACTGCGCGATGTATTGGGGGATTTTCCCGACGAAATCCGCCCACAGTTGCCCGAACGTCGTCCAACCGCCTGGCGTGACGGCGATCCACTTGATGCTGGAGCCGCTGTAGAAGAAGAGGGTCGCGACGACGATGATCCCGAGACCAAGCCAGATCGCCCACCAGTCCTCCTTCAGATAGAGCTCGTTCCAGCCCTTCGCCTGCGCCGCACGCGGCTCCTCACCCGCTTCGTCCCACGCTTCTTTCGTTGTCATATCCCCTCCCCGAGAAGGGGCCATAATTTCACGTTGTTGACGCCTTGTCCCTCTGCAACGCACCACTGACATTCCCCTGACAACTTGATCCGCGTCGGGACTTCGGGCTGGTCGTACGCGCACTGGGCAGGGCGCTGGTAGCGCGACCAGACGCCGGCGGGATTCGTGTTCGCGGTCAAGGCGAGCCGCTATATCACGCACATGAAGAAGCTGCGCGCGGGCAGCGCCAGCTCCTGAGGCGCGGCCGCTAGCGCCGGCCGCTAACTCGCGCCGCTAACCCCGCCGCTAACCATCTAGCAGCCGGCTCACCACCGGGTGGTATTGCGGGCCGAAGCCCCGCGCGATCGCTTCCTGGTACAGCTTCTCGACGCGCCGCGCGCCCGCCGCGTCCACTCCCGCATCCTCGGCGAGCTCGAGCGCGTATTGCAGGTCCTTGAGCGCGTACTCGACCGAGAATGCGCGCGGCGGAAAGTCTCCTGGAACAATCGCCTTCAGGCCGTGGTTACGCAGCGCGAAGCTGTCGGCGGAGCCCTTGGAGAGCGTCTCGAACAGCAGCTTCGCGTCGACGCCCGAGCGCCGTGCAATGGCCCACGCTTCCGCTAGCGCCGCCACGGTCTCGAACAGCACCATGTTGTTGAGGATCTTGCTCACTTGCCCGCTGCCGAGCGGGCCGCAGTGGGTGATCTCGCTGGCGAAGCACGCGAGCAGCGGCCTCACTTCATCGAAGCTCGCGGCGTCACCGCCCACCATCACCGACAGCGTGCCCGCTTCGGCGGCGGCGCGCGTGCGCGCGACCGGTGCGTCGAGATAGCGGGCGCCGCGCGACGCGAATTCCGACGCCAGCCGGCGCGTCAACTTCACGGGTGAGGTGCCGAGATCGACAAAGATCTGTCCGGCGCGGGCGCTTCCGAGAAGCCCCTTTTCCGCCTGGACGAGCTCCTGCAGCACCTTGCCCGAAGGCATGGACACGAACACCAGGTCGCTCGTCGCCGTCACGGCGGCGGCATCCGCCAGCGGCTCGACACCGTGCACCGCGAGACGCGCGAGCGGCGCAGGGTCGATGTCGTGCGCGACGACCCTGCACCCGCTCTTGGCCTTCAGGTTCCTGCACATCGGCTCGCCCATCACGCCCAGGCCAACGAATCCCAGCGTGCGCTTTGTCATCGCGTTCTCCTTTCGGGGCTATTCTTGCAGACATGCGCCCGATATTCACCCCGGAGCTCGTCAACGGACCGTTCGGCGATCCTTGCCTGTACCTCGACTTCAAGTTCGAAGGTCGCGCGCTGCTATTCGACCTCGGCGACATCGCGGCGTTGCCGCCGCGCAAGATCCTGCGCCTGACCGACGTATTCGTGTCGCACGCCCACATGGACCACTTCGTCGGCTTCGACCGGCTGCTGCGCGTGTGCCTGGGGCGCGAGACCGCGGTCCGCCTCTACGGGCCGCCGGGCTTCATCGGCCGCGTCGAGCACAAGCTCTCGGCCTACAACTGGAACCTGGTGCAGAACTACCCCACCGATTTCACCCTGGTCGTACACGAGATCGACGGCGAGCGGCTGGCTGCCGCGCGCTTCCGCTGTCACGCGCGCTTCACGCGCGAGCCGCTGCCGCCTCGCGAGGCGCCCGCGGGCCTGCTGCTCGACGAGCCGGGATTCCGCGTGCGCGCGGCGGCGCTCGATCACGACATCACCTGCCTTGCCTTCGCGCTCGAGGAAAAGACGCACGTCAACGTTTGGAAGAACCGGCTCGCCGAAATGGGGCTGCAGACCGGTCCCTGGCTGAACGAGCTCAAGCGCGCGGTCGTGCAGGGCGCACCCGACGACACCACGGTGCGCGCGTGGTGGCGCGACCGCGACGGGCTGCACGAGCACTACTACGGCCTGGGCGAGCTCAAGGCGCGCGTGCTCGAGCTGGTGCCCGGCGAGAAGCTGTGCTACGCCACCGACGTGCTGCACAGCGCCGAAAACGAGCGGCGCCTCGCCGCTCTCGCCGCGGACGCCGACCAGCTCTACATCGAGTGCGTATTTCTGGACGAGGACGCCGACCACGCGGCGCGCAAGTTCCATCTCACGGCGCGTCAGGCCGGGCGCATCGCACGCGCGGCGCGCGCGCGCGTGGTGGTTCCGTTTCATTTTTCGCCGCGCTACGCCGAGCGCGAATCGGAGCTGCGCGCCGAGCTGGACGAAGCGCGCGGCCGCTAGCTAGAGCCGCGGCTCGCCGGGGTGCGCGTAAGTCTTCTCGTGCAGCTCCTGGCACTTGATGCAGCGCATGGCGGTGGGATAGGCACGCAGGCGTTCCAGCCCGATGTCGCCGCCGCAATCGACGCAAACACCATAGCTGCCGTCGTGCAGGCGCGACAGCGCCGCATCGAGCGCGCGGATCTCGCGCAGGTCGCGGCCCACCTCGGCGTTATCGAGGTCCGCGACCAGGTCGGCAAGCGCCTCGTCGCCCAGGTCGGTCACTGGTCCCGCCACGCTGGCGAAGCTTTCATCGCGCGAACGGTCGACGTCCTCGAGCAGCTCGGCAACCAGCTGTTCGCGGCGCTTGCGGATCAGGCGTCCGAACTCCTCGATCTGCTTTTGTGTCAGTTCCATGTGCGGGCTCCCCGGGGCCAGTTGCGTGCCTGCGACCGTCTATGGATCGAATCTAGCGGCCAAGGTTCCCTTCGATTTGATTGAGATCAAGACAGCTTCCGTACAGGCGGAAATCATTCAGGGGGCGGACGAGTGAACTCCAGGAGACCGAAACGATGAGATGCAGCATAGTTTGCGGGCTCCTGGCCTTGGCGCTGGCCGCCTGCCAGTCCGAACCGACGAAGGAACCGATCGGGGCCGTCGCCGGGACGCTGACTGGCGATTACCTCGGCAGCCGGATCAGCAAGTCGATGGACGAGAAGGATCGGGCCAAGGCGGCGCATGCCCTCGAGACCGCGCCCACCGGAGCGCCGACGGGCTGGCGCAATCCCGACACCGGAGCCACCTATACGGTCACCCCGACGCGCACCTACCAGGAGGCGTCCGGGCCGTGCCGCGACTACACCACGAAGGCGCTGATCGACGGCAAGGAGGAGACCGTCAAGGGGACGGCCTGCCGACAGCCGGACGGCACCTGGAAGGCGGCCTGAGATGCCCAAGGCGAAGCGCAAGCGCCGCGCCGCGCGCCGCAGCGCGCCGGCCGCGGGCCCTATGCC
>JBAUTZ010000097.1:0-4696 GCA_049582445.1 Burkholderiales bacterium
GTCGTCGAGATCACCGACCGCACGCACCTGTACGAGGAACCGCTGCATCCCTATACGCGGGGCCTGCTGTCGGCGGTGCCGATCCCGGATCCCGAGCTCGAAGCGCGCAGGGAGCACACGGTGCTCAAGGGCGAGGTGCCGAGCCCGCTGAATCCGCCGTCAGGTTGCGTGTTCCACCCGCGCTGCCCGAACGCGGTGGAGCGCTGCGCCGCGGCCGTGCCCCCGCTGCGCGAGATCAGGCGCGAGCACTGGGCCGCGTGCGATCTTGCTTGACATGAGCGCAAGATGGCACTTTACTAGCCGTCAGCAAGACACATAAAGCAGAACCGAGGGTCTCCCATCGCAGGAGGCTCCCGCCACTTTCAGGAGGAGGTACACATGGCTCTACTCGCGCGTTTGCTGGCCCTGGCGGTCGGCGCTTTGCTCACGCTCCCCGCGCTCGCCCAATCCCCCCACTACGGCGGGGAACTGGTGTTCCCGGTCCCATCGGAGCCGCCGTCGTACGACGGCCACCGCGAGGAGACCTTCGGCCTGATCCATCCGGTCGCCCCGTTCTACAACACGTTGCTGCGCGTCGATCCGACCGACCCGAGCGGCACCAAGCCGTACCCGTCGCTCGCCGAGAGCTGGACCGTCTCGCCGGACGGCAAGACCTACACCTTCAAGATCCGCACCGGCGTCAAGTTCCACGACGGCAGCGACATGACCTCGAAGGACATCAAGGCGTCCTACGACCACATCATCTTCCCGCCGCCGGGTGTGGGCTCCACCCGCAAGGGCCAATACGCCGACGTCGAGTCGGTCGAGGCGCCGAACGCGACCACGGTGGTGTTCAAGCTGAAGCACCCCTCCGGCTCGTTCATCGCGTCGCTGCTGTCGCCCTACAACTTCATCTACAAGGCGGACATCCTGGCGAAGGACCCGCACTGGTACGAGACGCACATCATGGGCACGGGGCCGTTCATCTTCGTCGAGCACGTCAAGGGCTCGCACCTGGTGGGCAAGAAGAACCCGAACTACTGGGACAAGGGCAAACCTTACCTCGACGGCTTCCGCGCCATCTTCATCAAGGACTCCGCGGCGCAGGTGGCCGCGGTCCGCGGCGAGCGCGCGCAGATCCAGTTTCGCGGCTTCACGCCGGCGGCGCGCGATGACCTCGTGCGCACGCTCGGCAAGAAGATCACGGTGCAGGAGTCGCCCTGGGACTGCATCCTGTATGTCTCCATCAACCACAAGAAGAAGCCGTTCGACGACCCGCGGGTGCGCCGCGCGCTGACGCTCGCCCTGGACCGCTACACGGGCTCCAAGGCGCTCTCGAAGATCGCGATCGTCAAGGAGGTGGCGGGCGTGCAGGTGCCGGGAACGCCGTATGCCACGCCGCCCGATGAGCTCGCCAAGGTGGCGGGCTACTGGCGCGACATCGACAAGTCGCGCGCCGAGGCGAAGCGCCTGCTCAAGGAAGCCGGGGTGCCGGAGGGCTTCTCGTTCACGTTCAAGAACCGCGGCATCCCGATGCCGTACGAGCCGCTCGGCGTGTGGCTGATCGACCAGTGGCGCCAGATCGGCCTCAACGTCAAGCAGGAGGTGATCGAGCCGGCGGCGTACTTCGGTGTCCTCCGCAAGGGCGACTTCGAGACGGCGATGGACTTCCAGTGCGGCTACATCGTCGAGCCCGACCTCGACATGTACAGGTTCACCTCGGTCAGCCGCAACCCGGCGAATTACGGCGGCTACGAGGACCCGGTGCTCGATGCGCTCTACGACAAGCAGAGCCAGTCGACCAATCCGGAGGAACGCAAGAAGATCGTCCGGGAGTTCGAGAAGCGGCTGCTCGACGAGCAGGCCCACGTCCTGATGACGCTGCAGTGGCACCGCATCATCCCGCACTCGTCCAGGCTGCATGGTTGGCAGATCACGCCCAGCCACTACCTGAACAACACGCTCGACACCGTTTGGCTCTCGCCCTGACGGCTGTTCGCCCGGCGGCGGACCCGGATCCGCCGCCGGCATGACGCAGGCATGACGCGCTACATCGCCAAGCGGCTGTTGCTGATGATCCCGACGCTGGTCGGCGTCGCGATTCTCATCTTCGTGCTGCTGCGCGTCGTGCCCGGTGACGTGGTCGAGGCGAAGTACCTGACGCAGGGCAGCCAGTTCCAGTCCCAGGAGTTGATGAACCTGGAGCGCCAAAAGCTCGGCCTCGACCAGCCGCTGTGGAAGCAGTTCACCACGTACATGGCCGGCCTCGCGCGCCTCGACTTCGGCCTGTCGATGTGGACCGGCGCGCCGATCACCGAGGAGATCAAGCTGCGTTTCGCGCTGTCGCTGCAGGTCGCGATCATGGCTTCGGTCATCGCCGCGCTGCTCGCGGTTCCGCTCGGCATCATTGCGGCGGTCAAGCAGGACACCTGGGTGGACTATGCGGTGCGCGTGTTCTCGATCGCCGGGCTCGCGATGCCCTCGTTCTGGCTCGGCATCCTCATAATCCTGTGCATGCTGCTCGTGTTCCACTGGGTGCCGCCGCTGGAGTTCACGCCGCTGTGGGTGGACCCCTGGAACAACTTGGCGCAGCTCATCTGGCCGGCGCTCGCGGTCGGCTACCGCTACTCGGCGGTCTCGACGCGCATGATGCGCTCGACGATGCTGGAGGTGCTGCGCGAGGACTACATTCGCACCGCGCGTGCGAAGGGGCTGCGGCTGAACCTGATCCTCGCGCGCCACGCGGTCAAGAACGCGATGCTGCCGGTGATCACGGTGCTCGGCCTCGAGTTCGCGTTCCTGCTCGGGGGCCTCGTGGTCACCGAGCAGGTATTCAACCTGAACGGGCTGGGCTTGCTGTTCGTCGAGTCGATCTCGCACCGCGACTACACCATGACGCAGGCGCTGGTGATGCTGGTGGCGGCGGTCACGATCTTCGTCAACTTCCTGATCGACATCGCCTACGCGTGGGTCGATCCGCGCATCCACTACCGCTGATCATGGCCGCCACCCCCGGGACGCTCGACGACCTGCGCGCCGCACGGCCCCCCGGCCTGCTTGCCACGGCCTGGCGACATTCGCGCGAGCGGCCGCTGGGCGCCATCGGGCTGCTGATCATCGTCGTGATGGTGATCGCCGCCGCGACCGCCGGCTGGATCGCGCCTTACGACCCGCTCAGCAACCACTACGACGCGATGCTCGGCCCGCCAAGCCTGAAGCACCTGCTCGGCACCGACGCCTTCGGCCGCGACGTATTTTCGCGCGTGATCTACGGCTCGCGCACCGCGCTGGCGGTCGGTCTCGGTGCGTCGCTGCTCGGCACCTTTTTCGGCGCGATCATCGGCGTCGCCAGCGCCTACTTCGGCGGCCGCTTCGACCTCTACATGCAGCGGCTCATGGACATGCTGCTGTCGTTCCCGCTCATCGTGCTCGCGCTGGTGGTGATCGCGATCCTCGGCACCGGCGTGGAGAACGTGATCCTCGCGATCGCGGTGCCGATGATTCCGCGCTGCGCGCGGGTGGTGCGTTCGAGCGCCCTCGCGGTGCGCGAGATGCCGTACGTGGACGCCGCGCGGGCTTCGGGCTTCAGCGACGCGCGCATCATCCTGCGCCACATGCTGCCGAACGTCATGGCGCCGACGCTGATTATGCTCACCTCGTTCCTCGGCCAGGCGATCCTTCTCGAGGCGTCGCTCTCCTTCATCGGCCTGGGGGTGCAGGAGCCGACCGCGGCCTGGGGCCTGATGCTGCGGGGCGCCGCAGTCGAGTTCGCCGAGACGGCGCCCTGGATGGCGATCTTCCCGGGGCTGGCGATCAGCCTCGCGGTGTTCGGCTTCAACCTGTTCGGCGACTCGCTGCGCGACGCGCTCGACCCGAAGCTGCGCGTGCGCTAGGGCGCTACTTGCCCCGGCCCGGGGCGCTCGAGTACACCTGCATCTCATTGCGATCGCGCCAGTTCGCTTCCTCGAGCATCCCGGCGGGAATGAGGAAGCGCTCGGCGGCCGGCACCGCGCTCTCGTCGACGATGCGCTCGACGGCGTCGTAGCCGATCTTTTGCAACAGCCCGTCGCCGCTGGTCGAGCGCGCCACCATGAACTTGTCGTAGCAGCGGTAGACATACAGGTTGGCGGGACGGACCGTGCCTTTGGCGTCGTGCAGGGCAAGGACGTAGCGCGTGTCGGGCTTGAAGTGGCTCTTGTCCATGTCGGGTCCTCTCAGGTGCGGCGCATGATAACCCATAAGGAAGGTAGGGCGACCCTTCTTATGACCAAATCAGATTATCTCGTTGGCGATTAGGCGGTGTGCTGCGGACAATGGCGCCGTGTGCACCGGGGGTTTGAATTGAGCGCCTCTCCGCGTACCGAGGTCAAGACCACGACGTGCTACATGTGCGCCTGCCGCTGCGGCATTCGCGTGCACCTGCGGGACGGCGAGGTGCGCTACATCGAGGGCAACCCCGAGCACCCGATCAACCGCGGCGTGATCTGCGCCAAGGGATCCAGCGGCATCATGAAGCAGGTGTCGCCCGCTCGCCTGACGCGACCCCTGAAGCGGCGCGCCGGAAGTGAGCGCGGCGCGGGCGAGTTCGAACCGATTTCCTGGGACGAAGCTTTCAGCATCCTCGAACAGCGCCTGGCGAAGATCAGGTCGACCGATCCGAAGAAGTTCGCGCTGTTCACCGGGCGCGACCAGATGCAGGCGCTCACCGGGCTGTTCG
>JBAUTZ010000098.1:0-3404 GCA_049582445.1 Burkholderiales bacterium
GGCCTCGCCGAGCGCGTGCGCGCGGCGACGGTGCACGAGCTCGCCGAGCAGACGCGGCTGCGCCGCACGCAGGACTTCAAGGAAGGGGTGCGGGCGAGCGCTGAGCGGCGCACGCCGAAGTTCACCGGCAGCTAGGGCGTCGAGAGCTCGGGCCGGGCGCGGAAGTGCTCGAGCGCCTCGGGATTGGCGAGCGCCTCGATGTTCTTGATCGGCCGGCCGTGCACCACGTCGCGCACCGCCAGCTCGACGATCTTGCCGCTCTTGGTGCGCGGGATGTCCGCCACCTGCAGCACCTTGTCCGGGACATGCCGCGGCGTCGTGTTGTCGCGGATGCGGCGCTTGATGCGGGCCGCGAGCCCCTCGTCCAGCGTCAGCCCTTCCTTGAGCTTGACGAACAGCACCACCCGCACGTCGCCTTCCCAGTCCTGGCCGATCACCAGCGATTCGAGCACTTCGTCGAGCCGCTCGACCTGGCGGTAGATCTCGGCGGTGCCGATCCTCACGCCGCCCGGGTTGAGCACCGCGTCCGAGCGCCCGTAGATCACCATGCCGCCGTGAGGCGTGATCTCGCACCAGTCGCCGTGGCGCCAGACGTTCGGATACTTCTCGAAATAGGCCGCGCGGTACTTCGCGCCGTCCGGGTCGCTCCAGAATCCGACCGGCATGGCGGGGAACGGGCGCGTGCACACGAGTTCCCCCTTCTCTCCCGTCACCGGCTTGCCCTGCTCGTCGAATACTTCCACCGCGAGCCCGAGCCCCTTGCACTGGATCTCGCCGCGCCACACCGGCAGCATCGGGTTGCCGAGCACGAAGCACGACACGATGTCGGTGCCGCCCGAGATCGACGACAGGCACACGTCCTGCTTGACGTTCGCGTACACGTAGTCGAAGCCCTCCGGAAGCAGCGGCGAGCCGGTGGAGAGGATCGCGCGCAGTTTCTCCAGGCGGTGCGTCGCGCCCGGCTTCAGGCTCACCTTGGCGATGGCGTCGATGAACTTGGCCGAGGTGCCGAAATGGGTCATGCCCTCGGCATCCGCGAAATCGAACAGGACCTTGGCGCGGCCGACGAATGGCGAGCCGTCGTACAACAGCAGGGTCGCGCCGGCGGCGAGCCCGGAGACGAGCCAGTTCCACATCATCCAGCCGAGCGTGGTGAAGTAGAACACGCGGTCGCCGGGCCCGACGTCGGAGTGCAGCCGGTGTTCCTTCAGGTGCTGCAGCAGCGTCCCCCCGGTGCCGTGCACGATGCACTTCGGCACCCCCGTGGTGCCCGAGGAGAAAAGAATATAGAGAGGATGGTTGAACTCGACCCGCTCGAACTCGACCGGCCGCCCGGCGAACGGCGCGATGAATTGCTCGAGGCTGCGGCCCACCGTGACTGCCGCGCCGAGGTAGGGAACCACCACGCACTCGCGCACCGAAGGCAGCTTGCCGAGCACTTCCCGCACCTTCTCCTGCGAGTCGAACTCCTTGCCGCCGTACAGGTAGCCGTCGGCGCAGAACAGCACCTTGGGCTCGATCTGGCCGAAGCGGTCGAGCACGCCCTGCGCGCCGAAGTCCGGCGAGCAGCTCGACCAGGTGGCCCCGAGGCTCGCGGTGGCGAGCATCGCCGCCACGCTCTCGGGAAGGTTTGGCAGGTAGCCCGCCACGCGGTCGCCCTTCTGCACCCCGGCCGCGACGAGCGCCTGCTGCAAGCGCGACACCAGCGCGTGCAGCTCACGGCGGCTGAGGCGCCGCTTGACCTTGTCCTCGCCCCAGAACACGATCGCATCCGTGTCGTCGGGCTGGCGTAGAAGGTTCTGCGCGAAATTGAGGCGCGCGTCTGGGAACCACTGCGCGCCCGGCATGCGGTCGCCGTCGACCAGCGTGCGCGCGCCCTTCGTACCCTCGACGCCGCAGAAGTCCCACAGCTGGCTCCAGAATTCACCGCTGTGCTCGACCGACCAGCGGTGCAGCGCGGCGTAGTCGGCGAAATTGCCGGCGCGCCGCATGAAAGCGGCGAGCGCGCTGCGCCCGGCTCGCTCGGGCGACGGCCGCCAGGAGGGCTGTTCGCTCACTGCGCCACCTCCATAAGTTCCTTGAGCCTTGCGCGCAAGCCTTCGGGGACGCGCACGGGCTTGTTTTTCGCTACGTCGATGAACACCACCACCGCCTCGCCCGTGGCGTAAGGCTGCGGGTCGTCGTCGACCCGCATCTCGTAGTACGTGGGAATGCTCGATGCCCCCGGTGTGCCCACAAACAGCTTTACCTCGACCGTTCCCGGATAGGTCATGGGCCGGCGGTAGTGGCACGACGCGCTGACGATCACGATGCCGTTCGATTTGCGTCCTTCGCCGCGGGGCAGCACGCGGTCGAACCAGCAGATGCGCGCCTGCTCCATGAAGCGGAAGTACACGGTGTTGTTGACGTGCCCCATCGCATCCATGTCGCCCCAGCGGATGGGAATGTGCGCGACGTAGCCCAGTGTCCGGTCGTGGTTCATCGGACGGCGATTATAATCGGCGCATGACGCGCGAATCGATGCAGTACGACGCCGTGATCGTCGGCGGGGGACCCGCGGGCCTCGCCTGCGCGATTCGGCTCAAGCAGCTCGCTGCGAGGAAGCAGCGCGAAGTATCGGTGTGCGTGCTCGAGAAGGGTTCCGAGATCGGCGCGCACATCCTGTCGGGCGCCGTCATGGACCCGCGCGGGCTCAATGAGCTGTTTCCCGATTGGAAGGCGAAGGGCGCGCCGCTGAACGTGCCGGTGACCGAGGACCGCTTCCTGTTCCTGAGGGAGTCGTCGTCCTACCGCACGCCGAACTTCCTGCTTCCGGCGTGCTTCAGGAACCACGGCAACTACGTGGTGAGCCTGGGCAACCTGTGCCGCTGGCTCGGGCAGCAGGCCGAGGCGCTCGGGGTCGAAATCTTCCCCGGATTCGCGGCCGCCGAGGTGCTATACGACGCAAAGGGCGCGGTGAGCGGCGTGGCGACCGGCGACCTCGGGATCAACCGCAAAGGCGAGAAGACCGATTCGTACCAGCCCGGCATGGAGTTGCAGGCCAAGTACACCTTTTTCGCCGAGGGCTGCCGCGGCCACCTCGGCAAGCAGCTGGAAGCAAAGTTTGCGCTGCGCAGGGACGCGGACCCGCAGGTCTACGGCATCGGCCTGAAGGAGCTGTGGGACGTGAAGCCGGAAAAGCACCATCCGGGACTGGTGGTGCACACCGCGGGCTGGCCGCTCGAGCCCGATACCTACGGCGGATCCTTTCTCTACCACCTGGAGAACAACCAGGTGGCGGTCGGCTTCGTGGTGGGGCTGGCCTACAGCAATCCCTACCTCAGCCCGTACGAGGAATTCCAGCGCTACAAGACGCACCCCGCGATTCGCGGCTTTTTCGAGGGCGGCAAGCGCGTGGCCTACGG
>JBAUTZ010000099.1:0-7267 GCA_049582445.1 Burkholderiales bacterium
GTGCGACGAGCGACCTGTCGGCTGCGGGTCTCCAGGCGGCGCTCGATCGCGCGAGCGCCTGGGCGGAGGCGACGCGCGGCCGCAGCGTGGCGGGCTTCGACCCGGCGAAGATGCCGGCGCCGCGCGGAGAATATTCCGGTCCCGGGACGGCGCAGAGCCCCGGGCGCGCCGCGCTGCTCGAGCTGCTCGCGGCGGAATGCCGGGGCGCGAAGACGGACGGCCGCATCGTGGAGCGAGTGGCGGCGCTCTCGCTCATCGAGGAGGAGCGGCGGTACTTCACCAGTACCGGCGGCGAGCTGCGCCAGCGCTTCCGCTACACGCTGCCGCAGATGCGCGTGACCGCGAACGAGGGCATGGAAACGCAGTCGCGCAGCCTCGACCATTTCCAGCAGGGCGGCTTCGAGCAGGTGGAGCGCTCGGGTCTCGTCGGCAGCGGCGCGCGCCTGGCCGACGAGGCGCTGCAACTGCTCGCCGCGCCAAACTGCCCGTCGGGCACGATGGACCTGCTGCTGATGCCCGACCAGATGATGCTGCAGATTCACGAGTCGATCGGGCATCCGCTCGAGCTCGACCGCATCCTCGGCGACGAGCGCAACTACGCCGGCACGAGCTTCGTCACGCCGGAGATGTTCGGCAGCTACCGCTACGGCTCGGAGCTGCTAAACGTGACCTACGACCCGACCGTCGCGGGAGAGCTCGCGAGCTACGCCTACGATGACGACGGCACGCCCGCAGCGAAGGTGTTCCTCATCCGCGACGGCATCCTGGTGGCGCCGCTCGGCGGGATGCTCTCGCAGCTGCGCGCGGGCCTTCCGGGAACGGCCAACTCGCGCGCGAGCGGCTGGAACCGGCCGCCGATCGACCGCATGGCGAACCTGAACGTCGAGCCTGGCGCGAGCTCGCTTGCAGAGATGATCGCCTCGATCCGCCGCGGCGTGCTGATGCGCACCAACGTCTCCTGGTCGATCGACGACGCGCGCAACAAGTTCCAGTTCGGCTGCGAGTGGGGAGAGCTGATCGAGGACGGGCGCGTGAAGGGCGTCGTGAAGAACCCGAATTACCGCGGTGTGTCGGCGACCTTCTGGCGAAGCCTCAGGATGGTCGGCGACCGCGCCAGCTTCGAGGTGCACGGCACGCTCTATTGCGGCAAGGGCGAGCCCAACCAGGGCATCCATTGCGGCCACGCGGCTCCGGCGTGCCTGTTCACCGGCGTCGACGTGTTCGGCGCGGACGCGTGAAGGAGCGCTTTTTCGAGCTCGCGGCGCAGCTCTCGCGCGAGCTGCACGCGAACGAGGTGCTGCTGTGCAATTTCGCCGGCGAGCGCTCTGACTTCGTGCGCTTCAACCGGGCGCGCGTGCGCCAGGCGGGCAGCGTTGAGCAGCGTTCGTTCGCGCTGCGCCTGGTGCGCGACAAAAGGCAGGCATCGGCGACGGTCGAGATCTCGGGCGGGGCGGAAGACTTCGGCCTGCTGCGGCAGAGCCTGGGAGGGCTGCGCGACGCGCTCGGGGGGCTGCCAGAGGATCCGTGGCTGAGCTACAACGAAACCCCGCGCTCGACCGACAGCGTGCGGCGCGGCGCGCTGCCCGTCGCCGAGGACGTGGTGGCGCAGGCGATCGGCGCCGCCGAAGGCCACGACCTCGCCGGCTTCTACGCCGCCGGGACGCTATGCCGCGGCTTCGCCAACTCCCTCGGGCAGCGCAACTGGCACGAGGTCGACAGCTTCAACTTCGACTGGAGCCTGCATGGTGCGCAGGGGCGAGCGGCGAAGGCGAGCTATGCAGGCACCAATTGGATCGGAACCGTCCTCGAACAAAAAATCCATTCCGCCGCCGGGCAGCTCGCGCTGCTGGAAATGCCCGATCGCGCGATCGCGCCGAGCGAGTACCGCGCCTACCTCGCACCGCGCGCGATGGAGGAGCTCGCCGGGTTGCTGTGCTGGGGCGGCTTCTCGGCGCGCTCGCGCGCGACGAAGCAAAGCCCGCTGCTACGCATGCAGGGCGGGCAGGCGCTGTCGCCCAGGATCACGCTGCTGGAGAACACCGCGCAAGGCGTCGCGCCGGGATTCCAGGCCGACGGCTTCGTCAAGCCGCCGCGCGTGGCGCTGATCGAGGGCGGGCGCCTGGGGGAGGCGCTCGTATCGCCGCGCTCGGCGAAGGAATTCGGCCTCGAAACGAACGCGGCGAACGGCGGCGAGAGCCCGGAGTCGCTCGACCTCGCCCCGGGTACGCTCGAAGAGCGCAACGTCCTCGCGGCGCTCGAGCGGGGCCTTTACGCCTCCAATCTCTGGTACCTGAACTATTCCGACCGGGCCGCGGGCCGCATCACCGGCATGACGCGCTTCGCCACCTTCTGGGTGCAAGGCGGGCGCATCGCCGCGCCGGTCGGCGCGATGCGCTTCGACGACTCGGTCTACCGACTGCTTGGCGAGAACCTGCTCGATCTCACGCGCGAGCGCGAGATGCTGCTCGACCCTTCCACCTACGGGGGGCGTTCGAGCGCGAGCGCGCACCTGCCCGGTGCGCTCCTCTCAGCGCTGCGCTTCACGCTGTGAGCGGGGTATGATTTTGGGCATGGATCCCATCTCCCTTACGCGGTCTTTGCTCCACTTCGATACCGTGAACCCGCCGGGGCGCGAGGCCGACTGCGCGCGCCATGCGGGAAAGCTGCTTCAGGACTGGGGCTACCGGGTCGAGTACCAGGAGTTCGAGCCGGGGCGCACCAGCGTCATCGCGCGCGCCGGCGGCTCGGCAGCCAAGGCGCCGCTTTGTCTCACCGGGCACCTGGACGTGGTGCCGCTCGGCAGCCGCGGCTGGACCCGAGACCCGTTCTCGGGCGACACCGACGGCGACCGGCTCTACGGGCGCGGGTCGTCGGACATGAAGGCGGGCGTCGCGGCGATGCTCGCCGCGGCGAAGAGCTTCGCCGGCAAGCTCGGCGGCACGCCGGGCGTGGTCCTCGTCCTTACCGCCTCCGAGGAAAACGGCTGCATCGGCTCGCGCCACCTCGCGCTGCTGCCCAAGCTCATGGGCAAGGCCGGGGCGATCGTGGTGGGCGAGCCGACCGCAAACCAGCCCTACGTCGGCCACAAGGGCTCGCTCAAGCTGCACGCCGCGTTCCGGGGCGTGTCGGCGCACGGCTCGATGCCCGAGCTCGGCGACAACGCGATCTACAAGGCGGCGCGCGCGGTGGCCGCGCTGGAGCGCTTCGAGTTCCACGCGCACCCGCATCCGGTGATGGGCGCGCCGACGATGAACGTGGGCACGATCGAGGGCGGCGCGGGCGTCAACCTGGTGCCCGACTCGGCGAGAATCGGCGTCGACATCCGCACCGTCCCGGGCATGGATCATGCGGCGCTCCTCGCGCGGCTGAAGGCGCTCATGGTCGAGGCCGAGCTCGACGTGTTCTCCGATTTGCCGGCGGTGTGGACCGAGCCGAATGATGAGTGGATGCAGCGTGTGTTCGAGGTCTGCAAGCCCATTCTCGGTGCGGCACCCGCGGTGCAGACGGCGACCTACATGACCGACGCCGCCAACCTGCTAAAGGTGTACGCCGGCGCACCGACCGTGGTGCTCGGGCCGGGCGAGCCGCAGCAGGCGCACCAGACCGACGAGTACTGCAGCATGGAGCGCATCCGCCAGTCGGTGGCGATCTACGAGGCGCTGATCCGGGACTGGGCGCTCAGCGCTTGATGAGCGCGAGCAGTTCGTCCATGGTGCGGTCGGCCCACTGCTCGGGATCCTCGTCGATCACCGCCTCGCCCTTGGCGATCAGCGCTTCGGAGATGCCGCGTCGCTTGCAGTAGCCGCGCCAGAAATCCTTGATCTCATCGGCAGACATGTCCATTTGGGCTGCGATGGTACACCGGAGCGCGTTCCAGGATCGACTCGCGTTCAGCCCGGGAGGATAGCTTGCGCATATGCGTCTACGGCGCCGGCGCGGCCGCGCTGCCTGCCCCGACGCTCGAGGCGCTGGCTCCCCTCGCCGCGCACAAGGCCGCGGCGAAGGGCCTGTACGACGCTTAGCGCGAGGTGAGCTGGGCCGGAGACGAGAACGGTCTGTTTGCGTCCACCACGAACATCACCAGCGAGTGCAGATTCGTCGTGCCGCTGCTCGAGACCCGCATCGGCGTATCGGCGACATTGCCCGTGCTGGCGTGGCCCGCTGCGACCCGCACCACGCCATGGGGAGTGAGGCTGCTCGTCTCGCCGGCAAGCACGTAGAACGCTTCGGAACCCGGATGCGAGTGTGCGGGCGTGATGCTGCCCGGAGGTCCGCTTGCCTCGTTGATGCGAAGGAGATATTGCGTTGCGGCGACCCGGGGGATCGGCCCGACTTCCGCAACCTTGGTTCCGCCCGGTGACGACCCACCCGCCGGGCCGAGCGTGAACAGCCAGGCTTTGCCGCCCGACTCGGCGGCCAGCGACCAGGAACCCGCGGCAGCCTGCGCCTGGGAGAGCGTACCGAAGTTCTCCAGCCGCCAGAAGAGCGGCCCGGACGGCAATTCCGAGACCTTCTTTTCGGCCAACGGCTTGATGACGAACTTCTGCTGCGCCAGGGCCATCGAGGGCGATAGCCATAGCCCCGACGCAAGTAACACGAACAGGCAGACGAGAAACCGCTTCATAGGCGCCTCCTTGCGCTTGGGTAATTGTCGAATCGCCGTCCGGCGCATAACATGACCTCCCCCTCGGAGAGGGATGGCGCAGGCGGCACGCCACTATCGGGCCGCGACGGCAGGAAATTCCCGACGAAACGGCTACGCTTTTCCTATGGAAATGCTCGCGCGCCTTCAAGTCGGTGACTGGTGGGCCGACCGCACCACCAACGAGCTCGGTCGCGCCGGCGACACGGTGCGCATCGAGCCCAAGGCAATGGAAGTACTCGCGGTGCTCGCCGAGCGCGCCGGCCAGGTCGTGAGCCGGGAAGAGCTTCTGGCTGCGGTATGGCCGGGCGTGGTCGTCGGCGACGAGGCCCTCACACAGAGCATCATCAAGTTGCGGCGGGCGCTCGGCGACAACCCGCGCTCGCCGACCTACATCGAGACCATTTCGAAGCGAGGCTACCGCTTGATCGCGCCGGTGCGCAGCAGCGAAGCCGTGCCGGCCGGGCGTCCACCGCGTCGCGTGCCCTGGCCCAGGTTGGCTGCCGGTGTCCTGGTCGCCTTGGTCGCGGCCGCCACTTATCTGATCCATGTGGTTTCGCAGGCGAACGTGAGCAGACAGGCCGTCGACCTCGAGGGCGAGCGCGAGGGAACGTTTTTGACGGTGACCGTCCTGCCGTTCGAATCGTTGGGAGCGCATGGCGAGCAAGACTATCTGGCGCGCGGAATCGGCAACGACCTGATGACGGACCTGTCGCGTCTGCCCGGGCTGCGCCTGATCAGCGCATCGAGCGCGGCGCCGGGCAATCAAGCGGCACCAAGCGCCCGGTACCTCATTTCAGGAAGCGTTCAGCGGGAGTCCGAAACCCTGCGGATCAATATCCGCCTGATCGACACCGGGACCAACCAGCAGCTGTGGTCCGAGCGGTTCGTGCGACCCTTCGGCGACCTTTTCGCGGTTCAGGACGAGATCACCCGCAGAGTCACGGAGGTGTTGCCGGGCAAGCTGACCGACGCCTTGCGGCAGCGTCTCGCCAAACCCTACACGCGCAGCCTGGAGGCATACGACGATTTCCTGCGCGCGCAGGCGCTGTTTCTGGTTCGACGCACCGAGGAAAACGAAGAGGCCCGCGGCTACTACCGGAAGGCGGTCGAACTGGACCCGAACTTCGCGCGCGCCTACGCCGGCCTCGCGATGACCTACGCCATGCAATTCCGCCTGCGGCCCTCGGGGGACTCGTCGCCCGCGCTCGCGCGGGCGTTCGAGCTCGCCGAAACCGCCCGCCAGATCGACCCCGACATTCCGGAAGTCTACTGGGCTCTGGCGTTCGTCTACGCGCAGAGCCGTCGTCACGAACAGGCGATCGAGTCGCTGCAGAGAGCGATCGCGCTCAATCGATCCTACGCAGACGCATATGCGTTCATGGGCGGCATCTACACCTATATTGGACAGCCCGCGAAGTCGATTCCATTGCTGCGCACCGCGATGCGCCTCAACCCCGACGGCGGGCATCTGTATTTCCTGCTGCTGGGACGCGCGTACCTGTTCCAGAACGATATCGAGCAGGCGCTGATCAACCTGCGCGAGGCCTCGGCGCGCAACCCGGTCGATCTGGAAACGCGCATCTATCTCGCCGCGGCACTGGTGGCGGCCGGAGACCGTTCCAATGCCGAGTGGGAAGCCGAGGAAATCCGCTCGCAGGAGGCCGGCTTCTCGCTGCAGGGCTGGCTTGAGAGCTACCCGTTGACCAGTACCAGGGAAAGAGAAAGGCTGGTAGCGCTGCTTGCCGGGGCGGGGCTGTAGCGCCGATTGCCGGGCGGCAGAGCTTTGCTATAATCGTTACTATGCTAATTATTGCACAGGCATAGAACATGGCGGTCACGTCCGAGAGCTTCGGGCTGCTGATGCACCTCACCGCGCACGACTGGCGCACCGCCCTCGACCGGCGGCTGCGGCCGCTCGGCCTGTCGCGCGCCACCTGGCTGCTGCTCGCGATCGTTTCGCGCAGCGAGGGCCTTTCCCAGAGCGAGCTCGCATCGCGTCTCGGGCTGGAAGGGGCGAGCGTGGTGCGTCTCGTCGACCGGCTCGAGAGGGAAGGCCTGGTCGAGCGACACACGGGCGAGGACCGGCGGGTGAAGACGATCCACCTGCGCGACAAGGGCGCGGGGGTGGCGGCCGAGATACGCAAGGTCGCCGCGGCGTTGCGGGGGGACGTGTTTCGCGGCATCCGCGCGAGCGAGCTCGAGGCGGCGGCCGCGGTGCTGGCGAAGCTGAAAGCGCGTCTGGGAGCGGTCCAGTGAAGCCGCGCGCGATCCTCGCGCTCAAGCGCACGGCGCTCGTCGCGGTCGTCGCCGCGATCGGCGTCGGCGGCGCGCTTGCCTTCTGGTGGCTGACGCGCGGCGAGGTGTCGACCGACAACGCCTACGTCAATGCCGACGTGGCGCAGATCGCGGCGCTGGTGAGCGGGCCGGTGAATGCGGTGCACGTGCGCGACAACCAGTTCGTACACAAGGGCGAGCGCCTGTTCGAGATCGATCCGCAGCCGTTCCAGGTAGCGGTGGACAAGGCGCAGGCGAACCTCGCGCAGGCCGAGCAGGGCGCGCGCCAGGACAGCGCCGACGTCGCGGCGGCGCAGGCCGACGTGGCACGCGAGCGCGCCACGCTCG
>JBAUTZ010000100.1:0-2696 GCA_049582445.1 Burkholderiales bacterium
TCCTTCACGAAGCTGCCGTCGATCTTCAGGATGTCCACCGGCAACTTGCGCAAGTAAGCCAGCGAGGACAGTCCGGTGCCGAAATCGTCGAGCGCGACACCGCAACCCATTTCGCGCAGTCGCTGCATCATCTCCTCGGCCCGGTCCAGATTGGCGATCGCCTCGCCTTCGGTCAGTTCGAAGCACAGCACCTTGGGATTGACGCCGCTGTCTCGTATCTTCTGGATCAGCTCGTCAATGAACCCATCCTCGCCCAGCGATTGACCCGACAGGTTCACGGTGAACACCACCGGCGCATCGGCCAGCAATTGCGCGCAGGATGCCAACCGGCCCAGCGTCTCACCGATCACCCAGCGATCGATCTCCGGCATGATCTGGTAGCGCTTCGCCGCGGACAGGAAACGGGCGGGTCCCAGCGTCTCGCCGCGATCGTCGATCACGCGCAGCAACAGCTCGAAATGCGGCTTGTCGGAGCTGCGACCGTGCAGCGAGGCAATCATCTGCGCATCCATGCGCACCCGACCTTCACTGAGCGCCGCGCGCAGACTGGGCGCGATGTTGATGTCTTCGTAGCGCTGGATCAGCGACGCATCGCTGGCCCGGTAGGTTTCCACGCGATTGCGGCCGCGGTCCTTGGCCGCCTTGCAGGCAGTTTCCGCGGTGGCCAGCGCCTGCGCGAGATCTACCTTGCCGCCGAACACGGCGGCAACACCGATGCTGACGGAGGCATGAAAGCTGGCATCGGCCGCGCCGCCCAGGTGCAGGGCGGTCAGTCTTTCCACGCTGCCGCGCAATGCCTCGGCGAAGTGGCTCGCATCCTCCTCTCCCGTCGGCAGCAGTACCGCGAAGCGGTCACCGGAGATGCGCGCGGCCAGCGCACCCGGTACCAGGCCGCCGCGAATCAGCTCGCCAAGTTTGGCAATCAGCCGATCGCCGAGCGGCATGCCGTAGTTGTCATTGATTACGTGCATTCGGTCTGCATCCAGATACAGACAGGTCCATTGCGCCCGTCGATCCTTGACGCGCGCCTCCAGCAGCGGTCGCGCACGCTGCTCGAATGCTTTGCGGGTCAGCGCGCCGGTAAGCTGGTCGTAACTGGAATCGATGATGCTCGAGGCACGACGCGCCAGCAGGTCGGCCAGCAGTCCGTCACGGCGGCGGAACGGCGGTGCCTCACGCGCACGGAACATTGCCAGCACGCCGGAAACACGACCAGCCGGATTGCGCAACGCGCTGGCGAGCACGCGCAGCGGCAGATCCACACCGGGCAGGCTGCCGGCGTCGTTCAGCAGCATGGCGTCGCCGCTCACCTGCGCCAGCGACAACAGGTGTCTATGCAGTCTGGCGAGGATCGACGTATCCACTTCGCGACCTTCGGCTTTCACGACGGACACCAGGCTGCGTTCCGGGACCACGAACGCGGAGAATTCGCAGCTCAGGTGACGATTCACGTTCTCCAGCAATTGCCGGATGCTGGCATCGGCGACTTCGCAGTGCTCGGTGTCCGGTGTTGACAGCAGCACCCGCAGATCGGCCTCGCCTCCATCGCTGCCGTTGCCCGAGGCGGTGGATTGCGCCACGCGCGCACGCAGGACCAGTTCCCGGCGCAGGATTTCGAGCGCCGGCCGCAGCATCGCCTGGACGTAGGAGAAGCTGCGCGCCGGGGCCTCGCTGCCACGCCAGCTGATGGCAAACAATGCGGTCAACTCGCCGTCGTCATCGCGCAGCCAGAAGACATGCACCGGATCACTGCCGCCGAGCTTGGCCAGTTCACCCGCCGCGTCGCTGCCGGCGGCGTTGGCGGCGGACTTGCGGATCAGCGGCGCGAAGTCCGGCGAAATGAAGTCCTCACTGGTCCAGCGAACTTCACCGTCCGGTTCAAATATGGTCAGGCCTGCCGCGCGCGGCTGCAGCGCGGCCACGAGCTGCGCGTAGGGCCGGAAATCCGCCTGCAAGGCCGAGTCTGTGGACATCGTTGAAAGCATGACTTAATGCCTGCCTGGCAGAGATGATCCAGTTGGCAAATTCCGTTGCCTTGTGCGACCGGCACCTGCCACCGGCGGGCCAGTCACTGACCCCCGTGCCAAGGACTACCGGGCGGGTGGCACCTTGGTGCGGAACCAGCCATGCGGATCCACCGGTTTGCCCGCTCGGCGAATCTCGAAGTACAGGCCAGGGCTCTTGCGCCCGCCCGAATCGCCGGCCGCGGCAATGGCTTCACCGGCCTGGACTCGGGCCCCGACCTGGCGATAGAGCTGGTCGTTGTGGCCGTACAGGCTGAGGTATCCATTGCCGTGGTCCAGGATGATCAGCAGCCCGCGCCCTGGCAGCCAGTCCGCGTAAACGACCCTGCCTTCACCCACGGCCCGGACATCGGCGCCCTGCGCGGTTTCGATTTCAATGCCGTTGGAGCGCAGACCACCGGCCGTCGTGTCACCGTAATCGACGGAGATGCGCCCGGCCACTGGCCAGGCCAGCGAGCCGCGCGCCCTGGCGAACGGGGCGTTGGGGTCGAAGGGCACCGACTCGGTGGCCTTGGACAACTGCTTCAGGAGCTGCTCGAGCTGCTCTTGCTGCATTTGCAGCCGTGCCAGCTGGGCGCTGCGGCTGCGGGATTCCTGTTCCAGCGACGCAAGCACCTTGCCGCGCTGCTGCCGGGCCGCCTCCAGATCCCCCACACGCGTCTTCTGTTGCTG
>JBAUTZ010000101.1:0-9391 GCA_049582445.1 Burkholderiales bacterium
TGGTCGACGACGCCATCGTGGTGGTCGAGAACATCCACCGCCACCGCGCGCACGCGCCCGAGACGCCGCTCAGCCTGCTGATCCCGCTCGCGGTCGACGAGGTCGGCGGTCCGACCATCCTCGCCACCTTCACGGTGATCGCGGCGCTCTTGCCGATGGCCTTCGTCACGGGGCTGATGGGCCCTTACATGAGCCCGATCCCGATCAACGCCAGCATGGGGATGCTGATTTCGCTCGCGATCGCTTTCACGGTCACGCCCTGGCTCGCGCTCAAGCTGCTGAAAGCGAGCCACCACGCCGAGGCGCGCAGCGAGCGGCTCGACCGCCTGTTCAACCGCGTGCTCGGGCCGTTCATCGCCTCCGGCAAGCGCCGGCGGCAGCTCCTGTACGCGGTGCTGGCGCTGATCGTGCTGTCGGTGTCGCTCGCCGGCGTGAAGCTCGTGATCCTGAAAATGCTGCCGTTCGACAACAAGTCGGAGTTCCAGGTGGTGGTCGACATGCCCGCGGGCACGCCGGTGGAGATCACCGCCGCCGCGCTGCACGACATGGGCGCCGAGATCGCCAAGCTGCCCGAGGTGACCGACTACGAGGCCTACGCCGGGCTCGCCTCGCCGATCAACTTCAACGGCCTGGTGCGCCAGTACTACCTGCGCAATCTCTCGGAGCAGGGTGACCTCCAGGTCAACCTCAAGCCGAAGGGCGAGCGCGAGCGCAAGAGCCACGAGATCGCTCAGGCAGTGCGCCCGGCGCTGGAGAGAATCGCCCAGCGCTGGAACGCGCGCGTCAAGGTGGTCGAGGTGCCGCCCGGACCGCCGGTGCTCTCGCCGATCGTCGCGGAGGTCTATGGACCGGACGAGGCGGGCCGCATCCGCACCGCCAAGCGGGTGCGCGCCGCCTTCGCCTCGACGCCGGGCATCGTCGCCATTGACGACTCCGTCGAGGACAGCGCGCCGCGCATCGTGCTCAAGGTCGACCAGGCCAAGGCGGCGCTGCTCGGCGTGAGCCAGCGCGACGTGGTCGAGACCATGCGCATGGGGCTCTCGGGCAGCGCCGTGACGCCATTGCACGACCAGCAGTCGAAGTACGAGGTCCCGGTAGTGGTCGAGCTGCCGCCGGAGCGCGACGGGCGGCTGCAGGAATTCCTCAAGCTCGTCGTGCGCGCGCCCGCGGGCACGCTGGTGCCGCTCTCGGAGGTGGTCACCGCGGTGAAGAACGAGCGCGACCGCCCGATCTACCACAAGGACCTGCTGCCGGTGGTGTACGTGGTGGGCGACGAGGCCGGGCGCGTCGACAGCCCGCTCTATGGCATGTTCTCGATGCGCAGCAAGATCGTCGGGCAGTCACTGCCCGACGGTGGCGTGCTGGGCGAGTACTTCATCCGCCAGCCATCGGACCCGTACCGCCAGTTCGCCATCAAGTGGGACGGCGAGTGGCAGGTGACCTACGAGACCTTCCGCGACATGGGGCTCGCCTACGCCGTTGGGCTGATCCTCATCTACCTGCTCGTCGTGGCGCAGTTCCGCTCGTACCTGACGCCGCTCATCATCATGGCGCCGATCCCCCTCACCGTGATCGGCGTGATGCCGGGGCACGCGCTGCTCGGGGCGAACTTCACCGCCACCTCGATGATCGGCATGATTGCACTCGCCGGGATCATCGTCAGAAACTCGATCCTTCTGGTCGACTTCATCAACCAGAAGGTCGCCGAGGGCGTCGCGTTCCGCGACGCGGTGATGCACTCCGCGGCCGCGCGCGCCAAGCCGATCGCGCTCACGGGCCTGGCGGCGATGATCGGCGCGACCTTCATCCTCGACGATCCGATCTTCCAGGGGCTCGCCATCTCGCTCATCTTCGGGATCTTCGTCTCGACGTTGCTGACGCTGGTCGTGATCCCGGTGCTCTACTACGTCGCCTACCGCCGCCGCTACGAGACGCCGTCAACCCATGAAGCGGGGCAATAGCAGCGAGATCACGGGGAAGGCGACGAGCAGCGCGAGGCGGAAGAAATCGACGACGATGAACGGCGTCACGCCGCGGAAGATGACTCCCGTGGGCACGTCGGGCAGCAGCGTCCTCAGCACGAACACGTTCATGCCGACCGGCGGGGTGATGAGGCTGATCTCGGTCACCACCACCACGATCACGCCGAACCACACCAGGTCGTAGCCCATGTGCTGCACCAGGGGGTAGAACACTGGCACGGTGAGCAGGATCATCGAGATGCTCTCCAGCACGCAGCCGAGCAGGATGTAGATGACGCAGATCGCCGCGATCACCACCACCGGCCGGATCTCGAACTGGGTGACGAAATTGCGCAGGTCGCCCGGCATGCTCGTGTAGTTGATGAAGTTGGCGAACATCATGGCGCCGATCAGGATCACGAATAGCATCGCGGTGGTGCGGCCCGATTCGAGCAGCACCTCGAAGGTGCTCTTCCAGCCGAGCTTGCGCCGCGCCAGGGCGAAGGCAAACGCGCCCGCGGCGCCGACGCCCGCCGCCTCGGTGGGCGTAAACAGCCCGCCGTAAATCCCGCCCATCACGAGCGTAAAGAGCGCGAGCACTCCGATCACGCCGCGGTAGAAGAACGCGAGCGCGATGGTGCCGAGCGCGCCGAGCACCGCGGCGTCATCGGCAGCGAAGAAGTGGATCTGCACGAGCCACACCAGCACCGCGCCGAGCGCGGCGAAGGCGCCCACGCCGCGCAGCGTCGCGAGGCGCCCCTTCCAGCTCATGCGCTCGCCCGGCGGGCCCGAGCTTGGATCGCGCCACGTGGTCCAGCGCACGGCGAGGCTGTAGAACAGAATGCCGATCAGCCCGGGCAGGATGCCCGCGGCGAACAGCTTGCCGATGCTCGTCTCGGTGATGATGCCGTAGAGCACGAACACCGTGGACGGAGGGATCAGGATGCCGAGCGTGCCGCCGGCGGCGATCGAGCCGGCGCCAAGCGCGTTCGAGTAGCCGAACTTGCGCATCGGCGGCATCGCGACCTTCGACATGGTGGCCGCGGTGGCGAGGCTCGAGCCGCAGATCGCGCCGAAGCCGCCGCAGGCGGCGATGGTGGCAATCGCCAGGCCGCCGCGCAGGTGGCCAAGGAAGGCATAGCACACGTTGTACAGCTCCTCGGCCATGCCGGCGCGGGTGACGAAATTGCCCATGAGGATGAACAGCGGTACCACCGAGAACGCATAGTTGAACCCGGTCTCGTAGGTCACCTGGGTGGCCATCGCGAGCGCCGGCATCCAGCCCTTGAGCAGGCCCGTACCCACGATGCCGACCACGCCCATGGCGAAGGCGATCGGCACGCGCACGAAGGTGAGCGCGAGCATCGCGACGAACGCGATCAGGGCGTAGGTCATTCGGGCTTGCGCGCGGGCGGGGTAAACGCCTTGATGACGTGGACGACGCCCGCGACCGCGACGAACACCACCATGGCGTAGACGAACGGCGCGAGCTTGATCTCGAGCACCGTGGTGGTGTCGCCGTAGCGTGCGGTCTCGTGCGCCTTGTTGAGCAGCAGGTGAGACAGGCCCAGCAGCAGCACGCCGGAGATGAACTCGATCACCGCGCGCTGCACGCGCCGGCCGGCGGGCCCGAGCCAGTGGTCGATGAGGTCGACCGTCACGTGCTCCTCGCGGCGCGACACGAGCGGCAGCCCGGCGAAGATCAGCATCGCCATCAGGATCTCGGTAATTTCGAAGCTGCCCGGCACCGAGCGGTTGAACAGGTAGCGCTGCACCACGTCGACGAAGGTGAGCGCCATCATGCAGAACAGCACCGCGGCGGCCGCGAAGCCGAGCAACGCGTCGATCCAGTACGCGAGGCGCTCGAAGCGCGAGGGGTGGGCAGTACTCAAGCGGGCTCGGACGCAAAAAAGGCCGCGCCGATTCGATCCGGCGCGGCCCGCGGCGTGTCGTCTACTTGCCGGCTTCCAGCTGCTTGATGTCGGCGTGGAACTCCGCCAGCGCCTTGGCGCCGTCCACGCCCTTCGCGTCCGCCGCCTTGATCCAGGCGTCGATGATCGGCTTCGCCTTGTCCTGAACCTCTTTCTCGAAGGCCGGGCTGGCGTAGGTGATCTGCACGCCTTCCTTCTTGATCAGGGCGAGGCCTACCTGGTCGGCTTCGTCCCACACCTTGCCGGCGAGGCGCGCGACGTACTCGCCGCTGATCTTGGACAGCGCGTCCCTGTCCTGCTGCGGCAGCTTGTCCCACTTGGCCGGATTGATGAAGAAGCCGAACGCCGAGCTGTAGAAGCCGCCGTGGAAGATCGTGGCGTACTTGATCAGCTTCTCGAGGTGGAACGAGGCGGGCGACTCGAGCGGGAAGAACACGCCGTCGGCGACGCCGGTCTTCAGCAGCTCGTAGGACTCGGGTGCCGGCTTGAACATGAGCGACGCCCCGAGCGCCTTGCCCATGTCGTCGGCGATGCCGCCGCCGGTGCGGATCTTGAGGCCGGCGAGGTCGGCGCCCTTGGTGATCGGCCGCTTGGTGTTGAAGATCTGTCCCGGGCCGTGGGTGAACACGCCGAGCAGGTGCACGCCGTTGTACTCGCCGGCCTTCTGGAAGTACTTCCAGTGGATGCGCGAGTAGGCCACCGAGTTGATGGTCGAGGTCGGCCCGCCGCCCGGCAGCTCCGGCATCCGGGGCAGCACGTGGCGCGCCGGCGTGTAGCTTGCGGTGACGTAAGACAAGTCAACCAGATCGTCGCGCACCGCATCGAACGTTCCGGGTGGCGCGACCGGCGCCTTGGGCAGCATCTGGAACTTGACGCGCCCGCCGGTCACTTTCTCGGCTTCGTTCGCCCAGCCCTGCAGGAAGCCCTTGGTGAGCGGGTGGCTGGGCGGCACCCACGACGACATGGTGAGCGTGGTCTGCGCAAAGGCGCCGTGCGCGGCGAGCATTCCCAGCCCACCCGCCAGCGCCATGGCGATTCTATTGATCGGTTTCATGGTTCCCCCTCCTCCGGTAGGAGCGGGGATTCTAGCCGAACTGGCCGCGCAGGTTAGAATTTGCGGCTTCATGAACGTACGCACGCGCTTTGCCCCCAGCCCCACCGGCTTCCTGCACATCGGCGGCGCGCGCACCGCCCTTTTTTCCTGGGCCTACGCGCGGCGCCACGGCGGCAAGTTCATCCTGCGCATCGAGGACACCGACCTCGAGCGCTCGACCGAGGCCTCGACCAACGCCATCCTCGAGAGCATGCAGTGGCTCGGCCTGGACTGGGACGAAGGGCCGTTCTTCCAGATGCAGCGCCTGCCACGCTATCAGGAGGTGGCGGAGCGGCTGATCGCCGCGGGGCACGCCTACCGCTGCTGGGCGACGAAGGAGGAGCTCGAGGCGATGCGCGAAGGCCAGCGCGCGCGCGGCGAGAAGCCGCGCTACGACGGGCGCTGGCGCCCCGAGCGCGCCAAGGCCGCCGGGCTCGTGGCGCCGAGCGATCGAGCGCCGGTGGTGCGCTTTCGCACGCCGGAGGAGGGCGAAGTCGGCTGGCACGACCTGGTGAAGGGCCTGATCACGTTTCCGAACGCCGAGCTGGACGACCTGGTGATCCTGCGCGCCGACGGCGTGCCGACCTACAACTTCGGCGTGGTGGTGGACGACCTCGACATGCACATCACGCATGTCATCCGCGGCGACGATCACGTCAACAACACGCCGCGCCAGATTCACATCTTCAGGGCGCTGGGCCCGGAGCTGCCGCAGTTCGCGCACGTGCCGATGATCCTCGGCGCCGACGGGGAGCGCCTGTCCAAGCGCCACGGCGCGGTGAGCGTCACGCAGTACCGCGACGATGGCTTCCTGCCGGAGGCGCTCGACAACTATCTCGCGCGCCTGGGCTGGTCGCACGGCGACGACGAGGTGTTCAGCATGCGCGAGCTCGCCGGATGGTTCGACCTGGCGCACGTCTCTCGCTCCGCGGCGCAGTTCGATCCGGCCAAGCTCTCGTGGCTCAACCAGCACTACATCAAGACCGCGGCCGACGCGCGACTCGCTGAGCTGGCCGCGCCGGAACTGAGGCGCCTCGGCGCCGCGCTCGAGGCGGGGCCGCCCCTCGCGGCGGTGGTGGCTCTCTTGAAGGACCGCGCCACGAGCGTGCTGCACCTGGCGGAGGCGGCGATGCTGTTCTACGGCGAGCCGCACCCGCATGCGGATCTCATCGAAGAGCACCTCACCGAGGCGGTGCGCCCGGCGCTCAGGATGCTCAAGGCGCGGCTCGCTGAGCTCGCCGGCTGGGACAAGGCCTCGATCGCCGCCGCCATCAAGCAGGTGCTCGCGGCGAGCGGAATGAAGATGCCGCAGCTCGCGATGCCGCTGCGGCTGCTGGTCACCGGGCGGCTGCAGACGCCGTCGATCGACGCAGTGCTCGAGCTGCTCGGGCGGGAAGCCGTGCTCGCCCGGCTCGCGCATCACCTGGACACCGACTGAAGGGAATGCACATGAACGCCGCACGGACCTTGCTCGCTGCGCTGCTTTTTCTGGCGAGCGCGAGCGCCTGGGCCGAGGGCATGCAGCCCGGGCGCTGGGAGATCGTCACCACCATCACCTCGCCCGCGATGCCCGGGGTGCCGCCTACGACGAGGCTGCAATGTTTCGGATCGGAGCAGGAGTGGGACCCGGCGAGCATGCTGCAGCCCGGGCAAGGTCACCCGGACTGCGCGCTGACCATCACCTCACCCGCGAATTACGACTTCCGGTGGAACATGGAGTGCCCGCAGTCGCGCATACGCGGCAGCGGCAAGATGCGCTACGGGAGCACCAGCATGGAAGGCGAGACGCGCACTAGCACCGAGATCGGCGGCCAGAGCTTCGACAGCACGCAGAAAGTGTCCGGCCGGCGCCTCGGCCCCTGCGCGCAGTGACGCGCCAAGTCGCGGATTTGCTTTACCTATCGGGGCTCGCCCGATATAATTCGCGCCCTTGCGTGGGGGTATAGCTCAGCTGGGAGAGCGCTTGCATGGCATGCAAGAGGTCACCGGTTCGATCCCGGTTACCTCCACCAGACCAGACTTGATTCCCGCATCAGGTCCCCATCGTCTAGAGGCCTAGGACATCGCCCTTTCACGGCGGTAACCGGGGTTCGAATCCCCGTGGGGACGCCACAATTGAGCTTCGCCCGATTTCGGCGTCGCGAAGACGCTCTCGATCGCCGAGTTGTCCCAGCAGTCGCCCCTGCGGCTCATACTGCAGGCGATGCCTTCAGCGCTCGTCGCGGTCGTATGCGATGTCCTATTCAGCCGAAATTTTCGTTGCCGTGGAACTTCTGGTGCAGATTCTGTATTGCGTCGGCTGACCAGTGGTGTAGGTGAGCGTCTCGACGGAGTAGTCTTGGCTCGGCGCGGTGACGAGCATCGACTTGCCCCTGCCCATTTGTAGCCGAGTAGTCTGCCCGGTCACCGTTCCGTTGACGTTGAAGGCCGGGAAGACAACGGTGAACTGTGTTGAAGGGTACAAAATATCCACGGTTCCGTCGTCGTTCACCGAGTAGGAGATGTCGCTCGTGAACGCGCTCACAGTTACCAGCGAGCCCGCGCCAGCGCTGAGATTCATGGTCCTTGAAGTCCCGAGCGACGACGCGGTGCCGTCGCCATTAAACGTGAGGATCCCGCTGTCCGTGCTGGCTTGGTAGAACGTGCTGCCGGGGGCGAAGGCATAGTTGGGTCCCACGAGGGGGCTTGTCGAGACGGCACACGTCCTCGCAGTTGTAACTGCATACGAACCGCGTAGATATGTATCGCCGTCGCCTGCTGCCGCGGCAGGCGATGGTAGTGCGGTGCCGATTAGGACCGAGCCCGACAACGCCGCGACAACCGACAATCTCGAGAACAACCTGCGATCAGCGAAATTCATGTTCCATCCTCCTTTCGGCCTGGACAGTCGAGCGCACGTTGTTCAACGCTAGGCAAATGCGGCGATGCGCGCCATCCCATGATCAAGGGAGGCCCCCGTTCAGGTCGGTCAGCACCTCGATGGCCGAGGTTGGTTCATTCGAGCCATTGCCGCTCGCGGAAGGCCGGGCGGACAATGCCTGGCAGGCGTCAGTCGGGGACCATATGAAGCAATCGATATTGGCGGTGGTGCTGCTCACGTTGATGTCCGGGGTTCGTGCGGATGAGCCCTACGACTTCAAGGGGCTGAAGCTCGGCACGGAGCTGAACAGTGTCGAGGCACAGGGGCGATGGCTCTGCCGGGACCCGGACAACCCTATCGCGGACACGGTCTGCTTTCTTGATGCAGCGCACACGGAGTCCATCGCGGGCGTCGCCGCCCAAGGCGTAATGCTTCGTTTTTATGACGGGCAGCTCTCAAGCATCGTGGTCTACTTTCCGGAGGGAGGGTTCGGAACGGTGCTCAGCGCCCTCAAAGAGAAGTACGGTCGCCCCGCCGAGGAAAAGAATGACGTCGTTTCTGACCGTGCCGGCGCGAAAATCGAGAATCACGAAGTGGTGTGGACCAATGCCGCGTCTACCATCACCGCATCTGGCATCACGGCGACGCAGCGCACGGGGCGCGTTGATCTTCCCGTGGTCAGCTTTGACTCCGCCGACATCCTGAAGAAGTTCAATGAACGCCGGGATAGACAGGGGAAGCAGGAGGCGAAGGACATCTAGCAGTAGCATTCAGGACGAGGTACCCGCATGAGGTGCGAACCCCCGCGGGGATGCAAATGGCTCGCCGCGATCCGGGCGCGAGCTACCTGTAGAACTCATGCCCGCCGATGCGGGCCACGGGCTTCTTTTCCTTCGTCCAGGCGGGCTTGATGTAGGTGGCGTGAAAGTACATCGCGCCTTGCAGCTCCGGCTCGTACCGTCCGTCGTACACGTCCCGTGCCACCTTGCGCGCGCGCTCCCAGTCCGCTCCGCTCGGCTCCGGCAGCGCGTCGAGCTCGGTCCACGAAAACGCGCCGACGTAGCGCCCGCGCAGCGCGTCCCAGTTCTTCTGGTAGACGACTGCGCAGACCGATTCTGGAAAGCGCGCGGAGGCCCTGCGGTTCATCGTCACCTCGGCCACGGCATACTGGCCCGCGACCGGCTCGCCGCGCGCCTCGTAATACACGTTGCGCGCGAGACAGGCCAGTTCCTGATTTCTCGCTTGAAGCGCCTGGTCTCGTGCCGCGTCCTGATGCGCAAAATACGCTTGCAGCGCGAGCGCGAAGCCCGTCACGAGCCCGCCCACGACCAGCGCGAACGCGATCGCCTCCCAGTCGGCGCGATACCAGAACAGGCGGAGTCCGCGCCGCGCGGGCGCCATTGCCCAGCGCAGACGGCGGGACAATCCGGCGAAATAGGTGCGCGCGTTCATCGTTGCATGGTTGGCGCGGCGGCACCTCCTGTCAAGGAAACTATTGTCTGTGTGCGCCGGCGGCGAAGCCGATCGGGAACTCAATGCCCGCCGG
>JBAUTZ010000102.1:0-57600 GCA_049582445.1 Burkholderiales bacterium
CCGCCGCGGCGCCCTGGCGCTCTTCCAGCGCCGCGCACTCGGCTTGCAGCGATTCCAGCTCCTTTTGGGCCTGGCCGATCGCCGCATCGAGCTGCGCGATGCGTCCTTGCAGGGCGTCCAGGGCCACCGGGTCGGGCTGCCCCAGAGTCGCCAGCTCGGCTTCCAGGCGCTCCCGGCGTTGCTCGAGCGGCCTGGCGTTGCTCTCGATGTGAGACAGATTCGTCCGCTCGAGCTCGAGCCGGCCCTCGGCCTGCATGAGTCCGCTGCGCGCCTCGTTGAGGCGCTCCTGCGCCGAGCGGAACGCCTGCTCGGCCTGGGGCAGCTTGGCCTGCTCCTGCGCGAGGCGCGTCTGTGCCTCGGTGACGCGCTGCCTGGCGCTCGCGGCACGAGCGGCCCACATGTGTAGCGCCTGGGTGAGCTGCGAGCGCTGGTCACGCCACGATGTAAGCTGGGTCACGCGCTCGGTGTGCTGATTTTCGAGTCGCTGGCGCGTTTCCTCGACGTGGCGCAGTTCCGATTCGTGCCGCGCCACCTCCGCGTTCGCCGCGTAAAGAGCCGCTTGCGCTCCGTTCATCGCGTCGCCAGCCTGGTAGTGGGCGGAACGCGCCGCCTCCAGCCGCGCCTCAACTTCCCTCAGCCGCGCGGTTTCCGCCTCGAGCTCGTTGGCGGTCCTGGCGATCTCCAGGGCATGGCGCTCGCGCTCCGTCGCCGCGTCGCGTCGCCGCAGGTACCACAGCAACTGCTGCTTGAGCCGCAGGTCCGACTGGTATTCCTTGTACCGGCTCGCCACCTCGGCCTGTGCTTGCAGCTTCTCGAGCTGGGCGCCGAGCTCGCCACGGATATCGGTCACCCGCGCAAGGTTTTCGCGCGTGTCACCCAGCCTGTTCTCCGTCTCCTTGCGGCGCTCCTTGTATTTCGATATTCCTGCCGCTTCCTCGAGGAACACGCGCAGCTCCTCGGGCTTGGCCTCGATCACGCGCGAAATCATTCCCTGCTCGATGATCGCGTAAGCGCGCGGACCGAGACCGGTGCCAAGGAACATGTCCGTGATGTCGCGCCGCCTGACGTGCACGTTGTTGATGTGGTACGAGGACTCGCCGTCGCGCTGCAATACCCGGCGGACGGAGATCTCCGCGTACTGCGACCACTGGCCGGCCGCGCGGCCTTGCGAATTGTCGAAGATGAGCTCGACGCTGGCGCGCGCCATCGGCTTGCGGTTGACCGAGCCGTTGAAGATCACGTCCTGCATGGAATCGCCTCGCAATGCCGAGGCGCGCGACTCGCCGAGCACCCAGCGCACCGCGTCGATCACGTTCGACTTTCCGCAACCGTTTGGACCGACGATCCCGACGAGCTGGCCCGGAATGTGAATCGATGTTGGATCGACGAACGACTTGAAACCGGAAAGCTTGATCTGCGTGAGGCGCACGGACAGTGTTCGGGTCGCGATAAACGAGACGCGTCTAGAGGGAAGCGCCGTTGGAGAAGCCGTTGGAGAAAATGCTCGTTATGATACCATTTTCACGCAATTCTCCCGCCCAGCGCGCATCTCCCAAATGGCTTCGCGACCGAGCAGACGGCTGCAGACTTTTACCAATCCGTCGCCGGATCGCGACTACCGCATTCACATGGAGCTGCCGGAGTTCACCTGTCTGTGCCCAATGACCGGGCAGCCGGATTTCGCGACGCTGGAGCTCGACTACGTGCCCGACCGGCTGTGCATCGAGCTGAAGTCGCTCAAATTGTACGTCTGGTCCTACCGCGACGAGGGAGCGTTTCACGAGGCGGTGACCAACCGCGTTCTCGACGACGTCGTGCGCGCGATTCGCCCGCGTTTCGCGCGACTCACGGCGCGCTTCAACGTCCGCGGCGGCATCTTCACGACGGTGGTCGCAGAGCACCGCAAGCGAGGCTGGAGGCCCCCGGCACCCGTCCCGCTCGACGCGCTGCCCGGCGCTGTGCCCCGCTAATGAACCCTCGTCTCGCGGCGCTGCAACCGTACCCCTTCGAGAAGCTGCGCGGGCTCCTGCAAGGCGTCACGCCAAACGAGCGGCTGCGCCCGATCAATCTCTCCATCGGCGAGCCCAAGCACCCTACGCCCGAGCTGGTGCGGCGCACGCTCGCCGACACCCTCGACGGCCTGGCCGCGTACCCGGCCACTGCGGGCACGCCCGAGCTGCGCGAAGCCATCGCCGGATGGCTGATGCGGCGCTACCGCCTGCCGCGCGTCGACGCGATGACCCAGGTGCTGCCGGTCAACGGTTCGCGCGAGGCCCTCTTCGCCTTCGCCCAGACGGTGATCGATTCCGGTCGCCCGAGTGCCAAGGTGGCGTGCCCCAACCCCTTCTATCAGATCTACGAGGGCGCGGCGCTGCTCGGCGGCGCAAACCCGGTCTACCTGAATGCCGTGGCGGAAAACGGCTACCGGGCGCGCTACGGCGATCTCGCGGATAGCGTGTGGGGCGACGTGCAGCTCGTCTATGCCTGCTCGCCGGCGAACCCGAGCGGCAGCGTGATGACCCTCGAGGACTGGAGCACGCTGTTCGCGCTGGCCGATCGCCACGGCTTCGTGGTCGCGTCCGACGAGTGCTATTCGGAGCTCTACTACGACGAAGCGCACCCCCCGCTTGGCGGCCTCGAGGCCGCTCACCGGCTCGGCCGGGACGATTTTTCGCGCCTGGTCGTATTCTCAAGCCTGTCCAAGCGATCCAACGCGCCGGGCATGCGCTCCGGTTTCGTCGCCGGTGACGCATCGCTGCTCAGGAGTTTTCTGCTGTACCGGACCTACCACGGCTCCGCCATGAGCCTGCCCGTGCAGCGCGCGTCGATCGCGGCCTGGAACGACGAGCGCCACGTACGGGAAAACCGGCGCATGTACGCGGAGAAGTTCGCCGCGGTCCTTCCCGAACTGAAGCCGTCTCTTTCTGCCTACATGCCGGAAGGGGGTTTTTACCTGTGGATGCGTACGCCGATCGACGACTGCGAGTTCGCGCGCCGTTTGCAGCATGAATATAATGTCCTCGTACTGCCGGGCAGCTACCTGGCGCGCATGTCGCAGGGGCTGAATCCGGGCAAAGACCGGGTGCGCATTGCGCTGGTGGCTCCGCTCGCCGAATGCGTCGAGGCCATTGCGCGGATCAACGACTTCGCCCGCAAGCTCTGAGAGAAGAATGGAATCCGCAAGAAAGCTCATCGACGAGGCCTGGGAAAACCGCGCCGCGCTCAATCCTTCCGCGGCGCCGAAAGCGTTGCGGGAGGCGGTGGAGTTCGTGATCGCGGGCCTGGACGCTGGTCGCCTGCGCGTCGCCGAGAAATCCGGCGGCGAATGGATCACGTATCAGTGGATCAAGAAGGCGGTATTGCTTTCCTTCCGCATCGAAGACAACCGGCTGCTCGAGGGTGGCGCCACCCGCTACTACGACAAGGTACCGGCGAAATTTGCGACCTATGACGGCGCGGCCTTCGCTGCCGGAGGATTCCGCGTGGTGCCGCCCGCGATGGCGCGGCGCGGCGCCTATGTGGCGCGCAACGTGGTGCTGATGCCGTCCTACGTGAACATCGGCGCCTACGTCGACGAAGGCACGATGGTGGACACCTGGGCCACGGTGGGTTCCTGTGCTCAGATCGGGAAGAACGTGCACCTGTCCGGAGGCGTCGGCATCGGCGGCGTGCTCGAGCCATTGCAAGCCAATCCGGTCATCATCGAGGACAACTGCTTCATCGGCGCGCGCTCCGAGGTCGTCGAGGGGGTTATCGTCGAAGAGAACAGCGTCATCTCGATGGGCGTGTTCCTCGGCCAGAGCACCCGCATTCTGGACCGCGCGAGCGGAGAAGTGCTTTACGGACGGATCCCGGCGGGATCGGTCGTCGTCCCCGGAACTTTGCCCTCGGCGGACGGCCGTTACGGCCTGTATTGTGCAGTCATCGTCAAGCGCGTGGACGCCAAGACACGCGCGAAGACCAGCCTGAACGAACTGCTGCGCGGGGATTAGACCGGCGTAACGGCACTTGGCGGGGGGAAGAGACATGTCCGCGATGAAGCGCCTGTTCCAACTGATGGCCGAGAAGAAGGCGTCCGACCTCTTCATCTCCGTCGGGGCGGCGATCCACATCAAGATCGAGGGCGTCGCCATGCCGGTCAACCAGACCATCATGAGCCCCGACACCGTCAAGCAGCTCCTCTACGAGGTGCTGAACGAGCGCCAGATCCGCGATTTCGAGGAGGAGATGGAGCTGAATACGGCCGTGACGCTGGACGAAGTCGGCAACTTCCGCATCAGCGCCTTCCGGCAGAAGGGCTCGCCGGCGGTGGTGGTGCGCCACATCCCCGGCAACATCCCGGCCCTCGACACGCTCGGCTTGCCCGAGATCGTGAAGGAAGTGATCATGCAGAAGCGCGGCCTGTTGCTGATGGTCGGCGCGAGCGGCGCAGGCAAGTCCACTTCGCTCGCGGCGATGCTGGACCATCGCAATGCGCTCCAGTCCGGTCACATCCTGACGCTCGAGGACCCGGTCGAGTTCATCTTCAGAAACCGCAAGTCCATCGTGAACCAACGGGAAGTCGGCACCGACACCAAGACCTTCAGCGTCGCGCTGAAGAACGCGATGCGCCAGGCGCCGGACTGCATCCTGATCGGCGAAATCCGCGACAAGGAGATGATGGCCATGGCCCTCGCCTACGCGCAATCGGGCCACCTGTGCCTGGCGACCCTGCACGCCAACAACAGCTACCACGCCATGAACCGCATCATCAACTTCTACCCGCTCGAGAACCGTCCGACGCTGCTGCTCGACCTGGCCGCGACGCTGCAGGCCGTCGTGTCGCAGCGGCTGGTGCGCAGCAAGTCGGGCAATCGCGTGGCCGCGGTGGAGGTGCTGGTCAATACGCGGCACATCCAGGAGCTGATCGAAAAAGGCGAAATCGGCGAAATCAAGGAGGCCCTGGAGAAGAGCATGTCGCCCGGGTCGCAGAGCTTCGAGCAGGCGCTGTTCAAGCACTTCATGGAAGGCACGATCACCCAGGAAGAGGCGATCGCGAATGCCGACTCGGCTACGAACATGCTCTGGCTGATCAACCAGGCCATCGCGGGCGACATCACCGCCGGTAATTCCGCCTCTCCATCCTCGGCCACTTCAGAGCAGACCGACCCCGATACGTCCCAGAATCCTTTCGCGGACGCCTCGAGAACCCGAGGCGGCTTCACCGACATCAAGATCGACATCTCGTCGTGACGCGGCGGGCGCATTGGAAAGCCCCCTAGAACTCGCCAAGTCGCTGATCGCTCGCCGCTCGGTGACGCCCGCCGATGATGGTTGCCAGGCGCTGATCGCGCGCCGCCTGGAGGCGCTGGGATTCGCCTGCGAGCACATCCGTTGCGGCGAAGTGAGCAATCTCTGGGCGCGACGCGGTAGCGCTCGTCCGCTGTTCTGCTTTGCCGGGCACACCGACGTCGTTCCGCCGGGTCCGCTTGCGCAGTGGCAGTCGGATCCCTTCGCGCCCACGATCCGCGACGGCAGGCTGTACGGGCGCGGGGCGGCCGACATGAAATCCTCGATCGCCGCGTTCGTCGTAGCGCTCGAGGCGTTCGTCAAAGAACGGCCCGCGCACCGCGGCTCGATCTCCCTGCTCATCACCTCGGACGAGGAAGGGCCGTCGGTGGACGGAACCGCCCGCGTCGTCGAGCGGCTCAAGCAGCGCGGCGAACGCCTGGACTACTGCCTGGTGGGCGAGCCGTCGTCGGTCGCCGTGCTGGGAGACATGATGAAGAACGGGCGGCGCGGCTCGCTCTCGGGGCGCCTGACGGTGCGCGGGACCCAGGCGCACATCGCCTACCCCCACCTCGGCCGCAATCCGGTCCACCTGCTCGCGCCGGCGCTCGCCGAGCTCGTGGCCACCCGCTGGGACGAGGGCGACCAGTTCTTTCCACCCACCTCGTGGCAGGTTTCCAACATCCACGCGGGCGTCGGCGCCACCAACCTCATTCCCGGCTCGCTCGAGCTGGATTTCAATTTTCGGTTCTGCACCGTCAGTCCCGAGGCTTCGCTCAGGGAGCGCTTCGAGGCGATCCTGCGCAGGCACGGCCTCGACTACGAGCTGCAGTGGTCGCTTTCCGGCAGTCCTTTCATCACGCCCCCGGGCGAGCTGGTCGATGCCGTGAAGCAGGCCATCCGGGCCGAGACCGGGCGCACACCGGAGCTCTCGACGACCGGCGGGACCTCGGATGGCCGGTTCATCGCGGAGATCTGTCCCCAGGTCGTCGAGTTCGGACCGCCGAACGCGACCATCCACAAGCTGAACGAAAACATCGAGCTCACGGTCCTCGAGCAGCTGCCGCGCGTCTACCTCGACACCTTGCGCCGGCTCCTCGCCTAGCACTCCCGTGGCGGCGCGCGCCCCGATCACTGTCGGCGAATTCATACGCGCCGCGACGCGGCGCTTCGAGCGCGCGGGACTGCATTTCGGCCACGGGACGCACAGCGCGCGCGACGAGGCGGCCTACCTCGTGCTGCATACGCTGCGCCTGCCCTACGAGGCGCTGCGCGCGAGCCTCGCGCGCCGCCTCATCCCCGCCGAGCGCGCGATGCTAGACGCGATCATCGCGCGCCGCATCGGCGAGCGCCTGCCCTCGCCCTACCTCACCCACGAAGCCTGGCTCGGCGAGTACCGCTTCTACATCGACCCGCGCGCGATCGTGCCGCGCGCGTTCATCGCCGAGCTGCAGCGGGAAGGTCTGCACCCCTGGCTGCGCCGACCGGTGCGCAGCGCCCTCGACCTGTGCACCGGCTCGGGCTGCCTCGCGGTGCTGCTCGCGAAGGGCTTTCCCGAGGCGCACGTCGACGCGGCCGACCTGTCTGCCGCGGCGCTCGCCGTGGCGCGAAGAAACGTCGCGCGCTACAGCCTGGAGCGGCGCGTGCGGCTCGTGCGCTCCGACCTCTTTTCGGCACTCGGCGCACGGCGCTACGACCTGATCGTCAGCAACCCGCCCTATGTCAACGCGGCCTCGATGCGCACCCTTCCCCCTGAGTACCGCCACGAGCCGCGCATGGCGCTTGCCGGCGGCGTCGACGGCCTCGACCTGGTGCGGCGGATCCTCGCTGAGGCAGGCGAGCATCTGTCGGAACGGGGGCTGCTCGTGTGCGAGATCGGCCATAACCGCCGCGCCCTGGAAAGGGCATTCCCCGCGCTGCCGTTCGTCTGGCCCGAAACGAGCGCCGGACCGCAGCACGTGTTCGTCATCGAGCGCGAGCAGCTGCCGCTCACCACGGCTGCTTCGCCTTCCGCCACGCGCGCCAGACGACGCCAAGGCGCTTCACCAGGCGCTTCTCGCGCAGAACGAGTTCGGCGCGCATGAGCCGGGCCTCCGCGGCTACTTTCCCGCCGTCCAGCTCGCGCAGCAGCCGCCGGCCGACTGCGATGTCATTCAGCTCGCCGAGCGCGTCCTGCAGCGCCTCGAGCCGCTCGAGATAGCGCAGCGTCCTGCGGGGCGGATAGAGAGAAACGAACGGCTCGCAGGCGTAACGCAGCCGCTTGGCGCAAATGCGCAGTCGATGGCGCGCGGCAGCATCCGCCCAATCGATCTCGGCCCCCTCGCGCTTAAGCCTTCTCTCCGCGCGCGCCAGTGCGCGCCGCGCGTACGCGGGTACCGGTTGCTCCCACAGACGACGCTCTTTGTCGCCGCTCCGGCGCCACGACGCTTGGTGCATCCAGCGCAGCAGGTCGAGCAGAAACGCCTGCAAGGGCGCCGAACCCGCGAGCTCGCGTGCCTGTGCACGTACAGCGGCGCGCCGCCGGCGCGCCCGCCGCAGGAGTCGTGCGTACGGCGCAAGGCCGGCACAGAACACATCCCGGTCGCGCGCGCTTCCCAGCACCGGCGAGAATTCCCTCAAGCGTGCAATGGGCCCGCGAATATCCGCGGATGACGCGAGCGGCTTGAAAACGCGCAGCGCGGCGCGCAGCCGGCGCAAGCCTACGCGCAGCTGGTGCAGATACTCCGGATCGCGCGCGTGCGCAACGCCCCAGGCATTGGCCTCGACCTGCGCCAGGCACGCCTGCAGCACCGCGAGCATTGCGGCCTCGGCGGAGCCGTCCCGCGTCAGGGCAGGTCGCTGCGCCTTGACCGGCGCCGACGGCTCGGCGGCAGCGAGTCCATAGCCGCGCTCGGCCTTGCTCAAGGGCTCCAGCGCGAGAGCCAACGGCGCCACCAGGCCGGCGGCGAACTCCAGCATCGCGTCGAGGCTGCCTTCGCGCAGCTCGAGCTCCAGCTCGCGAAGCGGAACGCTGCGGCGCCCCGCGACGATCCGTCCTTCGTCGATGCACAGCTCCGCCGTCGTGCCCCCGGGGAGCGCGATCTCCACCGATTGCCGCGTGAAGCGCGTCGTGAACACCGGCGCAAGGTGCGGGATGAGCCGCCGCAGGTCGATCTGCGTCGCCTCGGCGATTTCCTCCAGCGGCAGCGCCTCCGGTGCCAGCATGCCACGCATTACCGGAACCTCCCATTCGCTTCGCTGCGCGAGCCCGGCGGCCAACACGCCTTCCCACTTGAAGCACATCAGCCAGCGCCGGCCATCGCGCCGCAGGCGCAGCGCCGCGTGCGCGGTGCGCAGACGACGATGAGGCGTGTCGTAATAGACGCTCTCTACCGAGCGCCGCCGAACCGCGGGAGTTCCGGAAAGCAGATTCCAGACACGGGATGCCAAGCGCGCCGGAAGCCGGAACTTGAGCTCGCGCTCGATTTGCATCCGTCGCTAATAGAAAGTTTGGGGTGGCCGATGGGATTCGAACCCACAACAACTGGAATCACAATCCAGGACTCTACCGTTGAGCTACGGCCACCGTCGTACTACAAGCCTGCTGCGCCTCGCGGCGCTTCACTTCATTCGGGCGCTCTGGCCTGCCCGGCGGGACTCGAACCCACAACCCCCAGCTTAGAAGGCTGGTGCTCTATCCGGTTGAGCTACGGGCAGTCCCGTTGCCGCAAGCCCCTGCAAACGTGGTCGGGGTGGAGAGATTCGAACTCCCGACATCTTGCTCCCAAAGCAAGCGCGCTACCAGGCTGCGCCACACCCCGAAAATGGCGGCACATGATACCCTCGCGGCCCGTTGTAGGCAACGCAACTCGGTGAAAAGTCAAGCATAACCTCGCACCGAGAGTTTGCTTGCCGCAGGGGGTCTTTTCTGCTACAAAGCGCCTTTCATTTTTTCAGACTACAGCATCGATGGCTGTCGAACTGACACGAAAAAGCTTCACGCCTTACGCTCCCAAGAAGGGCGAGGAGTACATGAACACCCGGCAACGGACGCATTTCAGGAAGATTCTCGAGCAGCTGAAAAGCGAACTGTCGGAGGAGATCGATCGCACCGTGCACACGATGCAGGACGAGGCGACCGTGTTCGCGGACCCGAACGACCGCGCGAGCCAGGAGTCCGACATGGCGCTCGAGCTTCGCAACCGCGACCGGGAGCGCAAGCTGATCAAGAAGATCGACGAGACGATCGCACGCATCGATGCGAACGACTACGGCTACTGCGACAGCTGCGGGGTCGAGATCGGGCTCAAGCGCCTCGAGGCGCGCCCGACGGCCACGCTGTGCATCGACTGCAAGACGCTCGACGAGATGCGCGAGAAGCAGGTCGCGAAGTAGAGTCCCCGTCGGGGGCGAAAAAAAGGGGCGCTGCGGCGCCCCTTTTCTATTGACGAACGGCCTGGCTCAGCCCTGCTTCGCGGCCTCGGGCTGGTTGATTGCCTTCATCGACAGCCGCACCCGCCCCTTGTCGTCCGCTTCGAGCACCTTCACCTTCACCGACTGGCCCTCCTTGAGGTGATCGGACACGGCGTTGACGCGCTCGTGGCTGATCTGCGAGATGTGGAGCAACCCATCCCGTCCCGGCAGCAGCTGGACGATGGCGCCGAAATCGAGCAGGCGAAGGACCGTTCCCTCGTAGACCTTGCCCACCTCGACGTCCGCGGTCAGCTCCTGGATCTTCTTCCTCGCGGCCTCGCCTCCTTCGGAAGTCACGCAGGCGATATTGATCGTGCCGTCGTCCTCGATCTCGATCGTGGTGCCCGTTTCCTCCTGGATGCCGCGGATCACCACGCCGCCCTTGCCGATCACGTCGCGGATCTTGTCCGGGTTGATCTTGATCTTGATGATGCGCGGCGCGTACGTCGACAACTCGGTACGCGAACCCTCGATCGCACGCTTCATGATGTCCAGGATGTGCATGCGACCTTCGCGCGCCTGGTTCAGCGCCACCTGCATGATTTCCTTGGTGATCGACTCGATCTTGAGATCCATTTGCAGCGCCGTGACGCCGCGCTCGGTTCCGGCCACCTTGAAGTCCATGTCTCCGAGATGGTCCTCGTCACCGAGGATGTCAGTAAGGACCGCGAAGCGGTTGCCTTCCTTGATCAACCCCATGGCGATACCAGCGACGTGGGCCTTCGACGGCACCCCCGCATCCATCAGGGCCAGGCTTCCGCCGCATACCGACGCCATCGACGATGAGCCGTTGGATTCGGTGATCTCGGACACGACCCTGATCGAATAACCGAACTCCTCCTGGCCCGGCAGCACCGCTACCAGGGCGCGCTTGGCGAGCCGTCCATGGCCGATCTCCCGGCGCTTCGGAGGCCCCATGCGCCCCACCTCGCCCGTCGCGTAGGGCGGCATGTTGTAGTGGAGCATGAAGCGCTCGCGGTACTCGCCGGTGATCGCATCGACGATCTGCTCGTCGCGCCCGGTGCCGAGCGTTACGGTCACCAGGGCCTGCGTTTCACCGCGCGTGAACAGCGCCGAACCGTGCGTACGTGGCAGCACGCCGACGCGGACGTCGATCGGCCTCACGGTGCGCGTGTCGCGGCCGTCGATGCGGGGCTCGCCGTCCAGAATCTGTCCGCGGACGATCTTCGATTCGAGGCCGAAGAAGATATCCTTGACTTCGTTCGCATCCATCTTCTCGCCGGAAGCGGCAGCCACTTCCTCGAGATTGGCGAACGTGTTCCTGCGGATCTCGGAAAGCCGTGCATTGCGCTGCTGCTTTTGCTTCATCTCGAAGGCGGCGCGCAGATCCGCCTCGGCCAGCGCCGTAATGCGGCCGATCAGCGCCTCGTTTGCGGGCGCGGGCTTCCAGTCCCAGGCCGGCTTGCCGGCCGTCTCGGCGAGCTCGTCGATCGCCTGGATGGCCGCCTGCATCTGCTCATGACCGAAGACGACCGCCCCGAGCATCACGTCCTCGGGAAGCTCGAATGCCTCGGACTCGACCATCAGGACGCCCTGCACGGTTCCCGCCACAACCAGGTTGAGCTTGGACTCCTTGAGCTGCGTCGCCGTGGGGTTGAGCACGTATCCGCCGTCGATATATCCAACGCGGCAGGCGCCGATCGGGCCGTTGAACGGTATTCCCGAGATTGTCAGGGCCGCCGACACCGCGATCATCGCCGGAATGTCCGGGTCCACCTCGGGGTTGACCGAGACGACCGTCGCGACGACCTGCACTTCGTTGTAGAAGCCCTCCGGAAACAGCGGTCGGATGGGACGGTCGATCAGGCGGCACGTGAGCGTCTCCTTTTCGGAGAGCCGGCCTTCGCGTTTGAAGAACCCCCCTGGGATCTTTCCGGCCGCGTAAGTCTTTTCCACGTAATCCACGGTGAGGGGAAAGAAGTCCTGTCCCGCGCGCGGTTCCTTGGCGGCGACAACCGTGGCGAGAACGACCGTGTCGTCCATGGTGCACACAACCGCACCTCCGGCCTGACGCGCGATCTCGCCCGTTTCGAGGGTGACCTCGCGGCCACCGAATGCAAATGTCTTCTTGATCGGATTCAAGGCGTGTTCCTTCTAGCTGATAAGGCGCGCCACCCTGGGCGCGCCGTCGCCGTGCTCAGGGCAGGCGGCGAACGCAATAAAAAAAAACGCCCATCCGACGAATGAGCGTTTTCCTAGGATGCATCGAGACGAGTTCTACTTGCGCAGGCTGAGTTGTTCGATCAGCGACCGATATTTGTCTGCGTCGTTGCGCTTCAGGTAATCGAGCAACTTGCGTCGCTGACTCACGAGCTTCAGGAGCCCGCGGCGCGAGTGAAAATCCTTCACGTGGGTCTTGAAATGCTCCGTCAAGCCATTGATGCGCTCGGTGAGCAGCGCGACCTGCACCTCTGGCGAACCGGTGTCGTTACCGGTCCGTTGAAACTGTTTCACGACTTGCGCCTTCTGCGCGACCTGCAAAGCCATAATCTCTCCTCGAGCAAACCGGGATTTTACCCGAACGTTCCGCTCAAGAACAAGTTTTTTGATGTTATTCAGCTGGTTGCGCCGCCCCTGGCCCGGCTTCGGTCAGCCGTATCGGGCGCAGCTGCCCATCTTCGCCCAGCTGACCAAGGCCGATCAGGGACCCGCCCGCACCAAACACGCCGCACAGGCCCGTCTCTCCACGCGGGTACCGCACCGGTTGCCCGTTACGGAAGCGCGATTCCAGGCTCGTCTCGAGCTCGGCCCGCGGCAGGCCCTTGAGCAACGCCTCGAGCGGCACCAGCTTCGCCTCGCGCGCGGTGTCATTCAGGCCCTCGAGCTCGGCGAGCGGCGTTGCCCCGCGGATGTCGAGCGGACCGACCGCCGTCCGGCGAAGCGCCGCGAGGTGGCCGCCGACCCCCAGCGCAGCCCCGATGTCCTCGGCGAGCGTACGCACGTAGGTGCCCTTGCTGCAACGTACGCGCAAGTCCAGCTCATCGGCCGTACGACCCAGCAGTTCGAGCTCGTGGATCAGGACTTCCCTTGGCTGCCGCTCCACGCTCCTGCCCTCGCGCGCGAGGCTGTAGAGGGGGCGCCCCTGATGCTTCAGCGCCGAGTACATCGGCGGCACCTGGCGGATCGGGCCCCGAAAGCGGCTCAGCGCCGCCTCGATCTCCGAATCCCTCAGCCGAACGTCGCGGCGTTCGATCGTGTCGCCCTCGGCATCTCCCGTCGTGGTGGTCTCACCCAGCTTGACTCGCGCGAGGTATTCCTTCGCGGAGTCGAGCAGCGGTCCGGCGAACTTCGTCGCCTCGCCGAAAAGGATCAGCAAGAGCCCCGACGCGAGCGGATCCAGCGTGCCGGCGTGTCCGGCTTTCCGCGCACCGTAGAGCCGCTTGACCGTCTGCAGCGCGGCGTTGGACGTGATGCCTACGGGTTTGTCGAGCAGCAGTGCCGCATTCAGCTTGCGACGCATCGGGCGACGCGCCGGATTCTCAGGACTTGGACCCGCCGGAAACGCTGTCGATGAGCTGCGACAGGTGCGCGCCCCGCTCGATCGATTCGTCATAGATGAAGTGCAGTTCCGGGGCCGAGTAGAGCTTCATGCGCTTGGCCACCTGTGATCGCAAAAAGCCCGCCGCGTGCTTCAGGCCCCTCGACGCCTCCGGCACATGCGCCGCATCGAGACAGGTATAGAACACGTCCGCGTGGGCGAAGTCGGGCGAGACCTGAACCCCGGTCAGGGTGATCATCCCTACCCGAGGATCGCGCAGATCGCGGCGCAAAACGTCGGACAGTTCGCGCTGGATCTGGTCGGCGACCCTTTGCGGTCGCCCTCCTACTCCTTGGCGCCGCATGCGCGACCGCTACAAAGTGCGGGCGACTTCGAGCACTTCGAATGCCTCGAATTGGTCACCCTCTTTCAGGTCATTGAAGTTCTTCAGTGAAATTCCGCACTCGAATCCCGCCTTGACTTCGCGCACGTCGTCCTTGAAGCGCTTGAGCGAATCGATTTCCCCGGTGTGGATCACCACGTTCTCGCGCAGAACGCGCAGCTGCGCATTGCGCTTGACGACGCCCTCGAGCACGTAGCAGCCCGCCACCGCGCCAACCTTGGAGATCCGGAACACCTGACGAACTTCGACCAGCCCGATGACCTGCTCCTTCTTCTCCGGGGCAAGCATCCCCGACAGGGCCGCCTTGATCTCTTCGACCGCCTCGTAAATGATGTTGTAGTAACGCACTTCCATACCTGCGCTCTCGATCAGCTTGCGCGCAGTCGCGTCGGCCCGCGTGTTGAACCCGATGATGATCGCGCGCGAGGCCATCGCGAGGTTGACATCGGATTCTGTGATTCCTCCGACGCCGGCGTGCACCACGTTCACCCTGACCTCGTCGGTCGAAAGACGCGTAAGTGCATGCACCAGCGCTTCCTGCGAGCCCTGCACATCGGCCTTCAGGACGATGGACAGGGTCTTCTTTTCCCCCTCGCCCATCTGCTCGAACATGTTCTCCAGCTTCGCGGCCTGCTGCTTGGCGAGCTTGACGTCGCGGAACTTGCCTTGGCGGAACAAGGCGATCTCGCGCGCCTTGCGCTCGTCCGCGATGACGACGATCTCGGCCCCGGCCTGCGGCACGTCCGACAGGCCCTGGACTTCCACCGGGATCGAAGGGCCGGCCGACTGAACGGCCTTCCCGTTCTCGTCGAGCATGGCGCGCACGCGTCCGTAGACGGCGCCTGCGAGGACCACGTCACCGCGCCGCAGGGTTCCCGATTGCACCAGCAGCGTCGCCACCGGACCGCGTCCCTTGTCGAGTCGGGCCTCGATGACGACCCCTTTGGCGAGGGTTTCCACCGGCGCCTTGAGCTCGAGCACCTCGGCTTGCAGCAGCACGCGCTCCAGCAAATCATCGATGCCTTGGCCGGTCTTCGCCGACACCTGGACAAATGGCGACTCTCCGCCGTACTCCTCGGGGACGACGCCGTGGCTCAGCAGCTCCTGCTTCACCCGCTCCGGATTGGCCTCCGGCTTGTCGATCTTGTTGATCGCCACCACCAGCGGGACGGCAGCCGCCTTCGAGTGATTGATGGCCTCGATCGTCTGCGGCATTACGCCGTCGTCTGCGGCCACTACGAGAATCACCAGGTCGGTGACTTTCGCGCCACGCGCACGCATCGCCGTGAACGCCTCGTGGCCCGGCGTATCGAGAAAAGTCACCACGCCGCGTGGAGTCTCCACGTGGTAGGCGCCAATATGCTGGGTAATGCCGCCCGCTTCTCCGGCGGCCACCTTGGTTCGCCGGATGTAGTCCAGCAACGAGGTCTTCCCGTGATCGACGTGGCCCATCACGGTGACGACCGGCGGGCGAGTGCGCGCCTCCGTGGCGTGCTCTTCTACCGACTCGACCAGGTAGGCCTCCGGATCGTCGAGCTTGGCCGGCCTACCCTTGTGTCCCATCTCCTCGATCACGATCATCGCAGTGTCCTGGTCGAGCACCTGGTTGATCGTCGCCATCGTGCCGAGCTTCATGAGGGCCTTGATCACCTCTGCGGCTTTGACCGACATCTTGTGCGCCAGCTCGCCGACGGTGATCGTCTCGGGAACGGCCACTTCCCGCACGATCGGCTCCGAAGGCTGCGCAAAGCTCGCTTGCTCCGCCACTCCTGCGCCCGGGCGATGGCGTGCGCCGCCACGGACGTGCCAGCCGCCGACACCCCCACCCATGTCGCCGCGCGTCTTGATCATGCGCCTGCGCGCCGAATCGTCCCGCAGCACGGTCGTGGTCTTGACCTTCTTGGCTTTCTTCTCCGCCTTGCCCTCTTCGGGTTTGGCCTTCGGCGCATGCAACGTGCCCTCCGAGGGGGCCGGTGCGGCGCCTGGCGCTGCCGCCTTGGTTAGCGCCGCTTGGGCCTCGCGCTCCGCCTGCTTCTGATCGGCGTCGCGCTTCTCGCGTTCCTGCTTCTCCTTGAGCTCCTGCGCCTGGATCTCGGCCAGTTGCTGCTGACGGCGCGCTTCCGCCTCGCGCAGCTCGATCTCCCTGGCGTCGATCGTCGGGGCCAGGGGCGCCGCAGGCGCCCCTGGCGGCGCTTCCGCGGGGACCGCTTCCACCGCCCCTTCGTTCTGATCGCGCTTAACGAACACGCGCTTCTTGCGCACCTCCACCTGAATGGTGCGCGCCTTGCCCATCGAGTCGGATTTCTTGATCTCGCTGGTCTGCTTGCGGGTCAGCGTAATCTTGTTCTTCGCTTCCGCCGAGCCATGCGCCTTGCGAAGGTATTCCAGGAGCCTCGACTTGTCCTGCTCGGTGAGCGAGTCCTCGGCGACGCGCTTCTCCACTCCCGCAGCGCGGAGCTGCTCGAGCAGTACCGAGGGCGGGACCTTCAGCTCGCTGGCGAATTGTGCGACGCTGGTCTGTGCCACGTTACTGCACCTCCTTGTGCTCGATCTGCCCGCCGGCGGCGGTTTCCTCCGCGAACCAATGCGCGCGTGCCGCCATGATCAACCTGTTGGCCTGTTCCGCGTCAAGCCCGCTCAGTTCGCGGAGCTCGTCGCCGGAAAGGTCCGCCAGGTCGTCGCGCGTGCGCACCCCGCCCTCGGCCAGCTTAGCCGCGAGCTGCGTGTCCATTCCCTCGAGTTTCAGCAGGTCCGGATCCACGCCCTCGACTTTCTCCTCGTTCGCGATCGCCGCCACCAGAAGCGCGTTGCGCGCACGGTTGCGAAGCTCGTTCACGGTATCTTCGTCGAAGGCCTCGATTTCCAGCAGCTCGTTGATCGGCACGTAGGCGACTTCCTCGAGGGTGGAGAACCCCTCCTGGATGAGGATATCGGCAACCTCTTCGTCGACATCCAGCCGCTGCATGAACAATTCGCGAGTTCGGCCGCTCTCTTCCTGCTGCTTCTTGACGGACTCCTCCTCGGTCATCAGGTTGATCTGCCAGCCCGTAAGCTCGGAGGCGAGCCGGACGTTCTGGCCGCTGCGCCCGATGGCGATCGCGAGGTTTTCCTCGTCGACCACGACGTCCATTGCGTGCTTTTCCTCGTCGACCACGATGGAAGTAACTTCGGCCGGCGCAAGCGCCCCGATCACGAACTGTGCGGGGTCCGCAGACCACAGCACGATGTCGACGCGCTCGCCCGCAAGCTCCTGCGTCACGGCCTGAACGCGGGACCCGCGCATGCCGACGCAAGTGCCGATCGGATCGATGCGCTTGTCGTTGGAATGCACCGCGATCTTGGCGCGGATTCCAGGATCACGCGCGGCCGACTTGATCTCGAGCAAGCCTTCCTCGATTTCCGGAACCTCCAGCTCGAACAGCTTCATGATGAACTGCGGCGCGGTGCGCGACAGGATCAGTTGCGGGCCGCGCGCGCTGCGGTCAATCTTCATGACCCAGGCGCGCACGCGGTCACCGACGCGAAGGTTTTCCTTCGGAATCATCTGCTCCCGCGGCAGCAGCGCCTCGAGGCGCCCGGACTCGACGATCGCGTTGCCACGCTCCATGCGCTTGACCGTACCGGTCACCAGCTCGTCGCCGCGCGACAGGAAATCGTTCAGGATCTGCTCGCGCTCGGCGTCGCGGATGCGCTGCAGGATCACTTGCTTGGCTGTCTGCGCACCGATGCGGCCGAATTCGATCGCCTCGAGCGGCTCCTCGACGAAGTCCTCCAGCTGAATGTCGGACTTGCGCTTCTGCGCTTCGGAAAGCGCGATCTGCGCCGGGGGCAGCTCGACCGCGTCGTCGGCTACGACCTTCCAGCGGCGAAACGACTCGTAGCTCCCGGTGTTGCGGTCGATCGCGACGCGCACGTCCACGTCGTCGCTGAAGCGCTTCTTGGTCGCCGACGCGAGCGCCATTTCCAGGGCGCCGAACACCACGTCGCGATTGACGTTCTTTTCGCGCGCCAAGGCGTCCACCAGAAGCAGAAGTTCACGACTCATCTCGATACTCTCCGTTCAAAGGTCTGGAACGAGCCTCGCCCGCTCCATGCCCGCCAAATCCAACGCGACCCGCGCGCCATCCACGACCAGCGTCGCGGCCCCACCCTCGAGCCCTTCGAGCCGGCCGACGAACCTGCGCCGGCCACTCGCGTCCGGGGCCCTCATGCGCACGTCGATCCGCTGGCCGGCGAAACGCTCGAAATCCGACGGCTTGCGCAGCGGCCGGTCCAGGCCCGGCGACGACACCTCGAGCCGATCGAAATCGATGCCCTCAACCGCAAACACCCGCGTCAGATGGCGGCTGACTTCGGCGCAGTCGTCGACCGTGATGCCACCTGCCTTGTCGATGAACACGCGCACGACGCGGCCCCGGTTCGACACCTGCGTGTCCACCAGCTCGAACCCCAAGCCTGTGACGGCGGGTTCAACAATGCCGGCGATGGCGCCCATGACGCAGATTCCGGTCGCTCAAACAAAAAATGGGCCGAAGCCCATCTTTACCTGCCGGGAGTCCGCCCCCGGCCCTTAAAGCTTTTGAAGGATAACAGCTTTTCGGTCTCGAAACAATGTTCCGCGGGCCCGCCGCGGGCTATTGGCGCAGGCCCACGTGGCGCAAGAGCTGCTCCACCTCGCCCGCCTCCAGCGCGCGCCACCGGCCGGGCTGAAGATCTCTCGGCAAGGTGACAGGACCGAAGCGGATCCGCACCAGCCGATTGACCCTCATGCCGACCGCCTCGAACAGGCGCCGCACCTCCCGGTTTCGCCCTTCGCGCAGGCTGACGCGGTACCAGCGATTGGCGCCCGCGCCCCCCTCCCCTTCGGCGGAGGTTTCGAGCCGCTCAAACGCGGCGCGCCCGTCCGCCAGCTCGACACCGGTCAGCAACGCGCGCCGCTCGGCGGGCCCCAGCCGTCCGAGCGCTCGCACGGCGTATTCGCGCTCCGCGCCGTAGCGTGGATGCATCAGGCGATTCGCGAGTTCACCGGAATCGGTCATCAACAGCAGCCCGGAAGTGTTGACGTCCAGCCGCCCGATCGCGGTCCACTTCGCCCCCAGCAACGCGGGTAGTTGGGCGAACACCGTCTGGCGACCGCCGGGATCGCTGCGCGTCACGATTTCGCCAACGGGCTTGTGGTACAGGAGCACCCGCGGCGGGCGCGACGGCTCCGGCAGCCGCGTGAGCGGCTTGCCGTCGAGGCACACGGTTTCGGAGGGCCGCGCCCGGTCGCCGAGCTTCGCGATGCGCCCAGCAACCGAGACGCGTCCCGCGGCGATCCAACCCTCGATTTCCCGACGCGAGCCCAGGCCAGCCGCCGCCAGCAGCTTCTGCAAGCGCTCGCCGCGCAGGTCTTCAGCCGTCGGTGACGGATTCGGCGCGCTGCTGGGCGGGTGGCGCTTGCGTGCCACCCGCGACGGTCGCGGGCGTGACGGGTTCAAGCTCCAGCGTCCTCGCAATTTCCTCGAGCGGGGGGAGCTCCTGCAGCGTGAGCAGCCCGAGGTCGTCCAGGAAGCGTCTCGTCGTAGCGTAGAGCGCCGGCCGACCCGGCGTTTCGCGGTGACCAACGGCGTCGATCCAGCCACGATTCTCCAGCGTCTGGATGATCTGCGCAGAGACCGCCACGCCCCGGATGTCCTCGATGTCGCCCCGCGTCACCGGCTGGCGGTACGCGATGATGGCGAGCGTCTCCATGACCGCCCGGGAATAGCGCGGGGCCCGCTCCGGATTGAGACGATCGACATAGACCTGGAACTCGGGGCGCGTCTGAAATCGCCACCCGCTCGCAAGATTGACGAGTTCCACGGCCCGCGTGGCCCACTCCTCGCGCAGCTCACCCAGCAACCGCCGTAGCGTGTCCGGGCCGATCTCCTCATCGAACAGGCGCTTCAGATCGGCCAGCGACAGAGGTTCCTGGGACACGAGCAGCGCCGCTTCGAGCACTCGCTTGACTTCAGTGGGACTCAGCATTGGCCAATTTTACGTAAATTGGGGCGAATCCATCGCCCTGGGTGATCTGCACCAGGAGCTCGCGCGCGAGCTCGAGCAGGGCGAGGAAATTGACCACGAGCACGGCAACGCCTCGCGAGGGGTCGAACAACTCCGTGAACTCGAGCACCCGGTGCTCGCGCAGACGCCGCATGATGGAGCTCATGTGCTCCCGAACCGACAGCTCCTCGCGCGATACGTGATGATGGGCAACGAGGCGCGCGCGATGCAGCAGGCTGCGCCAGGCCTCGGCCAGATCCTGCGAATTGACCTCGGGCAGCCGCTCGACCACGGTTTTCTCGATCCACACCGAGATCGCGACCACGTCTCGTCCAGCCTGCGGCAGCTGGTCGAGCTTCAGCGCCGCCTTCTTCATTTGCTCGTACTCGAGTAGCCGGCGTACCAACTCGGCCCGCGGGTCTTCCTCCTCGTCGCCAACCGCGGGCGGGCGGGGCAGCAACATGCGCGACTTGATCGCCATCAGCATGGCCGCCATCACGAGGTATTCAGCGGCGAGCTCGAGGTTCTTGGTCCGCATCACTTCGACGTACTCGAGGTACTGACGCGTCAACGGTGCCATCGGGATGTCGAGCACGTCCAGATTCTGCTTGCGGATCAGGTAGAGCAACAGATCGAGCGGTCCCTGAAACGCTTCCAGGAAGATCTCCAGCGCGTCGGGCGGGATGTAGAGATCCTGGGGCAGCTCGATCAGCGGCTCGCCATAGATACGGGCGACCGGCGTGGGGATCGTCTGCTGTACCGGTTCGCTCATCAGCCGTAGGACAAGCCCATTGCCTCGCGCACGTCGCGCATGGTCTCACCGGCCATCTTGCGTGCCCGGTCGCAGCCGTCGGCGATGATGTTCTTCACGAGCGTGGGATCGTCGCGATAGATCTGCGCGCGCTCGCGCATCGGCGCAAGCTCCGCGAGCACGGATTCGATGACCGGCTGCTTGCAATCGAGGCATCCGATCGCCGCGGTGGTGCATCCGTTCTGTACCCATTGCTTGCGCGCTTCGTCGGAATACACGCGATGCAGCTGCCACACCGGACAGCGCTCCGGGTTGCCCGGATCGCTTCGTTTCACGCGCGCCGGATCGGTGGGCATGGTGCGGATCTTCCTCGTCACGACGGACGGCTCGTCGCGCAATTCGATCGCGTTGCCGTACGACTTCGACATCTTCTGGCCGTCCAGGCCGGGCAGCCGGGACGCCTCGGTAAGCAGGACCTCCGGCTCGACCAGGATCTTCTTGCCGCTGCCCTCCAGCCAGCCGTAGAGGCGCTCCCGGTCGCCGCGCGGCAGGTTCTGCTGCTCCTCCAGAAGCGCCTGCGCCCGCTGCAGCGCCTCGGAATCGCCCTGCTCGAGGAATTTGTTGCGCAGCTCGCCGAACAGGCGCGCCTTCTTCGAGCCCATCTTCTTGACCGCCGCCTTGGCCTTGTCTTCGAAACCGGTCTCGCGGCCGTAGAGATGATTGAAACGTCGCGCCACTTCGCGCGTGAATTCCACGTGTGGCACCTGGTCTTCGCCCACGGGAACGTACCGCGCACGGTAGATGAGGATGTCGGCAGATTGCAGCAATGGGTAGCCGAGAAAGCCGTACGTGGAAAGGTCGCGGTCCGAGAGCTTTTCCTGCTGGTCCTTGTAGGTCGGAACGCGCTCGAGCCAGCCGAGCGGCGTCATCATGGACAGCAGCAGGTGGAGCTCCGCATGCTCCGGGACGAGCGACTGCACGAACAAGGTGGCCTGGTTCGGGTCGACCCCCGAGGCGAGCCAATCGACGACCATCTCCCAGGCGTTGCGCTGTACCTGGCCGGGCGCCTCGTAGTCAGTCGTAAGAGCGTGCCAGTCAGCGATGAAAAACAGGCACGGATACTCGTTCTGCAGCCGCACCCAGTTCTTCAGCACCCCGTGGTAGTGCCCCAGGTGCAGGGCCCCCGTGGGTCTCATGCCCGAGAGCACGCGCGTTTCGTACATGCCGTGCGCGCCCCTTAAAGCAGCACGAAGGCGCGAATCAGCGCCTCGGTTTCGTTGAACAGCGGGTTCAGCACCACGCCGAGCACGTTGGTCACGAGCAGCAACATCAGGATCGGCAGTCCCCAAGGCTCGATTCGCGCGAAGCGCCCTGCGGCCCCCTGGGGAAGGAGGCTGGTCAGAATGCGCCCGCCGTCGAGCGGAGGGATCGGCAGGAGATTGAGGAGCATCAGCACCAGGTTGACGAGTATGCCCGCGGCCCCGACGCCGATCAGAAATTCGACCACGCCGTGTCCCTCCCTGAGCACCGCCGAGACGAGCCCCCCTGCTCCGTAATGCTTCATGACAGCGAGCCAGGCATCGGCACGGCCGCTCAGCGACACGGCGGCGCGCAGCACCAGCGCCCACATGATCGCCATCGCCAGATTCGCCGCCGGCCCGGCGGCGGCGACCCAGGCCATGTGCTGCTTGGGCCGGCGCAGGGCCGAGTAATTGACCGGGACAGGTTTAGCCCAGCCAAACAGGAACTTGCCCCCGGAGAGAAACAGGATCAGCAGCGGCGCCACGATCGTTCCCAGCGCATCGATGTGGCGCACCGGATTGAGGCTGATGCGCCCCTGCGCAAAGGCGGTCATGTCGCCGAACTGGCGCGCCACGTATCCATGCGCCGCCTCGTGCAGCGTGATCGCCAGCAGGACCGGGAGCGCGTAGACGGCGACCGTCTGTAAGAGTTGGGGAACTTCCATCGACGCCGCGTGCGAAAGGCGGCAATTCTAGCAGACCGGGCTATCAGGCCGGACCGGCGCGGGCGCGCTCTGCGCGCCTCAGGCAGGAACCCCGATGCTTTCGAGCGAGCCGCGCCCCTTGCGTATCACCAGCGGCTCACCGGTGGTCAAATCGATCACCGTAGTTGGCTCGACTCCGCAAGGTCCGGAGTCGATCACCAGGTCCAGCGCATGCTCCAGTCGGTCGCGAATTTCGCTCACGTCCGAGGGCGGGGTGGCCTCGCCGGGTAGCGAGAGGGTGGCCGAGAGCATCGGCTCGTCGAGCTCGGCGAGCAGAGCATGCGCCACGGCGTGTTTCGGAACCCGGACGCCGATCGTCTTGCGCTTGGGATGCATCAGGCGCCGCGGCACTTCCCGCGTGGCGCGCAGGATGAACGTATAGCTCCCCGGAGTCGCCGCCCGCAACAGACGGTACTGTGCGTTATCGACCATGGCGTAGGTCGCAATCTCCGAAAGGTCCCGGCACATGAGCGTGAGGTGGTGCTTCTCGTCGATCCCGCGCACCCGCCGCAGGCGCTCAAGCGCCTTGGCATCGCCCAGATGACAGCCAAGCGCATAGCAGGAATCCGTGGGATAGGCGATGAGACCGCCGTGACGAACGATCTCGGCCGCCTTGCGCACGAGTCGCACCTGTGGGTGCGTGGCATGGACCGCGAAATATTGCGCCACGCGCTCAAAGCTCCCAGCCTTGCCAGATCGGTCGCAGGCGCGGGTCCAGCGCAGGCAGCCCGCCGAGCTCGGCGCCTTCGGCGGGGCCATGGAAGTCCGAGCCGCGCGATGCCGCCAGGCCATGATGCGTCGCGAGCGCCGCGAACAGGCCATACTGGTCAGGCGAGTGGCTTCCCGTGACCACTTCGATGCCCTCGCCGCCTCCACCGCAGAATTCAAGCAGCAGCTCGTCCATGGCGCCCGACGAAAGCCCATAGCGACCCGGATGCGCCAGTACCGCATGCCCGCCGGCCGCCCGGATCCAGCCCAGCGCCTCGCCAAGCGCCGCCCAGCGGTGTGGAACGAAGCCGGGCTTTCCGGGCACGAGGTAACGGCGAAAGGCGCCGCGCACGTCCGACACGGCGCCGATATCTACGAGGTAGCGCGCAAAGTGGGTCCGGCCCACCATCGCGGGATCCTCCGCATGTCGCAGGGCCCCTTCGAAGCTTCCCGCGATGCCGACTTCGTCCAGCGAGCGTGCCATGTCGCGCGCTCGTTCCAGACGCCCCGCGCGCACGGCGCGCAGCCCAACAACCAGCGATTCCGAGGTCGGGTCGACGCGTAGGCCGAGGACGTGCAGCGTTGCGCCGCGCCAGCTCACCGAGATCTCCACGCCGTCCACGAACTTGATGCGCGCCGCATGCGCCGCCTCACGCGCCTCCGCAAGCCCATCGAGCTGATCGTGGTCGGTCAAGGCCAGGACGTCGACCCCTCTCGCCGCGGCGCGCTCGACCACGGCCGCCGGCTCAAGCGCGCCGTCCGACGCGGTGGAATGGCAATGGAGGTCGACTCTCATTCGGCCTCCATTAAGAAATCTTCGATCAGCCGCGCGAGCCGCTCCGGCTGGTCGTGATGCAGCATGTGCCCTGCGCCAGCGAGCGTCTCGTGGCGCAATCTGCGAAATGCGGCGCGCCGCTCCGCATACTCGTGCTCGGCGATTCCCATCCGTTTGAGGGAATCCGATTCGCTGGCGTCGACCCATAGCACGGCCGCTGTGGCCTGCTGCCAGATTGCGCGCGCTTCCTCGTAGCGGTAGAGGATCGGATTGACGATCTTGTGCGCCGGGTCTCCGCGCAGCACCACCTTGCCGTCCGAGGCTTCGCGCCCCCAGTGCCGCGCGAGGAACTCGGCGCGCTCCCGCGTCAGCCGCGGGTTGTTCTTCTGCAGCCGGTCGGCGAGGGCAGCGAAGCTCGCGTAAGGCCATAGGCGCGGCCGGTCGCGCAGTTCGCGCAGCCATCGCGCATAGCGCTCGGGCGCCTGCTCCGGCCGAGTGGCGGACATGCCGAAGCCTTCCAGGTTGACGAGCTTCGCGATGCGCGACGGCCGGATTCCGGCGTACAGCGCAGCGACGTTTCCCCCGAGGCTATGCCCCACCAGGTTGACGGCTTCATCGGGCTGGATGTGCTCGAGCAACGCGTCGAGGTCGGCCACGTAGTCCGGAAACCAGTAGCAATCGGATTGCCCCCAGTCGGTCATGCCGTATCCGCGCCAGTCGGGCGCGTACACGTCCCAGTCGCCGGCCAGCGCGTCCACGAGGAACTGGAACGACGCCGATACGTCCATCCAGCCATGCAGCAGCACCATCCGCCGTGCGCGATCGCCGCGCCAGTGCCGCACGTGGTAGCGCAAGCGACGGATCTCGAAGTACAGCGACTCGCTGGGACGCATTGGAGGACGGCGAAAAGTCGCGATGTTACCAAGCGACTGGCCGCGGGCGAACACTACAGAAAGCCGAATGTCGGCTGAGGCCGCTTCCCGGAGACCAGATCGGACAGCGCACGCGCCGATCCGCAGGCAAGCGTCCAGCCCAGCGTGCCGTGACCAGTGTTTAGGAACAGGTTTCGCAGCCGCGTGCGGCCAATGAGCGGCACGTTGTTCGGCGTCGCAGGTCGCAGCCCGGCCCAGTACGTGACTTCGCGCACCTTCGCGAGCGAAGGGAACAGCTGCCGCAAGCGTGCGACGATCGCCTGGCACCGCGCAGGGTTTACGGTGTCGTCATAGCCGGTGAGCTCCGCGGTGCCGGCGCTGCGCAGCCTGGCACCGAGCCGCGTGATGACGATCTTGCTCGCCTCGTCGGTAAGGCTGACGCTGGGCACGGCGCTGTCGCCATCGTCAGGTAACGGCAAGGTGACGGAATAGCCTTTGAGGGGATAGACGGGAATGCGAACGCCGAGCGGCGCGAGGAACAGTGGACTGTAGCTTCCGAGCGCCACCACATAGGCATCCGCGGTGACGCGCGCGGCACCGCCGTCTTTTAGCCGCACGCCAGTCACCGAATCCCCGGCCGCATCGATCGCCTCGACGCTACGCCCGTGCACGAACGTGACGCCGCGCTCGCGCGCCATTCCGGCGAGCGTCAGCGTAAACGCGTGTGCGTCGCCAGACTCGTCCAGCGGTGTGTAGATTCCTCCGACCACCGGTACGAGGCTGTGGCTCAGTGCGGGCTCGATCGCGGTGCATTCGCCCGCGCTCTTTACCTCGCGCGCGATGCCCAGCTGGTGCATCACCGCCGCATGCCGTGCGAGCGCTTCGAAATCGCGCTCGTCGGTACAAAAATGCAGGATGCCGCGGCTCATCTGGTCGTACTGGATGCCCGTGCGCTCGCGCATTTCGATCAAGCATTCCCGGCTGTACAGCGCAAGTCCCGCAAGTTCACGCGTGTTGCGTTCGAGCCGGCCGGGGAGGCACTCCGCGAGAAACCGCAAGCCCCACTCCCATTGCGCCAGGCTGAGCCGGGGCCGGAACAGCAGCGGCGCATCCTCGCGCCCGAGCCAACGGAAGATTTTCGGCAGCACCCCCGGGCGCGCCCAGGGCTCCGCGTGTCCCGCCGAGATCTGGCCGCCGTTCGCGAACGAAGTCTCGAGTCCCGGCTCGGGTTGACGGTCGATCACGGTCACCTCGTGGCCCGCCTCGGCGAGATACCACGCGGTGGTCACGCCGATGACGCCCGCCCCCAGCACAACGACTCTCACCTCGACTCCTCGACGGGCACGAACCGCCCTTCAGCACACGCTATGATAGCGGCTCGCTTCGCCTCTGCTACGAGCATCCAGATGCCCATTTTTTCCCTCGGAGACCGCCGGGTCGAATTACGTGGTGCGAGTCATTTCATTGCTTACGACGCGACGTTGGTCGGCAACATCACGCTGGACACCGACGTCAGCATCTGGTTCAAGGTGGTCGTCCGCGCCGAAAACGACTGCGTGCAGATCGGCGAGGCCACCAACGTGCAGGATGGCTCGGTATTGCACGTGGACCCGGGCTACCCGATGACCTTGGGGCGCATGGTGACCATCGGCCACAAGGTCATGCTGCACGGATGCACCGTCGGCGACGGGAGTCTGGTCGGCATCAACAGCGTCATCATGAACGGTGCGCGCATCGGAAAGGGTTCGCTGATCGGCGCGAACACGCTGATCGCCGAGGGCAAGGAGATTCCCGACGGCGTGCTGGTGCTCGGCTCGCCAGGCAAAGTGGTGCGCGACCTGAAGAAAGAAGAGCAGGACCAGCTGCTCAAGATCGCGCGCGGCTACGTCGAGCGCTCCAGAATGTATGTGCGCGAGCTGCGCGAGGAGCCGTTGCCTCCTTCGGCCCGCTGACGCTCCTCCGCGGCGTCACTTCGGCGCCATGCGGATCGCGCCGTCAAGCCTGATCACCTCGCCGTTCAGCATCTCGTTTTCGACGATGCTGCGCGCGAGTTGCGCGTACTCCGCCGGCCGTCCGAGTCGCGACGGAAACGGAACCATCTTGCCCAGCGCGTCCTGCACGTCTTTCGGCATGCCGAGGAGCATCGGCGTCTCGAATATCCCGGGCGCGATGGTGCACACGCGGATCCCGCTACGCGCCAGGTCGCGTGCAATGGGCAGCGTCATGCCGACCACGCCGCCTTTGGAAGCCGAATAGGCTGCCTGACCGATCTGTCCATCGAAGGCCGCGACCGAGGCGGTATTGATGATCACGCCGCGCTCGCCGGCCGCGTTCGGACCCGCCTTCGCCATGGCGTCGGCAACCAGCCGGATCATATTGAAGGTCCCGATGAGATTGACGGTGATCACGCGCGTGAAGCTCGCCAGCTGATGCGGCCCGTCCTTGCCGATCGTCTTCTCGCCGATGGCGATGCCGGCGCAATTGACGAGCACATGGAGGCCGCCGAACTCCTTGAGCGCTAGGTCGACCGCGCTCTTGGCGTCCGCCTCGGCAGTCACGTCGGTCTTGACGAAGCGCGCGACGGCGCCAAGCTCCTTGGCCAATTTTTGTCCCGCATCGGCCTGCATGTCCGCGATCACGACTTTGCCGCCGTTCTCGGCCGCCATACGGGCCGTGGCGGCGCCCAGCCCGGATGCGCCCCCGGTGACTAGAAATACGCTGTTCTTGATCTGCATTGGAACTCCCTTTATGGGCAGATGTGTACCGCGGGCCAGCGCCCGCGAGCGAGAGAGTTGCGCATGCTAAACGCTCGGCTCGGCTCGCGGCAAATGTATCCGAACCATAACGCTCCGAGCGATGAGTCTTGAGATGGCGCCATCAATCGGCGAGAATTTGGCGTTTTACAACGCAAATAGCGGATTTTGGCCTCCTCCCCGTCCTCGGACCTGCGCCTCGCGTTCGACTTCTCCTTTGGCGACCTCTACCGGCGCGACGGCCTGGTGCGCCTGGACGGCGCCTTTCTCTCCTGGATCGGCGATGCCGACGCAGCCTTGCGCACGCGCCTGGAAAGCGCCCGTGCCCACCCCGACAAGCTTGCTCCGAAGGATGAGTCCGACCTGCTGGTCGCGCTGTCGCCGTTGCTGGAGGACTTCCTTGCACGGCTGTTCGGCATCGAATCGGAGTGTCAGGCTCTCGCCGCGCGGCACCACGAGCTGGCACCGCTTTACTCGGTAAAGCGGCTGTTCGTGCAGCGGCGAGCCCTGCATAAGGTCAAACCCGAGGCGCTCGAGGCATTCGATGCCGCGGCCGCAGAGCGCGAGCTCGAACAGGCGTTTGGCGAGGCGTTTAGCGAGCTTGCCTTCGCACGCGCCGTCACCGATTGGCAGAAGGATGAGGCAGCACACGCGGAACGGCTGGAACTTGCCGCCCGCTACGCGGCCTGGGCTGCGACCACACCGCAAGGGCGCGCCAGACATGGCGGGGGCGTGCTGTTCAAGGCACCGCGCAAGCTCGACTTCATGCGCCTGGTTCCGGTGCATACCGAATCAGCTCAGGGCGTCGCGCAGCACACCCTTCCCGCCGAACACCTGCGTCGACGTGAGGGCTTCGCGCTCACCGATCCCGGAACGGACCTCGTGGGCGCGCTCGACCAGGCGAATTACTGCATCTGGTGCCACGAGCAGGGCAAGGACTCGTGCTCCAAGGGCCTCAAGGAGAAGCCGCCCGCGCAGGCCTTCAAGAAGACCGTGTTCGGCGTCACGCTTGCTGGCTGCCCGCTCGAAGAGAAGATCTCCGAGTTCCATATGGTCAAGACGCGCGGGCTGCCAGTGGCGGCGCTCGCCATGATCGTCGTCGACAACGCCATGGTCGCCGGAACCGGGCATCGTATATGCAACGACTGTATGAAATCTTGCATCTACCAGAAGCAGGAGCCGGTCGACATTCCGCAGGCCGAGACGCGTACCCTCAAGGACGTACTCGAGCTTCCCTGGGGCTTCGAGATCTATTCGCTTCTCACGCGCTGGAATCCGCTCAACCTGCGCCGCCCCTACCCAAGGGCCGCGACCGGCAAGCGCGTGCTGGTGGTCGGCCTCGGACCGGCCGGGTTCACCGTCGCCCACCACCTGCTAAACGACGGTCATGCCGTGGTCGGCATCGACGGACTCAAGATCGAGCCGCTCGACGCCCCGCTCTCGAGCGTCGATGCGCATGGCCTGCGACACGCGTTTCGACCGGTGCGCGATATCGGCGAACTGCGTGAACCGCTCGACGCCCGGGTGATGGCGGGATTCGGCGGCGTCGCCGAATACGGCATCACGGTACGCTGGGACAAGAACTTCCTCAAGATGGTGCGCTTGCTGCTCGAGCGGCGCAGCCAGTTCGCGATGTTCGGCGGCGTGCGCTTCGGCGGAACGATCACCGCCGAGTCGGCATTTGCAGCGGGCTTCGACCACATCGTGCTCGCCGCGGGCGCGGGCCGTCCGACGCTTCTAGACGTTCCGAACGGCCTGGTGCGCGGCGTGCGAGCGGCCTCGGATTTCCTCATGGCGCTGCAGCTTACGGGCGCCGCGCGGCGCGACTCGATCGCCAACCTGCAGATAAGGCTGCCGGTAGTGGTGATCGGCGGCGGCCTCACCGCCATCGATACGGCAACCGAGACGCTCGCGTACTACGTGGTGCAGGTGGAGAAGTTTCTCGCGCGCTACGAGCAGCTGTGTGCAGAGCGCGGCGAGCATGCCGTGCGGGCTCCCTGGAACGGCGAAGAAGCGGGCGTCGCCGACGAATTCCTGGCGCACGCGAGGGGCATTCGGGCCGAGCGCGAGCGGGCGCAGGCCGAGGGCCGCGAGGCGCGCGTGGTCGAGCTCCTGAAGGCCTGGGGCGGGGTAAAGATCGTCTACCGCCGGCGGCTGGTGGATTCGCCCTCCTACACCCTGAATCACGAGGAGGTGGAGAAGGCGCTCGAGGAAGGCATCAGCTTTGCCGAGGGCCTGTCGCCGACGCGCGTCGAGGTGGACGAGTTCGGCCACGCGCGCGCCGTGCGCTTTGCGCAACAGGGCGGCAGCGAGGTGGAGCTGCCGGCGCGTGCGGTGCTCGTGGCGGCGGGCACGCAGCCCAACACGGTTCTCGGCCGCGAGGATCCCCAGCACTTCAAGCTCGATGGCAAGTACTTCGAGGCCTGCGACCGCGACGGCAACCCGGTCAAGCCCGAGCGCGCAATCTCCAAGCCGACGCAGCCGGATATCCTGATGTGGCGCACGCCGGACGGCCGCTTCGTGAGCTACTTCGGCGACCTCCACCCATCCTTTTTCGGCAATGTGGTCAAGGCCATGGGCGGCGCGAAGCAGGGTTATCCCCTGGTAAGCGAGGTGCTAGCCCGAGTCAAACCCGCCTCGCCGCTAAGCGACGCCGCTTTTTTCGAACGGCTGAACGCGGAGCTCCGCGCGGTGGTGCATCAGGTCAAGCGCTTGACGCCGAGCATCGTCGAAGTGGTCGTGCGCGCCCCCCGCGCCGCGCGCGAGTTTCACCCGGGCCAGTTCTACCGGCTGCAGAACTTCGAAACGCTCGCGCCGCGAATCGACGGGACGACGCTCGCGATGGAAGGGATCGCGCTTACCGGCGCGTGGGTCGACAAGGATCAGGGTCTGCTCTCGACCATCATCCTGGAGATGGGCGGTTCGTCGGACCTTTGCGCCCACCTCAAGCCGGGCGAGCCGGTGATCCTCATGGGGCCGACCGGCACGCCAACGGAGATTCCGAGCGACGAGACGGTGGTGCTCGCCGGCGGCGGCCTAGGCAACGCGGTATTGTTCTCGATCGGCCAGGCACTGCGCGCAGCCGGCTCCAGGGTGCTCTACTTCGCGGGGTACAAGCGAGTCATGGACCGATACAAGGTCGACGAGATCGAGAAGGCCGCCGACGTGGTCGTCTGGTGCTGTGACGAGGCCCCGGGTTTCGAGCCCGCGCGTGCCCAGGACCGCGCCTTCGTCGGCAACATTGTCGAGGCGATGCGGGCCTACGCGACCGGCAATCTGGGCTCCCTTCCGATCGAGTTTCACGACTGCGACCGCCTGATCGCCATCGGCTCGGACCGGATGATGGCCGCCGTGGCCCGCGCGCGACATGGCGTGCTCAAGGATTGCCTCAAGTCGGCGCACCTCGGCATCGGATCGATCAATTCGCCCATGCAATGCATGATGAAGGAAGTCTGCGCGCAATGCCTTCAGCCTCATGTCGACCCGATAAGCGGCGACCGAACCTACGTCTTCTCCTGCTTCAACCAGGACCAGCCGCTCGATGTAGTCGACTTTGCAGCGCTCGACCAGCGGCTGAGGCAGAATGGCGTGCAGGAAAAGCTCACCGCACAATGGATCGACCGCTGCCTCAAGCGCCTCGGGATGCGCGCCGAGAGGAAAGCGGCATAGACCGGGAGAAGGCAATGAAGATCGGAAACGCTGTACTCTCGCTCGCGCTCGCTGTCTCATCCGTGCTCGCGCCGAGCGGCAGCGCCGTGGCACAGCCGATCAAGGTCGGCGAGCTCAACAGTTACAAGGTTTTCCCCGCGTTTCTGGAACCTTACAAGAAGGGCTGGCAGCTCGCGCTGGAGGAGATCAACAAGTCCGGCGGCGTGAACGGGCGCGCGCTGGAGGTTGTATCGCGCGACGACGGCGGCGATCCCGGAAGTGCGGTCAGGGTCGCGGAAGAACTCCTCTCGCGCGACAAGGTGAGCCTCCTGATGGGGACGTTCGCGTCCAACGTCGGTCTTGCCGTGGCGAACCTTGCCAACCAGCGCAAGGTGGTTTTCATCGCGGCGGAGCCGCTGACCGACAAAATCGTCTGGGAAAACGGCAACCACTATACGTTCAGACTCCGGCCGTCCACCTACATGCAGGTCGCCATGCTGGTGCCCGAGGCGGCAAAGCTCAACAAGAAGCGCTGGGCGGTGGTATATCCGAATTACGAGTACGGCCAGTCAGCCACCGCGTCCTTTAAGCTGCTGATGGGCAAGGCGCAGCCCGGATTCGAGATCGTTACCGAGCAGGCTCCGCCTCTGGGCAAGATCGACGCCGGCGCAGTGGTGCAGGCGCTTGTCGACGCGAAGCCCGACGCGATCTTCAGCTCGCTGTTCGCGGCGGACCTGCAGAAGTTCGTGCGCGAAGGCAATATCCGGGGACTATTCAAGGGACGTACGGTGGTCAACCTGCTCGCGGGCGAGCCCGAATACCTCGATCCGCTCAAGGACGAGACGCCGGAAGGCTGGTGGGTCACCGGCTATCCCTGGAGCCAGATCAAGACGCCGGCCCACAGGAAGTTCGTCGAATCCTACGAGAAGCGCTGGAAGGACTACCCGAGGCTCGGTTCGGTGGTTGGCTACACGACCATGTACACCGTGGCCAACGCGCTCAGGAAAGCGGGCACTACGGACACCGAACAGGTGATCGCGGCGCTCGAAGGCCTGGAGATGGATACGTTATTCGGGCCGATCGTGTACCGGGCCGTCGACCACCAATCGACGATGGGCGCCTACGTGGGACAGCTTGCCCGGAAGAACGGCAAGGGCGTGATGGTCAACTGGCACTTCGCCGATGGCGCCATGTTCCTGCCTCCTCCGGCAGAGGTGAAGATGATGCGCAAGCAGTAGCAGCGGCCGTCCCGATGCGCCACCGATGAGCGCATCAGCAATCCTGGTCCAATTCCTAAACGGGCTGGCGAGCGCCAGCTCGCTGTTCCTCGTCGCCGCCGGCCTCTCGCTCATCTTCGGCGTGACGCGCATCGTTAATTTCGCCCACGGCTCGCTCTACATGCTCGGCCTGTATCTGGCGTACAGCCTGGTGCAGCACCTCGGCCATGGCCCCGCGGGATTCTGGGGCGCGGTATTGCTGGCGGGGATTGCGGTCGCCCTGGCCGGCGCGCTCATCGAGAGCCTGCTGCTACGGCGACTGTACGCCGCGCCTGAGCTGCTGCAACTGCTCGCGACGTTTGCGCTCGTGCTGGTGATCAAGGATTTCACGCTCTGGACCTGGGGCCCCGAAGACCTGCTCGGTCCCCGTGCACCCGGCCTCGACGGCGCGATCGCCATCGCCGGGTACCGCTTTCCGCAATACGACCTGCTGCTCATCCTGCTTGGCCCCCTGGTGCTGCTCGCGCTGCACCTGCTGCTGACCCGCACTCGCTGGGGCACTCTGGTCCGGGCCGCGACGCAAGACCGCGAAATGGCGGACGCCCTCGGCGTCAACCAGAAGTGGCTGTTCACCGCAGTATTCGCGCTCGGCGCCTTGCTCGCCGGTGCGGGCGGTGCCCTGCAGTTGCCGCGCGAGCCGGCCAATCTGTTCCTCGACCTGTCCGTCATTTCCGACGCGTTCGTGGTGGTCGTGGTGGGCGGCCTCGGTTCGATCGGCGGCGCATTCCTTGCCGCTTTGCTGATCGCGGAAATCAAGGCGTTCTGCATCGGTATCGGGGACGTGACACTTGCCGGGGAAGTCTTCTCCTTCTCCAAGCTCACGATCGTGGTCGAGTTCATCGTGATGGCCGTGGTGCTCGTCCTGCGGCCCTGGGGCCTGTTCGGGCGGACGCCCGCGCAAGTGCGCGGCTCCGGGGTGGCGGAGCGCGTGTGGCGACGGCCTTCGCGCGCGGCGCTTTACGCGCTCGGAGCGCTCGCCGTCTGTCTCGCACTGGTCCCGCTGCTCTCCTCCGGCTACAGCCTGATCCTGCTCACCGATGTCCTGGTGTTCGCCCTGTTCGCCGCGAGCCTGCACTTCATCATGGGGCCCGGCGGGCTGCATTCGTTCGGGCACGCCGCCTATTTCGGCCTTGGCGCCTACGGCGCAGCACTGCTGTTGCAGCGTGCGGCCGTGCCAATGGAGCTCGCCCTGCTGCTCGGCCCTTTCCTCGGCGGCTTGGGTGCGCTGCTGTTCGGCTGGTTCTGCGTCAGGCTGTCCGGCGTCTACCTCGCCATGCTGACCCTCGCCTTTGCGCAGATCGCATGGTCGGTCGTCTTTCAATGGGACGCCGTTACCGGCGGGTCGAACGGCATGATCGGCATCTGGCCGGCCGCATGGCTTTCCTCCAAGATCGCCTATTACTACCTCACGCTCTGCGTGTGCGCGGCCAGCCTCGTCGTGCTCTGGCGTGTGCTCTATTCGCCGTTTGGCTACGCGTTGCGAGCGGGCCGCGATTCCCCGCTGCGGGCGGACGCGATCGGCATCGACGTGCGCGCCCAGCAATGGGCTGCATTCGTGATCGCAGGCTTGTTCGCCGGAATCGGCGGCGCCTTGTATGCCTTTTCCAAAGGTTCGATCTCGCCCGACTCGCTTGCGGTTCCACGCTCGGTCGATGGCCTGGTCATGGTCCTGCTCGGAGGTGTCCAGACGCTTACCGGGCCGGTCTGGGGGGCCGCCCTCTTCACGTGGCTGCAGGATGCCGTATCGCGCAGCTTCGAATACTGGCGCGCGGTCATCGGCGCCGTGATCCTGGCTCTGGTTCTCGCGTTTCCCCAAGGCCTCGCCGGATTCCTGCAACGGCGGTTCTCGGGCGACGAGGCGCGAGGATGAGCGTACCCATCCTCGAGGTGAATGCCCTGTCCAAGGCCTACGGCGGCGTGCGCGCGCTGTCCGGTGTGAGCTTCACGCTGGCAGCCGGTGAGCTGCTCGCGATGATCGGCCCGAACGGCGCCGGCAAGACTACCTGCTTCAACATGGTGAACGGTCAGACTCGTCCAGACTCGGGGGCGATCGTGTTCGACGGCCGCAATCTCGCTGGCCTGAAGCCGCGACAGATCTGGCGCGCCGGGGTCGGGCGCACCTTCCAAGTCACCGCCACCTTCGGCTCCATGACCGTGCGCGAAAACGTTCAGATGGCCTTGCTCGCGCACCGGCGAGCCCTTCGCTCGCTGTTCACCCTGGCGGGCAAGCAGGATGTGGAAGAGGCCGATGCCTTGCTCGAGCAAGTCGGCATGCGCGGCCAGGCGGGCCGCGCATGTTCCGTGCTCGCCTATGGCGATCTGAAGCGCGTGGAGCTTGCGGTGGCTCTAGCCAACAAGCCGCGGCTGCTGCTGATGGACGAACCGACCGCAGGCATGGCGCCCAGGGAGCGCGGCGAGCTGATGCGGCTCGTCGCCGACTTGGCCCACAGAGCGAACGTGGCCGTGTTGTTTACCGAGCACGACATGGACGTCGTTTTCGCCCATGCCGACCGCATCATCGTACTCAATCGGGGAGAGCTGATCGCCCAGGGGCGGCCGCAGGACGTGCGCGGCGACGCGCGGGTACGCGAGGTCTACCTCGGGAGCCGCTTCGCTCATGCTTGACGTGAAGCGGCTAAACGCCGGCTACGGGCTCGCCCACATCCTGTTCGATCTCCAGCTCGACGTCCGCGAGGGAGAAGTCGTGGTGCTGCTCGGCCGCAACGGGGCGGGAAAGTCCACGACGCTCAAGGCGATCATTGGACTAGTGCCGCTGTGGTCCGGCGAAGTCCTGTTCGCCGGACAGCGTATCCACCGCTTGCAGCCGTTTCAAATCGCCCGGGCCGGGCTGGGCTACGTTCCGGAAGACCGGCGCATCTTCACCGATCTCACGGTGCTGGAAAATCTCGAAGTCGGGCGCCAGCCGGCACGCAGCAACGCGCCGCATTGGACCGCGGAGAAGCTATTTCGGCTGTTCCCGAATCTCGGCGAGATGCGTCATCGCCGCGGCGGGCAGATGTCGGGCGGTGAGCAGCAGATGCTAACCATCGCGCGAACGCTGATGGGAAATCCACGTGCGATTCTTCTGGACGAGCCCTCCGAGGGGCTGGCACCGCTGATCGTGCAGCAAATGGCCGATACCGTGCTCGAGCTGAAGAAGGAAGGCTTGAGCGTGCTGCTCTGTGAGCAGAACCTGTTGTTCGCGCAGCGGGTCGCGGACCGCGCCTACATTCTCGAAATGGGACATGTCCGCTACTCGGGCACCGTGCGCGAGCTCGAATCCGACCTTGCCGTGCGCGAGCAATACCTGTCGCTGTGAGCGCGGTACGCGCCTAGCCGGACACGGCCCCCGCCGCCACGATCTGGTTGCGTCCCGCGTTCTTCGCGGCATAGAGCGCGTTGTCGGCCGCGATCAGAAGCGAATCCCAGTCGTGGCCGTCCAGCTGGAAAGTCGCCACGCCGCCGCTGACGGTGAGGTCGACCCGCTTGCCGCCGATCTCCGCCCCTTTCAGCTCGATCCCACGACGAATCCGCTCCGCCACCCGCAGCGCCGTGTCCTTCCCCGTGTTGGGCATCAGCAGCGCAAATTCCTCCCCGCCGTAGCGCCCGATGAGATCGTGCCGCCGGATCGTCAGGCGCATGATATCGACGACGTTCTTCAGCACGCGGTCGCCCATCGGGTGCCCGAAGCGATCGTTGAGCCGCTTGAAATGGTCGAGATCGAATATCGCGAGGCTGAAGACCGTGGCATCGCGCTCGCTGCGCGAGACTTCGCGTCCGAACTCCTCCAGGAACGTACCGCGGTTGAGCACTCCGGTGAGCGCATCGATCCGCGCGGAGTGGACCAGCGCGCGCTCCAGGCTCTGGATCTCCATCCACATCACCCCAAGCGTCGCCGCGGTGAGCAGGATCGCGTAGAGCAGGAACGAGACGCCGCGCAGCATTCCAGGCGTTAGCATCTCCGCCCGCATTTCGAATAGTCCTCCTACTGCCCGCGCGAGCAGCAGCGCGGTCATCGTCCAGAACGTGTACTGCGTGAACGCGTACGAGTGCGCACATTCCGGCGGCACCTCGCCACGCAAGGCGAGTGCGCAACGCATGAGCAAAAGCGCCACGCACAGCGACATCACCACGACGCGGGCCCCATAACTTGGCGCATATTCGGTAAACGCGATCAGCAAGGCGAAGCCAACCACGACCAGCCCCCAGGCGAATGGCTCCGCGCGATCGACCCCGCGAATCGACCGTAGCCCCCGCAGCGCCACGACGAACGCGATCAGAATGAGCGTATTGGCGACCACGATCGACAGGAAATCCGTGATCGCGCCACGCAATGCGAGACCTGCGAGACCGACGGCCGCCAGGATCATCGCGCGGCCCCACCCGCCGATAGCGCGGGTGCCCGTTTGCACGCCCGCGAACGAGATCGAGATCACGCCAAGCAGCATCACGTTGACCGCTGCCGTCACGATCAGCGTGCGGGTGTCGAGTTCCATATTTCGATGATGGGCCGCCGCCCCAAGGGCGGCAATTCGCGGCGAGGGAATCCGTGTTGCGGCGCACAAGCCATTACAATTCCGCATTATGGAACGCTACGCTTGGCTTTCGGTCGGCGCGGCGCTCGCGACCATCGCTCTGAAGACGCTCGCCTGGTGGATCACGGGTTCCGTTGGTTTGCTTTCCGACGCCATGGAATCAATGGTGAACCTGGTCGCGGCCATGCTTGCCCTGTGGATGCTGCGGCTGGCGGCCGCACCCCCGGACGTCGACCATCCGTTCGGGCGCTCCAAGGCCGAATATTTCTCAAGCGGGTTCGAAGGTGCGCTGATTGTCCTGGCGGCTGCGGGCATCATCTACACGGCGGTGCCCCGCTTGAGCGAACCCAGGCCGATCGAGACCCCCGTGCTCGGTATCATCATCTCCATCATCGCCTCCGCCATCAATTTCTGGACCGCGCGCGTGCTGCTCGCGGCAAGCGCCCGGTATCACAGCATCACGCTCGAGGCGGATGCCCGGCATCTGCTGACGGACGTCTGGACTTCAGTCGGAGTCCTCGTCGCGGTGGCGCTGGTTGCCCTTAGCGGATGGCTATTGCTCGACCCGCTGGTCGCCATTGCGGTCGCGGTGAACATCTTGTGGACGGGTGCGAAGCTGATGCGGCGCTCCGTCGCGGGGCTGCTCGACGCCGCGATCCCGGAAAGCGAGCGCAACGACATCTCCGGGGTTCTGCAGGAATACACCAAGCGCTATGGTGTGGCCTTCCATGCGGTGCGCACCCGCCGGGCCGGAGTGCGGCGCTTCGTTTCGTTTCACCTGCTGGTTCCGGACGACTGGACCGTTCACCGCGCCCACCATATGGCCGAGGAGATCGAAGCGCGCATCGCAGCGCTGGTGCCGCATGCGTCGCTGTTCAGTCACATCGAGCCAATCTCCGACCCGCGCTCCTACGACGACATCGAGCTCGAGCGCTAGCAGGGGCGGTACGCCCGTGCGCCCCGCCTACAGGATCTTGCAGGACTCGTCGAATTCGAGGCGCGGATTACGCGGAAATACCTTGGAGGGGTCGCCGTGCCCCAGGTTGATGAGGAAGTTCGACTTGTAGCGGCCATCCGGAAAGAACGCAGCGTCGACTTTCGCATTGTCGAATCCGGACATCGGTCCGCAATCCAGTCCAAGCGCACGCGCAGCGAGGATGAAGTATGCGCCCTGCAAAGAGCTGTTGCGCAATGCGGTCCGCTCAACGTGTACTTTTTTGTCCTCCCCTTCGTAGTTACCCTTGGCCGCCGGGTTGTTGGGAAACGTGCGCGGCAGGTGCTCGTAGAAGCGCGTGTCATAGGCGACGATCGCCGTCACCGGAGCTTTCATCGTCTTGTCCAGGTTCCCCGGGCTCAATGCCGGCGCGAGCTTTTCCTTTGCCTGCTTCGAGCGCACGAACACGATCCGCATTGGCTGGCTGTTCTGGGTGGTCGGCCCCCACTTCATCAGGTCATAGATCTGGCGCAACTGGTCGTCGCTCACCGGCCCGTCGAGAAAGCCGTTTTGAGTGCGCGCCGTGCGAAACAGGACATCTAGAGCTTTCGAATCGATCATGACGTTCCCCTCGGCCGATGGCGGCGGATGTTAGCATCGCCGCATGGGGCGTGTTGTTTCGTCTGACGAACTTGACCTGTCCGGAGTCGTTCGCCCGGGAGACGGCGTGCTGTGGGGACAGGCCTGCGCCGAACCGCAGACACTGGTCGAGTCGCTCGTCGCGCAACGCGGTGCGTATTCGGGCGCCAGCGTGTTTCTTGGCATCAACTATTCCGGCATCGTGCGCCCCGAGCACGCCGATCACCTGCGCCTGACTGCCTATTGCGGCGCGGGCCACAACCGCAAGCTCGCCGACTCGGGTGCGCTCGAGATCTACCCCGTGCCGTATTCCAGGCTCGCCGGGTACATCCGTGCGCGCCGCATCCGCGCGGACGTGCTGCTGCTGCAGGTTAGTCCCGCCAATGCGCGCGGCGAGCACAGCCTCGGCCTCGCGGCGGATTACCTCGTTCCGGCATTGGAGAGCGCGCGTGCAGTGATCGCCGAGATCAACGAACAGGTTCCATGGACGCACGGCGATCGCTTACTGCGCGCCGAGGACATCGCCCTTGCGGTGCGGACGTCGCGCACGCCGGCGCCCGCACCCTACGGCGCGCCGGGGGAACTCGAGCGGCGCATCGCGGCGCATGCGGCAGATTACGTTCCGGACGGCGCCACGCTCGAGTTCGGCCTGGGCACCCTGCCCGACGCCGTGCTCGGCGCCCTTGCCGACCGGCGCGATTTGGGCGTGCACTCGGGCGCGCTCGGCGACGGCATCGTCGACCTGATGCGCTGCGGAGTGATCAACAACGTCCGCAAGCCCCTGGATTCCGGGCGCACCGTCGGTGGCCTGCTGCTCGGGTCGCGCAAGCTTTTCGACTTCGCCCGCGAGAATCCCGAGATCTGGCTGCGCAGCGTCGAGCACACGCACGATCCACGGGTACTTGCCCAGTTACCGAACTTCGTCGCGATCAACTCCGCGGTCGAAGTCGACCTGACCGGCCAGGTCAACGCTGAAATCGCCGGCGGCTCGTACGTCGGCGCCATCGGCGGCGCGCCGGATTTCGTGCGCGCCGCGAACCAATCGCCGGGCGGAGTCTCGCTTATCCTCCTTCCCTCGAGCATCGGTAGCAAAGCATCGCGCATCGTCGCCAAACTCTCGGGTCCGGTCGCTACGCCGCGTGCCGAAGCGGGAGTGTTCGTCACCGAGCATGGAGCAGCCGATCTGCGCGGCCTGACCATCGCCGAGCGCGTGCCACGCATGATCGCCATCGCCCACCCGGCCTTTCGCGACACTCTGCGGCAGTCGGCTCGCGAACAGGGCCTGCTGCGCCGCTAACGGAACTCGCGCAGCGCCCGAACGGTCCAGAACGGCGCCGCGGCGAGGGCGACGAAGCACCATGCGAAGACGAACCCCGTGCGGTAGCCTCCTGTCAGGTCGTGGAGCACTCCGCCCATCAGGGATCCGAACGCCGCGCCGAGCGCGTTCATCGCGTAGATCGTGCCGTAGATGGTCGCAACACGCGGACCTGCGAAGTATCGCGTGCAGACCGACGATATGATCGGGCCGCGCACGCCCTGGCACAGGCCGAACACGGCGACGTAGGCGATCAGCATGGACATCGACGGGTACCCGGCAAGGATCATCAGCAGCCCGATGCCGGTTGCCGTTCCGGCAAAGCTCGCAGTCACGGTCTGCCGGTAGCCGAAGCGCTCCGAGAGCAATCCGCTCCCCGTCACGCTTACTGCCGAAAGCATACCGACGAAGCCGAATGCGCTCGCGGCGACCAGCGGCGAAAATCCCGCGTCGATCAGGAACGCGACGGTCTGCACGATGACGACGAACATGGCGGTCGCCGTGCAGAAGAATGCCTGGCCCATCGCCCAGTAGATGCGCGTGCGGGCCGCTGCGCGCAGCGTCCAACCCTCGGGCGACGCCTTCTCGCGGGCTTCCGTGCGGTAGGCGGGATGCCCGGCCACGATCTTGCGCCATGGCACCACCATGAGGGACACGGGAAGCGCGATCACCAGCAGGACGCCGAGCGCCCGGTAGGCGACATGCCAACCATAGTGCTCGACCAGCCATTGAGCAAGCGGCACCAGAGTGATGGCGCCCGCTCCGACGGCCGAAAAGACCACGCCAATCGCCGTCGACAGTCGCTTGCGGAACCAGCGCGACAGCAGCCCGGAGGCCGGCACCATCCCGGTAAGCGCCGCGCCCACGCCGACCGCGATCCCCATCAAGAGATAGAACTGCCAGAGGCTGCCAAGGCCACCGGCCAGAAAGAACGCCGCGCCGAGGAGCGCCAAGCCGGCACCGTAGACGGACCGCGGCCCGAGCCGATCGAAGACGTGTCCGACCAGGGGAGAGGTGAACCCGCTCACCAGCAGGTACAGCGAATACACTCCGGTAAGCTGCGATCGGCTCCAGCCAAATTCGTGCTGCAACGGTAGCAGGAACACGGTGTATGTGTCGCTGATGCCGCGCCCGAGCATGTTGAACGCGAAACACGCTGCGAGCGCTGCAATCGCGGTACGGCGATGACGCGCTGAATCGTCCAACGTGCGCTGCAATTCGCTCCTCAGGCGGGTGGCGCGAGCCCGAAGACCTGGCGCAGGTACGCCAGATATTTCTCGTCCTTGCACATCGTCTTTCCGGGCGAATCCGAGACCTTCGCCACGGGCTGTCCGTTGCACTCGGTCATCTTGATCACGATATTGAGGGGCTCGTATCCAACGTCGTTGGTCAGGTTGGTGCCGATACCGAAGCCCGTCATGGCGCGGCCGTGGAAGCGGCGTGCGATCTCGATCGCCAGCGGGAACGAGAGCTGGTCGGAAAAAATCAGGGTCTTGGAACGCGGATCGACCTTGTTTTTCTGGTAGTGCGCGATCAGACGCTCGGCCCATTCGAACGGATCACCCGAATCATGGCGCGCTCCGTCGAAAAGTTTGCAGAAGTACATGTCGAAATCGCGCAGGAAGGCGTCGAGACCGTAGGTATCCGACAGCGCGATGCCAAGGTCGCCGCGGTATTCCTTCGCCCAGGTATCGAAGGCAAATACCTGGGAGTCGCGCAGCCGCGGGCCAAGCGCCTGGCAGGCCTGCATGTATTCGTGGCCGAAGGTACCCAGCGGGGTGAAGTTGTTACGCATCGAAAACCAGACGTTCGAGGTGCCGGCGAAGCTCTCCGGGACCTCGCGCCTGAGCGTCTTGAGCGCCTCCTCGTGCCACGCGGACGAAAACCGGCGCCGGGTGCCAAAATCGGAGATCTTGAACCCGAGCGCCGGGTCCACCGTCCGCACCAGATCTATTTTCGCCTTGAGGCGCCGCCTTCCCTCGTCCAGATCGAACTGCGGCTGCGACCTCCTGAAATACACCTCGGAGACGATCGCTAGCACGGGGATCTCCAGGAGGATCGTGTGCAGCCAGGGACCGCGTATCGTGATGTCGATCTCGCCGGGCGAGCCCTCGATCGGCTCGATGCTTATGAAGCGGCGATTGAATTGGAACAGGCCAAGGAAATCGACGAAGTCCGACTTGATGAAACGCATTGCGCGCAGATAGTCGAGCTCCTCGTCGCGAAAGCGGAGGCTGCACAGCTTGCTTACTTCGTCTCGGATCTCGTGCAGATAGGGGGCGAGCTTGACGCCCTCGGTCCGGCATTTGAACTTGTACTCCACCTGGGCACCGGGAAAATGGTGCAGCACCACCTGCATCATGGTGAACTTGTACAGGTCGGTATCGAGCAGCGACTTGATGATCACGACGGACCCCGGAGCGCGGCATTGTAACCGACGCCTCACGACCGGCACGTGCGAGGCAGCCACGCCTAGCCATCCTCATGTGTTCGCTTGCTTTGGTGAGGATACTGGATATAATTTCACTGGTGTAAATAGAGACAGTGCGCCTACGGCATGGACACGCTCACCGATCGCCAGACTGAAATCCTGCGCCTCATCCGCGAACTGACCGAGGCGTCGGGGTATCCGCCGACCCGCGCCGAGATCGCACGCTCGATGGGATTCCGCTCGGTCAATGCGGCCGAGCAACACTTGCGCGCGCTGGAAAGGAAGGGAGCGCTCGAAATTTCTTCGGGTGCCTCGCGCGGCATTCGGGTGCGCGATCGCGCGCCCCATCGGCTTGGTCGATTGATGGAACTGCCGGTCGTCGGTCGGGTCGCGGCCGGCAGCCCGATCCTTGCGGAGGAGCATGTCCAGGGACGCTACCAAGTCGACCCCAATCTCTTCACGCCGCGCGCCGACTACCTCCTGCGGGTGCGAGGCCTGTCCATGCGCGATGCCGGCATCCTGGAAGGGGATCTGCTGGCGGTACACCGTACCCAGGAGGCGCGCAGCGGCCAGATCGTCGTTGCGCGGCTTGCAGACGAGGTGACAGTGAAGCGGCTGCGTCGGCGTGGGCACGCCGTGCAACTGCTTCCCGAGAATCCGGATTTCTCGCCGATCGATCTCGATCTGCGCCGTGATTCGCTCACAATCGAGGGTATCGCCGTGGGCGTGATCCGCAACAGCAAGAATTTGTAAAGCGGGGCTCAGGGGAGACCGGGGCGTGCGAATGCCGCGGGCGGCGGTGCCCGCTATCCCCCTATAATGGTGGTCACGTTCCGCGCCCAATAAATGGACCACGCCAAGGACGCAGCCTTTCTGGACCTGACCTCCGCGGCAGACACGCCCGTGTCGGCGCCGCCGGTACGTGAGCTAGCCGATCAGCGAAAGGTCTTCGCGGACCAGGTCGACCTGCTGTTCCGACATTCTCCGATGGGCGTCCTGATCACGATCGTGGTCGGGGGCATCGCCACCTATGAGTTGTGGGGCGAGCACAACAACGACTTGGTGAGTCTATGGTGCGTGATGATGCTCTTCATCGGCGCCGCCCGTCATATACTCTACCGAGCCTACTACCGTCGGCGCGACGCCGACTACGGCAATTGGCTGCGCTGGTTCGCGATCGGGGCATTCGCCTCCGGTGCTGTATGGGGATTCGCAGGAACGGTTTTTTTCCCCGCGCACACCGATGCTCAGCAGGTATTTCTCGCGTTCCTGCTCGCCGGTATCGTCGCGGGAGGAATACCGATCTACTCGGCGGTCTGGTGGGTCTACGCGCTCTACGGCGTCGCCATCATCGTGCCGTTCACGTACATTCTGGCAACCTATGGCAGCCGCCAGTTCATCGAGCTGGCGGTCCTGGTCCCACTGTTCCTCGCCGTCAATATCAGCATCGCCATGCGGCTTTCGAGGGTGTTCGCCGACGGTTTCCGGCTGCGCCACGCCTACGCGCACCTGGGACAGGACCACTCGATGCTCAACGCGCAGCTCCAGGAGCAGATCGAGGAACTCCTGCAGGCGCAGCGCGAGGTCGAAGCGTCGGGAAGGAAGCTCGCACTGTTCGCCGAACGAGCGCCTATTGCGGTGTTCGAGGTCGATCGCAACGGCACGATTCTGGAAATGAACCCCTCGGCCGAGAATACCTTCGGCTATTCCAGCACCGAGATGATCGGCCGCAGCATGATCCGGATGCTCATTCCGTCCGATGAGCCGGTGCTTAGCAGCGATTGGTGGAAGAATTTCGTGGCGGATGCCCATCCCGAGGCAGGCCTCAAGGTCCGGTGCCGCCGCCGCGACGCCGTTGAGCTGATTTGCGAATTCTCGCTCACCCCCCTCGTCAACGACGTCGGCGAGCTGATCTCCGTCATCACGCAGTGCCAGGACATTACCCAGCAGCTCGAGGCCGAGCGGCTGAAGAAGGAGTTTACGTCGACCTTGTCCCACGAGCTGCGCACGCCGCTGACCTCTATCATCGGGTCGCTGCAGCTGATCAATACGGGCATGCTCGGGGACCTGGACAAGGAGGTCTCCGAGCTGACCAATATAGCCGAGCGGAATGGCCAGCGGCTGCTCGACTTGATCAACGATCTGCTCGATATCGACAAGATCGAATCGGGCAAGCTCACGACCTATCCCGAGCCGCTCTCACTCGACGAGCTCGTTCGGGAATCGCTGATTCTGAACCGTGCGTTTGCCGATCGTTTCGGGGTACGCATGGCCCTGCGGGGCGAACCGGTTCCGATGACCGTCAATGCCGATAAGAAGCGGTTGATCCAGGTGATGACGAACCTGATGTCCAACGCCTCCAAGTTCTCGCCCGAGGGGGGGCTCGTCGAGGTCGGGCTGGATCTTGTTGATAACAACATGGCGCGCGTCAGCGTGATGGACCGTGGAAGCGGGATCCCGCCCGAGTTCCGCAGCCGCATATTCGGACGCTTCGCGCAAGCAGATTCGGCTGCGACTCGCCAGAAGGGCGGCACGGGCCTCGGCCTGGCGATCTGCAAGCGGCTCATCGAGCTGATGGGCGGGCGCATCGGCTTCGCCGACCGCGATGGCGGCGGTACCACTTTTTTCTTCGAGCTGCCGCTGATGGATCAGCCGCCGGCAGCCACATCAACGTAGCGAGGTCTGCGCATGCCAGCCACCCCACTGAACCGAATCTGCTACGTCGAGGACGACGAGGACATCCAGCGTATCGTGCGCATGTCGCTGGAGCGCGTGGGCAAAATGACCGTCAGGGTTGTGGGCGACCCGGCCGATGCCATAGACGCGATAAAGGAATTCAAACCAGACCTTGTGATGCTGGACTGGATGATGCCTGGCATGGACGGGCCGACACTGTTTCGCAAGATGCGCGAGATGCCCGAGGTGCGGCACTTGCCGGTCGTCTTCATTACGGCGAAGGCCTCGTCGGCCGAAATGGACGAACTGCGCGCCATGGGCGCAGCCGGCGCGATTTCCAAGCCCTTTTCGCCTAAGGACTTGCCCGACCAGCTGCGCGGCATCTGGAGCGCCCTGCCCTGAAGGGGCGAAATACGCGCCCTAGATCATGACGTCCTTGACGCTGATGCCTGAACGCCCGTACTCGAGCGTGCGCCGGATTCGATAGATCTCGTCCGCACTGATCTTCGGTCCACGCGAAAGGTCGATCAGCTTCTGCGGCCGGATCGGATTCCCCTTGTCATCGCGCACCACCATGACGCGCGGCTGGAGACGCTTCGCGACGTTTTGCGAAATGACGATCCCTACCTCTCCGTTGTTCAGCTCGACCACGCTGCCGACGGGAAAGACTCCGATGCAGCGGATGAATTCTTCGACCAGAACGGGGTTGAAGGCCTTTCCGCGCCACTTGTGGAGCATCCCGAGCGCGTTCGACGGTGTCATCGGCTCGGCATATGGACGCTTGGCGGTCATCGCGCAATACGTGTCCACAATGCCGGCACAGCCGCCGATGGTGCCGAGCGCTTCCTTGCTCAGACCCTGCGGATAGCCCGTCCCGTCGAAACGTTCATGATGCATTGCCGCAATGTCTGCGATGTCGGCTGACATTCCCGGAGTGCCGTGCAAGATCTCTACCCCCCGCGTGACGTGATTCCGGACGAGCTTTTGTTCATCCGGATCCAACGGACCGGTCTTTCCGACGACGTCCTCGGGCAACTCCAACATCCCGATGTCCTGCAACAGCCCAACCATTCCCGCACGCTCGATGTCGTCCTCGGTCATGCCCAGGAATCTGGCGAACATGATCATGTAGATCGACCCTTGCATCGCCCGATCGAGAAAGTATCCGCCTCGCTCCCTTAGCGCGGAGAACAGCACGAGCGCATCGGGGTTCCGCATCACGCTCGCGGTCATTTCGGTCACGGCCGCTCTGATCGCCATGCCGTCGAGTTCGGCATCCTTTCCCAAGGAGGATGCGACGGACTCCCATGTGGTCTTTGCGGCCGAGTACGCGGTCTCCGCGCGGTTAAGCTCCAACTCAACCGACACACGCGTTACGTGCTCCACGCGCCGAATGCCGCGCGGCAACGTGCCGCGCGACACCGCGGACTGCTGCCCCACGAGCGGTTCTCGCCTGATCACGTTCGGCTCGTCGCTGCGCTCCACGTCGATATAAACTTCCTTGCAGAACTTGCGCAGGGTTTCGAGCTGCTCGGGTTCGCTCAGCAGGAATCCCTGGAATAGGAAGGGCGTCTCGGTCCAGGGACGGTCGAGCTGGGTGACGTACATCCCGAACTTGAGCTCGCCGACGCTTATTTTCTTGCTGATCACGGTTTTACTTGCCTCTAGACCGCCTCACTCCCGGGCTCAGGCAGCCCTCGCCACGGAGGCTTCGCCGCCAGCGGGCTCCTGATAGTACTTACGCGCAAGGAATCCGATCACCTCGTCCGCATTGCGAAAGCGGGCATCGCGATCCTTCTCGACCAGTTTGTCGACCAGACGCTGGTAGGCGACCAGCGCCTCCGGTAGTGCCGGCGGCGGTTTGTTCAGGTGTTGCAATGCGACCTCGATTGCCGTCGGCGCATCGAACAGATGCTTTCCGCTCAGCATCTGGTAGAGGAGAACACCGGCGCTGTAGATGTCCGTTCTGAGGTCGAGCGCCATTCCACGCACCTGCTCGGGACTCATGTAGCGTGGCGTGCCAAGGACCTCGCCGTGGCTGGTACGGTCCACGGAGTCGATGTGCTTGGCGATGCCGAAGTCCACGATCGCCAGGCTTCCGTCGGAGCGGAACATCAGGTTCTGCGGTTTCAGGTCCCGGTGCAAGACCCCGCACTCGTGGATGTCGCCCAGCGCGAACATCAGCTCGCGAAATATGCGCAGCGCCTCGGACGGCGGTGCCGCCTTACCGCCAAGGCGCTTGTTGAGATCGCCTCCGTCGAAAAATTCCATGACCAGGTAGGCGTGCCCTTCCGATACGCCGTGGCCGTGAATCTTCGCGACGTGCCGGCTTCGAATTCGTTCGGCGAGGCTGTATTCTTCCATGAAGCGGTCGAGCGCGAGCTTGTCATCCGTCACCTCGGTGCGCAGAATCTTCACCACCAGCGGCTCGTCGTCCTTTTCCCGCGAAGCGAGATATACGCGGGACATGCCCCCCTCGCCGATCAGCCGCAGAACGCGAATCCCCGGAATCCTGATGCGCGCACCGAGGAGATGCCCTTCCAGCCGCGCCGCAAGCTCGGGCGAAAGCGTGCGTTCGTCCTCTACGTGCGTGAGATCGCGGAGCGACGTTACCAGTCGCTCGCGCGTGAGCTCCTGTTTGCGCTGATAGTCGTCCGCGCCAGCCTTCATCGCGCGCACGGCGATGATTTCGTTTCCTGCGCCCGTCAGGAACAGAATTGGGGGGCAGTCCTTGCGCTGCTTGAACGCTTGCAGCCACTCGAGGCCGTCGCCGCGACCGAGCATATAGTCAAGGATGATGACGTCGTAATGTCCCAGCGGAAAATCATTGCCGGGCATGTCCCGCGTCAGAGGATCAAACTGCTCGACGTCTGCACTGGGCCATTGCTGTCGAATGTAATGCGCGAGAAGGCTCCGCAGATCCTCGTCGTCGTCGATGATCAGCGCGCGCATCTGTATATCAGACCCGCACGGCGTATACCGGCACGGACTCGGCCTTGCCTCGCAAGGTGATGTCACCGCGGGGCGCCATCGTGCCGGCCGGCAGCAGGTCGCGAACCGCCTCATATACACGTCCGCAAACCAGAATCTCGTTGGCGTTCGCGGCCTGCATCAGGCGCGCGGCCGTGGCGACGGGGTCGCCGATCACCGTGTAGTTCATGTAGTGCGGGGATCCGACGTTCGCGATGATCGCTTCGCCCATGCAGATGCCAACGCCGACTCCCGTCCGCACACCGAGGCGCCGTTCCCACCTTGCGGACACCGGCGCAAAGCGGCTCACCATATCCTGCGCCGCCCGCAGCGCACGAGTCGCCGCGTCGCTCTGCAGGAACGGCACGTTGAAGCCGATCAGCAGGCTGTCGCCCGACATGCTGAAGACCGTGCCGTCGTGCTGATACGCCGCATCGGTGAGGATCGAGAAATACTCGTTAAGCATCTCTACCACCTCGCCCACCTCGCCCCCTTCCGTGAGGCTGGAAAGTCCTCTCAGGTCGGCGAATACCGCTACAACGTTAATCCTCTGCGCGTTCCCTTTGAACGGGCCACCCTCTATGCCGATGTCCTGGATGATGCGGTCGGCCAGCCGCGGCGAGATGTAGCGCGAGAAGGCCTTCCGGATCGCCTCCTTGCGTTGAATTTCCGCCGACTGGCGCCTCGTCTCCAGCTCGCGTCGGGTCTCGTGCAGACGGCGCAGCGTGTTGACGCGCGCCAGAAGTTCCGACGGATTGACGGGTTTCGACAGAAAATCATCGGCCCCTGCCTCGATACCCTTTACGCGACTGTCTTTATCCTCGAGCGCCGTGATCAATACGATCGGCATCAGGGCCGTGTCGTGCCGGGACTTCAGCTTCTTGCATATGTCGAATCCGCTCGGGCCGGGCATCATGACGTCGAGCAGCACAAGGTCCGGGCGCTCCGCGGCAACGCGTTCCAGCGCCGCGTCGCCGTCGCCGGCCGTGTCGACGACGATGCCTTGCTTGCGCAGGAGGTGCGCAAGAAATCCAGTCATGTCCGGATCATCGTCGACGACGAGCACCCTGAACGCGGCTTCGGTTCGCGGCGAGAGATTTACGGAGGCGACCTCAGCCATATACGATGCTGACGCGCCCCAGGAATTCGTCGTACTCGGCAATGCAGGTTTCGAGCGCGGCCCGGTCACCGCTGCGCGCCCCGTCCTCGATCCGCTTCCCCAGCACCGATACCTTCTCGAAGCCATACGAATTTCCGACACCCTTCATGCGATGACCCAGCTGCCGAAGCTGTTCCAGGTCAAGGGCCGCAAGCGCCGAACGCAGGGTCTCGAGTTCCTTCTTGCGGTTGCTCATGAACATCGGAATGAGGTCTTCGAGGTCCTTGGGAACGGTAACGATATATGCGCTCTCGGTCATGGCTGCTTCTGTTCCCCTCTAGGTGGTGGCCAGGCGCACGAATTGCCTGCGTTGCCCGTCCACGACGCCATGATTTTATAGGCAATTAACGCCACGCCCGACCCCTGGATCGTCAATCCTGTACCGGGGATTGTTAATTCGTGTCCAAGTGCCCGCCGTGCGCTCATCATGGTCTGGCGCCGCCGACGACTTCGCGTGCACGCGCCAGATGCGGATGCAAGGAGAGGGCACAGGAAAACGCATATCTGGCCGCCTCCTCTTGATGGTCACCCAGAAGGATCTCGCCGAAGCTGCACAGCGCTCCGAAATGACGTGGCTCGAGTTCCAGCGTCCGGCGAAGATCGAGGACGCAAGGTTCATCGTATTCCAGCAGGTAATACAGCGTCGCCCGCTTGTGCCAGGCCTCGGCGAAGTCCGGCGCGCATCGCAGCAGGCGGTGCAGACGGGTCTCCGCGATGTCGTAGCGGCGCGCCGCAATATCACGGGTTGCAAGCTCGAGCGCTTCGGCCGCGGACCGATGAGGGTGGTACATCCATAGGTCCCATATGCGATCCTCGGTCACGCTGGCCTCGTCCTGCCTCGAGCAGTGCGCGAGACGGCGAAACAGTACATCGAGCGCGGGGAAAGGACGTGCTGGCCGCCGCATCCGCCGTGCAGCGATCAAGCAGAGTGTGTCCGTGTATCCGGGCATCGCTTGCTTCGGATGTTAGCACTGTCAGCGGAAGTTACGAGAGGTCACGGTAAGACGTCCCAGCAGGGAATCATGGTTGGAAAGCCGACGGGCGACCAGGTGCACCACTTCCCCATCGCGCTCGATGACCCCCTCCACACCCAGCAGGCGCGCGCCGAGCAGTTCGCGACGCTGGCGCTCGGCGCATTTCCGCCAGACGACCACGTTGACGCAGCCGGTTTCATCTTCGAGCGTGACAAATATCACACCGCTCGCGGTGTCGGGGCGTTGCCGACAAGTGACGAGCCCCGCCGTGCGAGCAACGCGCCCATGGGGCAGAGCCCGCAACCTCTCCGCCGTGAGGAGCCTGAGACAGGAAAGTCGGTCGCGCAGCAGCGCAAGCGGATGGCGCCCCAGCGTCAGGCCGAGGCTTGCATAGTCCGCAACGATGTCCTCGCCCTCCTTTGGGGGCACGAGATCGGCCGGCGTTTCGCGCACCGGCATTGTGCGCAACATGCCGGGCGCATGCTCCACGCCCGCTGCAAGCCAATGGGCCTGCCGGCGATGTCCCGCGAGAGACGAGAGCGCACCGGCCGCGGCGAGATGACCGAGTTCGCTCCGATCGAGTTTGGCGCGATGAGCGATATCATCGACGGAATCGAACGGCCGCGCCGCCATAATCCTCTTTGCCGCCGCCTCGGAAATGCCGTTCACCATTCGCATCCCGAGGCGCAGCGCCCGCCCTTCCAGCGTGCAGTCCCAGTCGCTCGTTGCGACGTCGACAGACCTCACCTCGACACCGTGGCGCTGCGCGTCCTGGACCAGCTGCGCGGGTGCGTAGAAGCCCATCGGCTGGCTGTTCAGCAGCGCCGCGCAGAACGCTGCTGGCGCGTGGCATTTGAGCCAGGCCGATACATAGACGAGCAACGCAAAACTTGCAGAATGCGATTCCGGAAAACCGTACTCCCCGAATCCAAGGATCTGTTTGTAGACCACCTCTGCGAAATCCCGGGCATAGCCACGCTCGAGCATGCCCCGCACCAGCCGCTCTTCAAACCGCTCGAGCTCACCTTTCCTGCGCCAAGCCGCCATCGAGCGACGCAGCTGGTCCGCCTCACCCGCGGAGAATCCGGCCGCGACCATCGCCAGCTGCATCACCTGCTCCTGGAAGATCGGCACGCCGAGAGTGCGCTCGAGGACTCGCTTTACCTCCTCGCTCGGGTATGTGACCGGCTCGAGGCCCTGACGACGACTCAGGTAAGGGTGCACCATGCCGCCCTGGATTGGTCCCGGACGCACGATCGCAACTTCGATCACCAGATCGTAGAAATTGCATGGTCTCAGGCGCGGCAACATGCTCATCTGGGCGCGTGATTCGATCTGGAAAACACCGACCGTATCGCCGTGCTGGATCATTTCGTAGACCGCCGGATCGTCCACAGGCACGTCCTGCATCCTCAGACCCAAGAATTCCAGAGCACGGCGAATGGCCGACAGCATGCCGAGCGCCAGCACGTCTACTTTGATCAGTCCGAGGGCATCAATGTCGTCCTTGTCCCACTGGATCACCGTACGGTCCTGCATCGCGGCATTTTCGATGGGCACCAGCTCGGCCAGCGGCCCGCGTGAAATGACGAAACCACCGACGTGCTGCGATAGATGGCGCGGAAACCCGACCAGCGTGGAAGTAAGCTCGAGCAGCTGCTGCACCACCCGACTTTCCGGGTCTAGCCCTGCATCGCGCACCCGCTCCGGCAGCCGGCTAGGGTCATCCCACCATGCGAGGCTGCGCGATAGACGCTCGATCTGATCGGGGGTGAGGCCCAGCGCCTTGCCTACGTCGCGCACCGCGCTGCGTGGTCGATAGCAAATCACGGTCGCCGCGAGCGCGGCACGCTCGCGGCCGTACTTCGAGTAGATGTACTGAATCACCTCTTCGCGCCGCTGGTGCTCGAAATCGACGTCGATGTCCGGCGGTTCGTTGCGTTCCCTGGAGACGAAGCGCTCGAACAGCGTGCTCATTCTGCCGGGGTCCACCTCGGTAATGCCGAGCGCGTAACACACCGCGGAGTTGGCCGCCGAACCGCGTCCCTGGCACAGGATCCCCCTGCTTCTCGCGAACCTGACCACATCGTGCACGGTCAGGAAGAACGCCTCGTAGCGCAACTCGGCGATCAGCTCCAGCTCGTGCTCGACGAGCTCACGCACCCTGTCGGGAACCCCGCCCGGAAAGCGCCAGCCAAGGCCCTCCTGCGTGAGCCGGCGCAACCAGCTCGCGGGGGTTTCACCCGCCGGAGCCAGCTCCGTCGGATATTCGTAACGCAGCTCGTCGAGCGAGAAGCTGCAACGCTCGGCAATTGCCAGCGTCTCGGCAAGCAGACCGGGCGAATAAAGCTGCGCCAGGCGCATGCGCAACCGCAGGCTGCGTTCCGCGTTCGGATATAACGCATGGCCGCACTGCGCCACCGGCTTGCCAAGACGGATCGCGGTGATCGTGTCCTGCAGCCGTCTGCGTGAGCGCACGTGCATGTGCACGTCGCCTGCGGCGACGAGCGGCAGCCCGGACGCTGCGGCCAGCTCGCCCAGTAGCTCGAGCCGTGCCCGGTCGTTGGCCCCGCAATGCAGTTCGGCGGCAACCCAGGCACGCGCTGGGAAGAATCCCGCAAGCCAGCATGCGTTGTCGAGTACCGGCTGCTCGCCCGGCACGAGCAATGCGAGCACACCACCCCCCGCAAGCGGCTCGATATCGCGGCGCGCCAGCACATAACCACCCTTCCCCGCCCGCCTGCGTCCGAGGGTGACAAGCGTACATAGCGCGCCATACGCGCGCCGGTCGGTGGCGAGCAAGACGAGCCTTGTACCGTCGTCGAGCCCCACCTCGGTTCCCACGATCAACTTCAGCCCGGAAGCTTTCGCGGCGAGATGCGCACGCACTACCCCCGCAACCGAACATTCGTCGGTCAACGCCAGCGCAGAGTAGCCGAGCGCCGCGGCCCGTTCTACCAGTTCCTCCGGATGCGACGCGCCGCGCAGGAACGTGAAGTTCGACAGGCAATGGAGTTCCGCGTACGCGGGCAGGACGGAAGGCATTGGTCTACGCGAACAGCCCGTGCAGGTACCAGCTGCCGCTTCGCTCGCGATATATCCAGAGCAGCGCGCTGCTCGATGTCCTCGCGATGAAGTAATCGCGCGCGATCTCTCCTCCGTCCCACCAGCCGGATTCGATGCGCTCGGGGCCGGACAGCAATTCGAGCCGGCCGCCGTCGTGAGGCACGCCGCCCGACTCCTTGAGCCGGCGCGGCGGCTCGATCAGCCAGAGGGGTCGCGCGCCAGTGCGCGTTTCTCCGCCTGGTGGCTGCGCGTCGGCGCCGAGCGCCCGCCAAGCACGCTCCGGACGGTGCTCCGCCTGCAGGCCGATCCCGTGCACGGCATCCCCGCCCAGGCGCGCCCGCAGGCGCTCGAGCAGCCGTGCCCAATCCTCTCTTTCGGTACGCGCGCCGCGAAACAACTCCGCCGTATAGCCATGCAGCGGTTCGAAATCGGCGGCTTCGATACGGATTGCCTCGACTGGCTCGATCAGCACGACGGTCGAAAGCTTCTCCCGGAGCAACCTAAGCAAACGGTCGATATCGCGGCTGGGGGAGACAAGCCCGACTTCGACGACCGACGCAGGAGCCGCCCGATGCAGCAGCGTCAGAACAAACCGCCGCACGCCCGCCTGGCGGGCCGTGAGCAAACCCTCGAGCTGCACTAGAAGTCGCCGCGCAGCGAACAGCACTCCTTCCGCATGCTCCACCTCACCGTGCAACTCGAGCTTCGCGGCAAAGCGCGCCGGCGGGACGAACAACGTGCGCGGCTCCGGTGCTCTTCCCGACGCGCGTTCCCAGCCTTCGAGCAGCGCCCGGCCCAAGCGCCGCCCTACGCCCTCTCGTGGCAGAGCGAGCAATTCCCCCATGGTCGTGACACCGATGCCGCGCAGGAGATCGAGTGCATCCCGGCCGGGGCAGGCCACCGAGACAGGCAACGCGGCAAGCGCCGTCTCGAGGAGTGCCGCGTCAGTGATCAGCTGCTCGCTCCCTGCGCTCGCAAGCCACCACGCACCGCGCACGGTCGGCGCTGCGGCGAGCATCGCCCTGAAACCCATTTCTTCAAGGCTGCTGCGTATCCGACCGATCAACGGCGCAAGGCCATGAAACAGGCGCAGGCTGCCCTCGATCTCCATAAGCACGCCCTGCGGCGGCTCGAGCGACACGTAAGGCGTGAAGCGGCATGCCCAGGCCGCGATACCCTCGAGCGCTTCGTGTTCGGCTGCCTGCTCACGCGGCCGTACGCGCAGTCGCGGCGCGAACGCCCAGGCTGCGGCAAGCCCCATGCCGGAGCGCACGCCCAGCGCTTCCGCCTGCGCATTGCAAGCGAGCACCTCGCGACCGTCGGCGATCACCCACGGAACGCCCGCTAACTCATGCGGGGCACGGTCGCGCGACAGGGCTTCGAGCGCGAGCGAAGGAAAGCGCAGGGCCACCCACAGCATGAACAGGCCTTTTGAGCGGAAGAAACACGGGCGCTGCAGCCAGCGCGCCGCGGCGCTTGAGGAGGCGCACCGTGATCCCTCCGTGTACAGGCTCGAGCGCGATACGCAGGCAGGCTGGCGACGGTTCGGGCGCTACTTCTGGACGACGGAATAGGGCGCAAAAGACACGACTCGTCTCCGCCGCAACCGCAAGCCGCCGCAGTTCGGGATAGCGAATGTCGCGGAACCAGGCGATGAGCGCATCGCAGCTGCCTGCACGCAGCACCTGCTCGGCGGCCCAAAGCGCATCGCGCCGTCCTGGGGCGCGCACCACCGATAGCTGAGCAAGGTCGATACCCGCGGCGGCGAGTGCCGGTGCATAGGGCAAATGCGGCGGGGCAAGCCACACGATACGCCGCCCTCTCCTGGAGAGCTTCACGAGCGCCGGCAGCACGAGCTGCAGCTCGCCGACGCCCTCATGCAAGCCGAGAATCTCGGTCAGTGCCCCGCTGGGCCAGCCCCCGCCGGGCAGCTCGCGATCCAGAGCGGCGAACCCGGTCGGCACCGCCGGCGCCGGCAGGGGCGCAAGAGCGCCGCCGCGCCAGACGGAATGTCGCGCAAGGATATCGGCGAGCAATGTCTTCATAGCCACCCGTATACTGTATTTATATACAGTATACGGGTGGCTGGCAAGGCCTGCTACTTAGCCCAGCTCTTTACCGCCTTCAGGATGCGCTCGTCCGCGAAGCCGAGCTGCGCCAGAACCGGCGCGCGCTCGAAGATTTCGCCATAACGCCTGATATGACTGCCTTCCAGCATGCAGAAACTGATCCCCGAGAAACCGATGCGCCGACCCTCGCTGCCCCCGATCTTCGATACATAGGAGAACCGGTAACGTGCATAGCCCATGCGACCATCGCTGCACGTATCAGACAGGCACCACTCAAAATCCCGCGCATCGCGGTGAAAGAAATGCGTGATCATTCGTGCGATTGCCTCGCGCCCGGCAAACTCGCCGTAAAAACCGTCGTGATACACGCCCTCGGGCGTGAAGCACGCTGCAGCGGCTTCGGCATCTCCGTCGCAGATCGCCGTAGTCATGCGCACGAGAAGCTGGTCGAAATTTCGGCTGGTTTCAGTCATAGGGTTCCTCCGGAACAGGACCTTCACGAACCCGTCGGCCAACTCACCACATCCCAGCAACGGGAACGCGCGAGTTGCTCGAGCCTCGCGTCCGGATGCACTGCGACGGCGCGCCCCACAGCCTGGAGAAGCGGCGCATCATCGCTGGAATCCCCGTATGCGATGGCCTGCTCGATTGGGTGTCTCCTCGCCTCGCAGAAGGCACGTGCCAGGGAAAGCTTCTCTGCGCCGAATGGATGCAGGCGCGCAGGCAGCGCAGTGAAATATCCGTTGCGTACGTCGCATTGCGCGGCGATGCAATGCGCGATCCCAAGGCGCGCGCACAGCGGGCGAGCGATGAAGTCAGGCGCACCGCTCAGCAGCAGCACTTCGGTACCCGCGGCCTGGTGCCCTCTCAGCCGGGCCAGCATGGAGGGGCGCAAGAGGTCCACGAGTACCTCATGGACGAATCGCTCTGCGCTGCTCTGAACCTCCGCGACGTCGGCGCCTGCGAGATAGGCTTTGCTCCTTTTCCAAGTATGCCATCCATGATGTCGCAATTCGCCTATTCCGCATCCGAGCCAGCGCAGCAGCCCCAGCGGGCCAAGGCTACCCTCCCGTACGCGCTTCACCGCGAAACGCAGCTCGGCGCTGGGTCGCGGGATTAGTGTGCCATCCAGATCGAAGATCGCGATCGAGTCCACGTCAGGGACGCTCACGGCGCGGTCGCAGCCCAATCAGCCTCCCATCGCCGGGGCCGAATTCGAGGAGCACGGGGAGCGCGCGGGCAATGCACATCAGCACTGCCAGGTGCACCAGCACAGCGGTCACGAATTCCAGTTGGGACTGCCATTGTGCCCAACGTTCCGGTGCGAGCACTGGCCAGGGCCGCAGAAGAAAGATCCACACGAATGTGAGCGCCTTGGTGACGCCATAGGCGCCACGCATCAATCGGCTCCCGACCAGAAAGCGCCCGATCCCGGAAGTGCCGAGTTCGAAGGGATTCCGCCCCCGGGAGGCGCCGACGCTCCGCACCGCATCGACTAAGATTCCGCGCGTGATGAACACCAAGGTGATCCACAGTGGGACAAGGCCCATGTCTGCGAGAACGATCCAGAGCACGCTCTCGACGATACGGTCGGCCGCGATGTCATAAATCGAGCCAAATAGTGATTCCTCGTGAAAGTTGCGCGCAATCCAGCCGTCAAGCGCATCAAGCACAAAGATCAGAATCAGCACTGGTGCGACGGCAAGCTGCCACGCGGGCGACGCCCGGTACGCAATCCATACCGTGGCAAACAGAAGCACCAGCCTTAACGTGGTGATCGTGTTGGCCATCAACTTGTTCCTTCAGTGTCAGGCGCGAAGCGGATTGCGAAGGATACTGCTCGCGCTTGCGTCGTCCAGGCAAGCGGTTGGGTATCCCCGCCAAAAAAGTAAAAAGCCCCGAAGGCAATGCCTCCGGGGCTTTGGGATGTGGCCTGGCGGTAACCTACTTTCGCGTACGAATGCACACTATCATCGGCGCAAACCCGTTTCACTGTCCTGTTCGGGATGGGAAGGAGTGGGTCCAGGCTGCTATGGCCGCCAGATTGACTCTGGGCCCGTCGCGTTGGCGGCTTAGGCCGCCGCGGCACGGACCGCGATTCGGATTGAAGTGAACCTGGGCGCGAGATTGCGCGCTCTTTAACCGTCTGCTCACGGTTATAGGGTCAAGCCACACGGGCAATTAGTACGGGTTAGCTCAGAGCCTCACAGCCCTTGCACACCCCGCCTATCAACGTCCTGGTCTAGGACGACCCTTTAGGGAGTTCGAGCCTCCGGGAAGTCTCATCTTGAGGCGAGTTTCCCGCTTAGATGCTTTCAGCGGTTATCTCTTCCGCACATAGCTACCCGGCAATGCCACTGGCGTGACAACCGGTACACCAGAGGTGCGTCCACT
>JBAUTZ010000103.1:0-2616 GCA_049582445.1 Burkholderiales bacterium
GTGCCGATCGCCGCGCTCGCCACGCCGCTGTTGACCTGCGCTTGCGAAGGCTGGGCGCCGCCGATCTGCGCGTCGGCGAACTGGCGGCACTGGAAGTCGTCGGCGCGGAACTGATCGAAGCTCTTGCCCTCGCCGGGCAGCACCATGACGCTGGGCCCGCTCGGAGGCACCACGGCGCAGGCGCCGAGCGCGAGCGCGGCGGCGACTACGGTTACGAGTGCGATCGGTTTCATCGGTTGCATCCTCCGCGGGTCATTCCGGGGGCTGGGGCGCAACGCGCTGCCAGCCGCCGGGGCATTGTTTGACGTAGGGGTAGTAGGCCTTCGATTCCGGGCAGTAATACCAGTACGACGTGGAAGGCGCGGCCTCCTGCGTATCCTGCCGCTCGATGTAGACCGGCGGCGACGAGGGCTGCACCACGGCGGGCGGATAGTAGTAGGGGTAGCCGTACCCGTAACCGTAGTAGGGGTAGTAGTAAGGCCAGCCGATCGGCCCGCCGAGGTATATGCCGACATGTCCTCCGCCGCCGTGCGCATGCGCCGGAACGGCGAGCGCCATCCCCAGCGCCAGCGCCGCCAGCAGTGAACAGGTCGTCTTCATGGCAGACATTTCTTTCTCCATCCGTCAGCCTTTACGTTACTCCCCTCGACAGGCGGCAAGCGAGTGAATTGGTAACAAATTGTTGCCCGCCCGCAAGAGCGAAGCGCGTGCGGAAACATCCTGTTACAGGGGGATTCGTGATGGAGGTCGTACGGGGGCCGCGCCTTGTACGTCCGGGCGCGGGACTGCCGGGGCTGGAACGGCTAGTGCTTGTGCGTGTCGGCGCCGGCGCGGTGCCGCGCGGTGTACAGGGCCACCTGTACGACGAAGAATATGAGTGAGAAGGCGGCGACGCCCATGATGTAATCGTCCATCCTGAAGTGGCTCATCTTGCGGTCGATCCCTTGTTTCGCAGCGTAAAGGAATGCATCGTGCCCCGCCTGTCTGAAGCCAGGCTTAAGATCGCGGTTTCGTCGCGATGGATGAGGGAGCTTTTAGATGACGAGGGACGAGCTGCAGTCGATTTCGCGCCGGCCGATTTTTCCGGCAGGTGAGCTCACGGCGCGCGTGATCGCCGAGAAGCAGGGGCCTCTGGGCTGGCTGGTGTTCAACAACCCCGAACGCAGGAACGCCGTGTCGGTCGACATGTGGGAGGCGATCCCGCGGGTGCTCGAGCGTTTCGAGTCCGATCCCGAGGTGCGCCTCGTCGTGCTCGCCGGCGCGGGCGACAAGGCCTTCGTCTCGGGTGCCGACATCTCGCAGTTCGAGAGCCAGCGCTCGGGGCCCGAGGCAGTGCAGCACTACGAGGAGATCGCCGAGGGCGCGCAGCGGCGCCTGCAGAACTGCGACAAGCCGGTGCTGGCGGTGATCCGCGGCTATTGCCTCGGCGCCGGGGTCAACATCGCGCTCACCTGCGACCTGAGGATCGCCTCCGACGACGCGCGCTTCGGCGTGCCGGCGGCGAAGATGGGGCTCGGCTACCGCGCGTCCTCGACCAAGAACATGGTCGACACCATCGGCCCGGCGTACACGCGCGAGATGCTGATCACGGCGCGCCAGTTCAGCGCCGCCGAGGCGCTCGGCATGGGCCTCGTGCACCGCGTGGTGCCGGCCGCCGCGCTCGAAGCCGAGGCGCTCGAGACCTGCGCCGGGATCGCCTCCAACGCGCCGATCACCATGCGCACCGCGAAGCGCATCGTGCGCGAGCTGCTCAAGACGCCGGGCTCGTTCGACGAAGCGGCGTGCAAGGCGTTCGTCAGGGAGTGCTTCGACAGCAGCGACTACAAAGAAGGGCGGAGCGCGTTCATGGAGAAGCGCAAGCCCGTGTTCCAGGGACGCTGAGGCGCTAGGCCAGGCGCACCACGATCTTGCCCACCTGCGCGTCCGATTCCATGTAGGCCTTGGCCGCCGGCAGCGCGTCGAAATCGAACACGCGGTCGATGAGCGGCGTGATGCGCCCGTCGGCGATCGCCGGCAGCAGGTCGGCGACGAAGCCGCGCACGGTGGCGGCGCGCTGCTCGGCGTTGCGCAGCTTGTTCGACACGCCGAACAGCGTGAGGCGCTTGGCGTGCAGCGCGTCGAGGTCGATCTCGCTTTTCAGCATGCCGTCGAGATAGCCCACCGTCGCCAGCCGCCCTTCGAATGCGAGCGCGCGCACGCATTCCGGGAACACGCTGCCGCCAACGGTATTGACCACCAGGTTCACACCCTTGCCGCCGGTGGCCTGCATCACCGCGTCGCAGAAATCGCCCTTGCGCGTCTCGAGCGCGAGGTCGAGCCCGAGCGTCTTCAGCCGTTCGAGCTTGCGCGCCGATCCCGAAGTGCCGATCACTTTCGCGCCGAGCGCCTTGCCGGCCTGCAGCGCCGCGACGCCGACCCCCGACGACACGCCGGTGATGAGCAGCCACTGGCCCGCCGCGAGCCGGCCCTGGCCGATCAGCATGTCGTGCACCACCATGAACACCAGCGGCACCGCGGCCGCCTGCTCCCACGACAGCCGCTGCGGCACCGGGATCGCCTCGCGCGCGTCGATCAGCGCGTACTCGGCGAAGGCGCCGGCGGCGCGCCCCATCACGC
>JBAUTZ010000104.1:0-2208 GCA_049582445.1 Burkholderiales bacterium
CGACGGCGGCGTAGACCAGCCCGCCCGTGGCGAACACCGCGGCGAGCGCGCCGCTCGCGGCCACCCCGGCGCCGAAACGCTGGTGAAGGTAGTACGGCACGAACGCGAGCGCACCGTAGAACAGGGCGCCCTCGACGAACACGATCGCGAGGATGACGCGCACCCAGCGCCCGCCGAGGAGGCTCCCCATGCGGCGGAACGCCGCGCCGAAGGAAGCCACGGGCGGGCCGGACTCGCGCGTGTGCGGATTGCGGCGCAGCTCGATCCAGAGCAGCGCCGCGGTCGCCGCGTACAGCAGCGCGAGCGCGACGAAAATCGCGCGCCAGCCGAGCCATTCACCGAGCGCCCCGGAACCCGCGGTGCCGAAGGCGACACCGAGCATGTGGCCGATCAGAAAGCGCGCCAGAACCGGCTGACGCCGCTCGTACGGCACCGCGTCGCCGATCCATGCCATCGCCTGCGACACGATCGCGCCAACGGTCGCGCCCGAGGCGAAGCGCGCCACGAGCAGCAGCAGGAGCGATGGCGCCAGCGCGCAGGCAAGACAGCCGATCGCCGACAGCGCGCAAAGGATGACCACCATGCGGAACTTGCCGTAGCGGTCGCCGAGCGGACCCATGAGCAGCTGCAACAGCCCGTACGCGATCGAAAAGGCGGTGATGACCGACGCCGCCGCGCCGGCCGTTACGTGGAACTCGCCCGCGATCAGCGGCAGCAGCGGATCGACCGCGCGCAGGCTCGCCGCGCTGGCAAATGCGGCGAAGGAAAGGAACAGAACGGCGCGGCCGATCACGGGAAAATGGGGTCAGAGTCCAATTAAAGTCCCAGCTCGCGCACCGCGTGCTCGCGCAGCTTCGCTTTCTGCACCTTGCCGCTGGCGGTCATGCCGATGGCCTCGAAGTCGGGCACGATCCTGAGATACCGCGGCACGCGAAAATTCGCCGAACGTTCCTTCGCCCAGGCGATCAGCTCCGACTCGGCGGCGCGCGCGCCGGATTTGAGGGTGACATAGGCGCAGGGCACTTCGCCCAGGCGCGTGTCGGGCACGCCGACCACCTGCGCGCTCGCCACCGCGGGATGCGCGAGCAGTACCTCCTCAACCTCGGCCGGCGCGACGTTCTCGCCGCCGACGCGGAACACGTCCTTCAGGCGCCCGACCATGCGCAGGCGTCCTTCGGCGTCGAGCGCTCCGAGGTCGCCGGTGCGCAGCCAGCCGTCGACGGTGAACGCGTTCGCCGTCTGCTCGGGGTCGTTGTAGTAGCCGCGCATCACGCTCCAGCCGCGCAACTGGATCTCGCCCTCAGGCGAGATGCGCAGCTCGAGGCCCTCGTGCGGCTTCGCGAGGCCTTGCACCCGCAGCGTCTCAGGCTCGCGCCAGTCGCTCATCACCACGTTGGGCGAAGCCTCCGACAGGCCATAGGCGGCGCAGATCTCCTTCGCGCCGAGGACGTCGATGATCTTCCTCATCGTCTGCGGGCCCGCCGCCGCCCAGCCACCGCGCAGGCACAGCCTGCGCCTGGCGAAATCCTCGTGTCCCATCAGCATCTGGAAGATGGTGTCGTTGCCGGAAGTGAGCGTGCAACGCTCGCGCTCCATCATCGCGAGCGCGGCACCCGCCTCGAAGGTCGGCAGCGTCACCAGGCAGGCGCCGAAGACGAGCGCCATCAGCGCCGACAGCGTCGAGCCGCCGACGTGAAAGAACGGCCGGCAGTTGAAATACCGGTCGTCGGGCCGCACGCCGATCCTCGTGCCCGCGGCGAAGGCGTTCCGCAGCATGTTGTCGTGCGTCAGCATCACGCCCTTGGGGTACGCGGTGGTGCCCGAGGTGAACTGGACGAGCAGCAGGTCACCCGGCGCGACCCGCGCGCCGCGGAACTCGCCGTCCGGCATCGCCTGCGAGACGGCGAACGCGAGCGGCGGGCGCAGTTCGCGCACCATCGCCCCATAGTCGTTGTTGAGGAAGCGCTCGACATAGAAGAGCGCCTTGCAGCCGGCCTTCTGCAGGCAGAAGCCGAGCTCCGCGGTCTTGAAGCGCGTATTGACCGGCACCGTGACGAGGCCCGCCAGCGCCGCGCCGTAGAAGAGCGCGAGCCACTTCTCGTCGTTGCCCATCAGGATCGCGACGTGATCGCCTTCGACGAGGCCGAGTCCCTGCATGCCGCCCGCGGCGCGGCGCGCGGCCTCGAGCAGCTGCGCATAGGTAAGGCG